>NZ_JBNHFL010000046.1:0-26226 GCF_059090205.1 Arthrobacter sp. CMU6
CTCATGACCGCCGGCTGGTACGCCTGCCGCAAACGAATCCACGAGATCGCCGAAGCCCGCGAAGGATTCACCGGCATGTCCCCCGTCGTCGCCAACCGCCCCGGCCCGGGCGCCGCGGACCGGATCTAACCCGCCAGCACTCCTCCTCCGCAACAACAGCGCCCACTGAGCGCGAACGGACACTTGAGGCCCCACGTCCGGGGTCCCAAGTGTCCGTTCGCGCTTAAGCAGCGGAGACATTCCCAACTCCTATTGACGCCGGGTGAGGGCAGGTCTAATCTCAGCCGCATCCCCGGGCTCGACATCGATTCACAAGCAGCACAAGGGAGAGTCATCATGCCGGAATTCATGGACGTCCATCGCAACATGAAAGGGATTACGAAGGAGGATCTGCTGGCAGCCCACAACGCCGATCTTGCCATTCAGGACGAAGAAAAGGTCGACTTCAAGTCGGCCTGGGCGGACCCCGAGTCAGGACTCGTCTACTGCCTCTCGGAAGCACCTTCAGCCGAGGCTGTGCAGCGCATTCACGAGCGCGCGGGGCACCGCGCAGATGAGGTGCACCCCGTTCCGCTCAGGGTCTGAGGCACCAGAGGACCCAGCTGCGGCACCCCGGCCAGTTTGCCGACCGGGGTGCCGTCTTGCTTACCTGCCGCAACGCAGAAATGCCCTGCACTCACGTTCGGCAGGCTCCTTCTGCCCCTAATCGGCCTACCATGGAGGCATCCGGGCGAGGCCTGCGGTTGGCGGCTCTTCCCCGGTGGGTTGAAGTGCGGTGCGTCGAAGGGCCGGGCCAATGGACGTCGTTGTCATCGAAACCCCGCAACTCGGGGACCGCAGCTACTTGGTCCACGACGGCCGCGTGGCGCTGGTGGTCGATGCCCAGCGGGACACGGACCGCATCGAGGAGGCCGCCCGGAAAGCCGGGGTGCAGATCACCCACGTGGCCGAGACCCACGTCCACAACGACTACCTCACCGGCGGCCTGATCCTCGCCCGCGCGCACGGCGCCAAATACCTGATCAACGCCGCGGACCAGGTGGCCTACGAGCGCGAGCCGGTTGAGGACGGCCAAACCGTAGGGATCGGCGCGCTCACGCTCCGCGCGGTGGCAACTCCGGGTCACACCCACACGCACCTGTCCTACATCGTCACGGACGGACTGGCCCGGGCGGTGTTTTCCGGCGGCAGCCTGCTCTTCGGCTCCGTGGGCCGAACCGATCTCCTCGGCCCCGGACACACCGCCGGGCTGACGCGGGAGCAGTACGCGTCCGTCCACCGGCTCGCCGACGAGGCCGGACCGGATGCTGCGCTCTATCCCACGCACGGGTTTGGCTCGTTCTGCTCGATCGGGCCCACCACGCGCGCGGAGGCGTCAACCATCGCGGAGCAGCGGGAAGCCAACCATGCCCTGGCGGACCCGGATCCCGAGCACTTCGCGGCCGAACTCATGGCCAACCTCTCCGCTTTCCCTTCCTATTACGCCCATATGGCCCCCATCAACATGACCGGCCCCGAGCCTGCGGACCTGAGCCTGCCGGAGTCCCTCGGCGCAGGAGAACTGACAGAGCGGCTGGCGAGGGGCGAGTGGGTGGTGGACCTGCGTCACCGTGTGCTGTTCGCCAGCAACCACCTGCAGGGCACGGTCAGCTTTGAATACGGCTCGGGGACAAGCTTCAGCTCCTATCTGGGCTGGGTCCTGCCGTGGGGCGAGAAGCTGACGCTCGTCGGCGGCCGCGAGGATCTGCAAAACGCCATCCGGGACCTGTCCCGCATCGGCATCGACCGCCCCGATGCCGCGGTGGGAATGGAACCCGGCGAACTCGCGCCGGGAGTTCCCGTCGCCTCCTATCCCCGGGCGGGCTGGCCCGCCGTCGTTCATGAAAAGCCCGACGGCGACCCCGTACTGGACGTCCGGCGCCCGGACGAGTTTGCCGCCTCCCACGTGGCCGGCGCCGTCAACGTGCCGCTGCACGAACTGCTGGACCGCCTGGGCGAACTGCCCGAGGGGTGCCTCTGGGTCCACTGCGCCACCGGCTACCGTGCCGGCGTCGCGGCCAGCCTGCTGCAGCGGGCGGGGCGGGACGTGGTCCAGATCGATGCCCGCTTCCGGGACGCCGCGGCCGCCGGCGTTGCCTTGCAGATGCAGCCGCTGCAGCGGCGGTGACCGTCTTGTCCGTGGCCAAAGATCCGGCCGACGTTGCAAGTCCAGGTAACAAAGTCCAGTAGCTAAGGAGAACAACGATGGATGGCGAAGGCAAAGTGGTTGTGGGCGTGGACGGCTCGGACTCCTCGGTGGAGGCCCTCCGTCTGGCGGCGCGGCTGGCACCGGGCCTGGGCGCCCGCGTCCATGCCGTGGGCTGCTGGCACTTCCCGGAAATGTATGCCGGGTACATTCCTCCGGATTTCGAGGCGTTCGAGACCACCGCCGCCAAGGTGCTGGCCGAGTCCATCGAGAAGGCGTTCGGGCCGGACGTCCCGGAGACGCTGACCAGTGAGCTGGTGCGCGGCCCGGCGCCGGAGAAGCTGGTGGAGGCCGGCGCCGGAGCGGCGATGCTGGTGGTGGGACGCAGGGGCCACGGCGGCTTCCTGGGACTCCACCTGGGATCGGTCAGCTCAGCCTGCGTAGCGCATGCCGAATGCCCCGTCCTCGTGGTGCACACCAAGGACGACCACGAGCGCGCCCACCATTTCCGCAAGCGCGCCCAGGCCAAAGACACATCCGTGGACGCGGCCAAGAGCTGACCTACCCGCGTAACGCAACGCACCTGCAACCCCATGCCGGCGCGCCATCGCCTATGCTCGGCTGAGCAGCGCAGCACTGGCTCAACGTCGAACCACGGGAGATTACCTCATGACCAACTGGCGGATCCGGGACTTCCACTCCGCGGACCTTGACGGCATCCTGCACCTCTGGGAATCGCTAAAGGCCACCAATGTCGAGCCCGTCTACGCGCTCTCTGAAGTGCTCGCATCCTGCGAAAAGGACCACGCCGTGGTGGCTGTCCTCGGCGACCAGGTGGTGGGCGCCGCCGTCGGCCGTGCAGCACATGACCAGGGCTGGGTCGTCTTCCTGGCCACACTGCCCGAGTTCCGCGGCCGAGGCATCGGCACCTCCCTGCTGGCCGCCGTCGAAAACCGAATGGCACCCCATGGACTCAATAAGCTTTCGGCGCTGATGCCCGAGTCGGAGACCCGGGTGGAGGCCTTCCTGAGCCGTGGCTTCGTGCTCAAGAAAAACCTGCGCTACTTCGAACGCACCATCCCCGTGCAGCGGCAGGAGCTCGAGCCCCTGGGCCTGCTCGGCGGCCGCATCCTGGCCCGGGACCTGTGGGAGAACGTAGCCGGCATGCGCCGGGAGAAGGAGCTCCTGGAGCGCCGACTGGTCCTGCCGCTGGCCGAGGCCGACCTCGCCGACGAGTTCGGCGTGGTGCCGCCGCGGGCGGTGGTGCTGTTCGGGCCGCCCGGCACCGGCAAGACCACCTTCGCCAAGGCCATCGCCTCCCGGCTGGAGTGGCCGTTCGTGGAAGTCTTCCCCTCCCGGCTTGCCTCCGACCCCAAGGGCCTGGCCGGCGCACTGCGGGAGACGTTCCTGGAGATCTCGGAACTCGAGCACGCCGTCGTCTTCATCGACGAAGTGGAGGAGATCGCCTCCCAGCGCGCCGGGGACCCGCCGTCGCCGCTGCAGGGCGTCACCAACGAACTGCTCAAGATCATCCCGGCCTTCCGCGAACAGCCCGGCCGCCTCCTGGTCTGCGCCACCAACTTCATCCGCGCGCTCGATTCTGCATTCCTGCGGCACGGCCGGTTCGACTACGTGATCCCCATCGGCCTCCCCGACCGGCAGGCCCGCGAAGCCATGTGGCAGCGCTTCATCCCCGCCGCGGTGGTGGACGACGTTGACGTGGTGCAGCTCGTGGAGCGCACCGAGGGCTTCTCCCCCGCAGACATCGAGTTTGCCGCCCGCAGCGCCTCCCAGCGGGCGCTGGAAAAATCTGTATTCGGCAATGGCAACGAGGGCGTGCTGGCCTCCGGTGGCGGTGTGTCCGTCCGCGAGGCAATCCGGAAGGGTCCCACCACCCAGGACTACCTCGACGCCATCGCGGACACCCGCACCACCGTCAGCGACGAGGTGCACCAGGAGTTCCTGGAGGACATCGACGCCCTGGGCCGCGTGTAGCTCTGCCCCGCCGCCATCTCGACGGTTCCCCGCACACTAGACGTGGGCTAGCGTCTAGCTGGGCAGGCTTCCATCGAAATGGCCACGGGAAGGAAAAGCCGTGATCCTGTTTCTCACGATCGTCAGCGGAGTGGCCTGGACCGTCGTGTACGCCGAGGCGATCCGGCTGGGCTTCCGGGAGCGCACCTACGCCATTCCGGGAGCAGCCCTGGCGCTCAACTTCGCCTGGGAAGCCATCTACGCCGCGCGGTCCGTGGCCACAGGAATATCGGCGCAGGGTGTTTTCAACATCGTGTGGGGCCTGGCGGACGTCCTCATCGTCTACACCTTCCTCAGGTTCGGGCGCGCCGAGCTGCCGTCCTGGGTCACGAAGCCGCTCTTCCTGGCCTGGGCCGTCCTGCTAGGCGTCACGTCGTTCGCGGTGCAGTTGCTGTTCGTGGCGGAATTCGGCTGGGACGACGCCACCAAGTACGCCGCGTTCCTGCAGAACCTGCTGATGTCCGGGCTGTTCATCGCGATGTTCGTCTCGCGCGGAGGCGGCCGTGGCCAGTCGCTCGTCATCGCCGTGGCCAAATGGATCGGCACGCTCGCCCCCACCATTGTCTACGGCGGACTTGGGAACTCGCCCCTGATCCTTGGGCTAGGAGCATTGTGCAGTGTGTTCGACCTGGCATACATCGCCCTGCTTTGGCGGGTACGAAGACGCGCTACTGTTTGATTCATGCCCTCAAATCCACTTCGGCACGCCGTTGCCCGCATGGGCGGCCGGGATCCGCACCAGCCCCACCGGACCGCCACCCCACTGGAGCTCTTCTTCGACCTGACCTTCGTGATCGCCTTTGGGGTGGCCGGCAGCCAGTTCGCCCATGAGATCGCCGAGGGACACTTCGGCGCCGGGCTGCTCGGCTTTTCCTTCGCGATGTTTGCCGTGATCTGGGCCTGGATCAACTTCACCTGGTTCGCCAGCGCCTATGACACCGACGACTGGGTGTTCCGGGTGGTCACCATGGTCCAGCTGGTGGGCGTCCTGATCCTGGCGATGGGAATCGAGCCCATGTTCCACTCCCTCGTGGAGGGCAAGCATGTGGAGAACACCGTCATCGTGGCCGGCTACATCATCATGCGGCTGGCCCTGGTCTCGCAATGGCTGCGGGCCGCACGGCAGGACCCGGCCCGGAGGAAGACATGCATGCGCTACGCGGGTTACCTGGCAGTGGTTCAGCTGGGGTGGATCGCGGTGCTGTTCATCAACGCGGACGTGCTCACCACGTTCCTCATGATTGCGCCGCTGTATGTCCTGGAACTGGCCACCCCGTATGCGGCCGAGCGGAACGCAACCACCCCCTGGCACGCCCACCACATCGCCGAACGCTACGGCCTGCTGGCCATCATCGCGCTCGGTGAATGCCTGATCGGCGCCGTCGAGACGCTCCGGGCCATCGTGGCGAACCATGGCTGGTCGGTTGATGCCGCCCTGGTGGGTTTCGGCGGCGCCGGGCTGGCCTTCGGCATGTGGTGGATCTACTTCATCCTGCCTGCCGGCCGGGCCCTGCACCTGCAGCGTCACCGTTCCTACTTCTTCGGCTACGGCCACATCCCCGTCTTCGCCGCGATTGCCGCCACCGGGGCGGGCCTTCACGTTGCCGCGTATTTCATCGACCATGCAGCGCACATCAGCGCCGCCGTGGCCGTCGCCAGCATTGCCGTTCCTGTGGCTCTGTTCAAGGTCTCGCTCACGGCGCTCTTCAGCGTCATGACGTGCCTCGACCGGGTCCTCATCGCCGTCACCACCGGAGTGGTGTGCGTCCTCGCCGGAACCGTGGCGCTGGCGGCGGCGGGCGTCTCGGTTCCCGTCTGCCTGCTCATCATTGTTGCCGCGCTCGGGGCCTCGATCGTCATCGATGAACGCCGGAGCACGGACCTGCTCCACTCGGCACTGGAGAAGCTGGAACAACGGCCCAGGACCGCCTGACGCGCGCCGGCCCCTACGTCCCGGGCCACACCCACGGCTCGCCGGGCAGGCTCCCGGGCGAAAACCCCTGAAGGGCAGCTTCCAGGGATTCGCCCGGCAGGCCGAGCGACTCCAGAATCGTCCGCTGCACCGCTTGTGCGGAAAGTCCGACGGCGGCCAGGTCAGCCAGGGTGACCGCCCCGTCCCGCTTGGCCAGCCGTGCGCCGTCGGTATTCACCACCAGCGGCACGTGAGCATATTCCGGAACGGGCATATTCAGCAACGAGGCCAGATATGCCTGCCGGGGCGTGGACGGGAGGAGGTCGTCTCCCCGCACCACCTGGTCTATACCCTGCTCGGCATCATCCACGACCACGGCCAGGTTGTACGCGCTCACGCCGTCGTTCCGGCGCAGGACAAAATCATCCACTACTCCAGTGAACGGCCCGTGCAGCACGTCCTGGACCGTCCACTCGGCCACGGAGGAACGCAGCCGGATGGCCGCCGGGCGGGTGGACCGTTTGAACTCCAGCTCCGCTGACGGCAACCTCCTGCACGTTCCTGGATAAGCCCCCTGGGGCGCGTGCGGCGCGGAGGGTGCCTCCTGGATCTCCCGGCGGGTGCAGAAGCATTCATACGTCAGCCCGGCCGCCGCCAGTTCTCCGATGGCCGCCGTGTACAGCGGTTCGCGGTCCGTCTGGCGCACCACCGCACCGTCCCAGGTCACTCCGACGGCGGCCAGGTCCCGCAGCTGATCGGCTTCAGCCCCTGCCCGCGCGCGGTCGAGGTCCTCGACGCGCAGCAGGAACCGGCGTCCGGTGGAACGGGCAAAAAGCCAGGCCAGGATTGCCGTCCGGAGATTTCCCACGTGCAGCTCACCGGACGGGCTGGGGGCGAAGCGGCCAGCACGAGTCATGCCCTCCAGCCTATGCCGAACACCACAAGAGCCCCTCAGCTACCGCGCGCTCCGGGCGTTGGCCGGGAATCGGTGGCTCAGGGGCTCTTGCCGTGCCTGCTCCGGACGGGACTCCGTGACGGAGAATCGAGGCACTTCTTGCGGAAAGACGAATGCGTGAACAAGTGTCAATCAGCGGCTGCCTCCTTGCGGGAAGCGTGGTCCAGGGGGCCGGGTGGTGTGCCGGAAGCCTGTAGCCTGCTGGGCGTTGGGGGTAACCGTCGCCTGCGTTGCCACTATCTGAGCAGAACACCTACAGTAGGCGCAACGGGCATGGTCCGGACTGGTCAATCTGACCACTCCTGCGCCCGCAAACCAGTCAGGGAGTGATCAGATTGCAGCAGCTCGACGCAACGGACCGGCGGATCCTTGCCGCCCTGGACGAGGATCCCCGGCTGCCCATCATGGTTCTGGCCCAGAAGTTGGGCCTGGCACGCGGCACTGTACAGTCGCGTCTGGAGCGGATGACGGCGTCGGGGGCCCTTCGGCCCAACAGCAGCCGCGTGCTGCCTGCAGCCTTGGGCCGGGGCGTTGCCGCCGCCGTCAGCGCCGAACTGGATCAGAGCCACCTCAACGAGGCCATCGCCGCGCTGCGCGAGATCCCCGAGGTGCTGGAGTGCCACGCCCCGGCCGGCGACACGGACCTGCTGATCCGGGTGGTGGCCACAAGCCCTGATGACCTGTACCGGGTTTCCGAGGAGATCCGGCTGTGCCCGGGAATCGTGCGGACGTCCACCAGCATGTTCCTGCGCGAGGTGATTCCCTACCGCACCACGGGGCTGCTAGAGCACTGACTCCGGCGACCAGGAGCGCCGCTCCGATATTGCGCAAATCATTGGGGAAAACTGCGGATATTCCGGCGGCTGTCCTGCGGTGGCGACTGTAACCTGATTCAGCATCTGCCGCAGCGCTGGGCACGCAGCGGGTGCATTTGTTCACTCAGGGTCTCCGCCGGGGGGTCGGTCTCAATAAGGAACTCAATGCGCTCTCTTTCCCGTTCAATCGCGTCGATCACCGGTTTGCTGGTTTTCGCCGCGGGCCTCGTCTCGCTTCCCGCCACCGCAACAGCAGCCACAGATCCTGCCGGCAACGGCACGTCACTGCCGGTTGAGTCCGGTTCGGAACAGCATCACCACGGATACGAAACCGCGCCCGGTGTGCCGGCGGACGGGCCGCCTGCCGGACTGGCCCTCCAGACCGAAGCAGGCGGAACCGCCGCCGCGGCCCTCACAGTCAAGGTCGTCGTTGCCACGCTGGTGGACAACAGGGCCGTTGTTCCGATGGCCCAGGCCGAAGCGGCCGTGACGGCCTCCAGCAACTACTGGAAGGCCATGTCCGGCGGCCGCATCTCCATGACTGTGACCGAACGCGCCACCTGGGCGTCCAAGACAGCCAGGTCGACGGACTCCTACTACGACATGATCAACAAGATCACCACCGAGCTGAAATGGACCTACGGCGCCAACAAGGCGCTGGTGGTCTTCGTTCCCAGCGCCACGCTTTCCGGCGGCGCCCTTGGTGCCGGCTACAGCAGCACCGGCAACAGCGGACGGGTTCTGATGCCGCAGATCAGCGGCTTCACCAACAGCGTGATCGCGCACGAGTTCGGGCACGTCCTGGGGTCCATGCACGCCGACGCCCTGCAGTGCAGCAGCGGTGTATCCGACGTGGGCACCACGAGCACCGGCCAGTTCAGCGACTCCTCCTGTTATATCCGCGAGTACGGCGACAGCACCGACCTGATGGGGCTGTCCAGCTACAACATGCCGGTGATCAGCTCGCCGTTCTGGGACGCCAAGGGCCTGGGCACGGCCACTGACATCCGCGACCTTGGCGTGGCAACCGGTGTGAAGAGCTATACGCTGAAGCCCTGGGGCGACACGAAGCTGGCCTACCGCGCGGTGAAGTTCACCGATCCGGTCAGCAAGGAGGTCTATTACCTGGAGCTCCGGCAGCCTGCCGGCTACGACGCCTACCTGGCCAGCGGGCCAGCGGGCAACCGCGGCGTGAAGGTGGTCCAGAGGGGCGGCGCCACCCCCTCCTCCTCGCTGGCGCTGATGCCCTCCACTATTCCGTTCAGCGGGTACTACGGCACCAACCACACCTGGCAGGCCGGCAGGACGTTCATCACCCATGCGGGAACCCGGGTCACCATCAACGCCGTCACGGCAACCTCGGCCACCGTCACCATCGACGCCGATCTCGCCCTCCGCATCAAGATCCAGTTCTCTGCCGGCGACTTCAACGGCGACGGACGTCCGGACATGGTCTCCCGCGAAGCCGACGGTTCGCTCCTGCTGTTCCCGGGTCTGGGCGGAAACAAACTCGGAACCGCCTTAAAGATCGGAACGGGCTGGAACATCTTCAACATGGTCCTCGGCAACGGCGACTTCAACGGGGACGGGAAGACGGACCTCATCGCCCGGACGTCCAACGGGGCACTGTGGCTGTACCCGGGCAGCGGCACCGGCGGCTTCCTGGCGCGCCAGCAGATCGGCTCCGGCTGGGAGGGCTTCAAGCGCATCATCGCACCCGGTGATTTCACCGGCGACAAGCGGGCCGACCTGCTGGCCATGCGCGCCGACGGGACCCTGTGGCTGTACCCCGGCAATGGAACCGGCGGTTTCCTGGCGGCCAAACAGGTCGGCTCCGGCTGGCAGGGTTTCACCGCTGTCACCGCAGCGGGAGGACTCGCCACGGGCCCCGGCCTGCTTGCCCGCTCCAGCACCGGAACCGTCTACCTGTACCCGGGCAACGGAACCGGCGGCTTCCTGGCACGCCGGACGCTGGCCACCGGATGGGCCAGCACGGAGCTGATCGCCGGCCAGGACTTCACCTCCGACGGACTCACGGACATTCTGTCAGCCAGCACCAGCGGGGCCATCACCGCATACGCGGGCAACGGCGTCGGCGGCTTCGCGACCAAACTGAAGATCGGCACCGGTTGGGCCGGTTTCAGCCAGGTCTGGGAAGCCGGCGACTACGACGGCGACGGCAAGCCTGACATCCTGGCCCGCACGGCCCAGGGCGTCCTGCGCCTCTATTCCGGCAACGGCTCGGGCGGATTCCGCACGTCCCGGCAGCTGGGCACCGGCTGGCAGGTCTTCGACCAGGTGGTCTCCGCCGGAAACTTCAATGGCGCCGGCGGCCCTGACCTCCTGGCCCGGAAACCCGATGGCTCACTCTGGCTCTACCCCACCAACGGAACGGGACTCTTCCAGGCACCGAAAAAGATCGGTACGGGATGGCAGGCCTTCGCCCGGATCATCGCCCCCGGCGACTTCTCCGGCGACGGAAAAACGGACATCATCGCCCAGGAGCCGGACGGCAGGCTATGGCTCTACCCCGGCAACGGGGCGGGCGCCTTCCTGGCCCGGAAGCAGATCGGTTCCGGCTGGGCCGGCTTCAGCCAGGTTGTTGCGGGCAATGACTTCAACGGTGACGGAAAGGCCGACCTGATGGCCCGCGCGTCGGACGGCACACTCTGGCTCTACCCCGGCAGCGGCGCCTCTGGCTTCCTCGCCCGCACGCAGCTTGGCACCGGCTGGAACGCCTTCACCACCTTCGCCAGCGTGGGCCGCTTCGCGGGCACCGGCAACCCGAACGTCGTTTCCGTGTCGGCCGACGGGGCGCTCTGGCTCCACACCGGCAGCGGGAAGGGCACCTTCCAGAACGTCGTGCTAAACCCCCGCTGAGCACGGGAGTCAGTCCAGCGCGAACGAACACTAGGGCCCCTGATCCACGCGGATCGGGGGCCCCAAGTGTTCGTTCGCGCGTTTCGAAGGCCGGCGCCGCCTGAAGGGGAGGTCAGACGGGCGGGCCTGCGTTGGATTTCAGGTTCTTCATCACCAGGGTTGAGGTCAGCCGTTCGACCCCGGGCAGCACTGTCAGCTCGCTGTCGTAGAAGCGCTGGTAGGAGGGCAGGTCCGCCGCGATCACCTTGAGCAGGTAATCCGGGGAGCCGAACAGACGCTGCGCCTCCACGATGTTCGGGTTCTCCGCCACCCGGTTCTCGAAGATCTCCATGGTGGTGCGGTCCACCTGGCGGAGGGTTACGAAGACTATCGCCTCAAAGCCAAGCCCGACGGCGGCCGGGTCAATGTCCGCTTTATAGCCGCGGATCACGCCGGACTGCTCGAGGTCGCGGAGCCGGCGGTGGCAGGGCGCCACGGTCAGCCCCACCTTCGCGGCCAGCGCCGTGGCAGTCATTCTGCCGTCCTCTTTGAGGTGGCGCAAAATACTTCTGTCGACATGGTCAATCACGCAAGAATCTTACTCCTGCGGCCGCGATCCGCGCGAAATTTGAGAGCACCTCCGGGGTCGTTTTGCCTAGGCTTTTCTTACAGCCAAACACGCAGGAGCCCGCCATGAATCCTCAGCTTTTTCTCGCCTTCGTCGTGGTCGCAGCCGCCCTCGCCTGCACCCCGGGGGTGGACTGGGCCTACTCCATCACGGCCGGCCTCGGTCGCCGCAGCTTTGTCCCCGCCGTCGCGGGGCTGTGCAGCGGATATGTCCTGCACACGCTCCTCATGGTGGCCGGGCTCGCCGCCGTCCTGGCCAGCATGCCGGGCCTGCTGGGTTGGATCACGGTGGCCGGCTCCGTCTACCTGCTCTGGCTGGGAACGGTCACCATCAGATCATGGCGGGGTGCCAGCTTCACCGCCGCGGCCGCGGTCGGAAATCCGGGGCAGAACCAGCTCCGGTCCTTCCTGCAGGGCATGGGGACCAGCGGCATCAATCCCAAGGGGCTGCTGTTCTTCCTGGCCCTAGTGCCGCAGTTCGTCAGCGCCGATGCTCCGTTCCCGGTGCCGCTGCAGTCCGGCCTGCTGGGGCTGACCTTCGTGCTGCTGGCGGCCCTCGTGTACACCTGCGTGGCGCTGCTGTCGCGGAAACTGCTCCAGTCGCGGCCAGACGCAGCCCGCAGGGTCACGCTGGCCAGCGGCATCATCATGGTGGTCCTGGGCGCCGCGCTTCTCTCCGAGCAGCTGCTTCCAGCCCATGCCCGGTTTGCCTAGAGGCCGAAGCGGCTGGCTCAGACCTTCTGCTCCATGAACCACTCAGTGAAGCTCGAGGCGCGCCCGTCGGAATCGAGCCGGATCACCCACAGGTTCTCGTAGCTCGGGCGGTCATCAAGGTACGTGGTGCGGCCCTGCACGAACGCGAGGTCGCCGTCGGACCCGAGCAGGGACCATTCGAACCTCCAGTCCCCGGGCTGGTCGGCAGAGTCGATCCAGCGCTCAATTATCTGTGCCCTGCCGCGCCAAGGATCGGGGTCGTAGGGCCGCGTGGCGTACACGGCCTCCTCCGTGAAGAGCGCCCCGATATCCTCGGGATCGTTCGTGGTCCACGCCGCGACGTACTTGTCCATCCACTGCCTGATTGCGTCAGTCATGGCTCCGTTGTATCCCGGCCGCGTACCGCCCACAAGAGCCGGCCGCGTCAGTCGCCGCCGAACTGCTTCCATTTCTGCTCCCACGCCCGGCGTGCCTCGATGTCCTTGCGGATGACCTCGAACGTTTCGAGCTCCGCCTGCCGTCCGCGCTGCCAGTCCCGCGGGTTGAGGGACTTCCGTCCGTTGTCCAGGAGCATCAGGGCACGGTCGGTGAGGGCGTCGTTGCGCAGCGACAGGCTGGTCTTCTGCCGCCGCAGGACTTCCTTGAGTGCCTGCTGGGCCTGGCTGTACGCGCCGAGCCGGCGGAGGGAGCGCGCCCGCACCAGGAGCAGCGCAGCGGAGAGGTCGTCCGCGTTCAGCAGGCCCTCCGTCCAGACCACCACCTCCTGGTCCCTGCCCAGGGCGGCAGCGAGTGCGCATCTGGCCAGTGCGGTGGGCAACGACGGCGGCAGCCTGACCAGCGTTTCAAAAGCCGCCTCGGTCTGGCCCGTCTCCCGGAGCGAGTGCGAGAGCGCAAGGAATACCGACTCCTCGCTGAACAACACCGGCACTACAACGCGTTCGGCCACCTCCACCCGGGTGACCACGCGCGTGAGGTAACTGGCGGCGAACTGGTTGGCCTCGTCGTCGTTCCTTATGGAGAGACCGCGCTGGAGGAGCTCCGCGGCCCGCAGGTAACCGCCCTGCTTGTAGGCGAGCAGCCCGGCCATCACGCAGCAGAGCCCGGCCCAGCCGGGATAGGCGCGGCCGGCGGCGATGAGCCGGTTGGGGTCGGTGTTGGAGAAGATGGCGTCGTATACGGTCCGGGCAGCTTTTCCGGGCAGCAGCTTGAGCCGCGGAACGCCGCCGTCCACGCTGATCCGGGAGTCCCCTCCCCCGAGCACGCCGTGGATCAGCCCGCCCATGCCCTCGGCTATTTCGCGTACCGGCGTGCGGATTATGCCGCCGCCGAAGGGCGTGAGGTCGCGCGTGTCGCGGTAGATCGGTCCTGAAAACTGCCCCGCGCTCATTCCTCCATGCTAACGGCGGGCCGGAACTACGCCGAAGCGGCGCCCACCCACACGCCCACCACCCAGGTGCTGGCCGCGAGGCAGGCCAGGCCGAACTCCACTAGCATGCCCAGCCCCGTAGCCTTCAGGGCCGCCCAACTGGAGGTCAGCGCTGCCCGGAAGTTGCGCGTGCGCTGGATTTCGCTGAGCAGCAGCCCGGCGGCGAAGCCCACGAACAGGCCCACGACGGGAATGACGAACATGCCGGCAATGCCCAGCGCCACCCCGACGGCGACGCTCCGGTTGGGAATCCGATGTTGCTTCAGCTTGCGGCCGGCGAGGACCGCGCTGGCCGCCATGCCTGCCAGCACAAACACCATCCCCACGGCGAAAACCACCCAGCCGGTCACGCCCTCACCACCCCAGATTGCCCACGCCAGCAGGCTCAGGCCAATCAGGAAACTGCCCGGCAGGACCGGAATGACGGTGCCGGCAACACCAACCAGGATAGCCAGGCCGCAGAGGACGGTCACGAGGGTTTGGGCGTTCATGCCCCCAGTCTAGGGTCCGGGCGGCGTGGCTTTGGTCCGCGGAGCGCGGACCGCACCGGGAACGACGACGGCGGCGCCTCCCGGCAAGGAGGCGCCGCCGTCGGGCTCCAGTCAGCCCTGCTCCGGTCAGCCGTTTCCGGCTGGCGCTTCAGCCGGCCCAAGCCGGCCCCGGCCTCAGTTGGCTTCAGCCTCGACTGCCGCCGCAACCGCGGCCGTGACGGCCGGGGCAACGCGCGGGTCCAGCGGGCTGGGCACAATGTAGGACGCGGACAGCTTATCATCGGCCAGTTCGGCAATAGCGCGGGCCGCAGCGACCTTCATCGCGGGGGTGATGCGGCGCGCACCGGCGTCCAGGGCGCCGCGGAAGATGCCGGGGAACGCCAGGACGTTGTTGATCTGGTTGGGGAAGTCGCTGCGGCCGGTGGCCACCACCGCGGCGTACTTGGAGGCGACCTCGGGCAGGACTTCGGGGTCCGGGTTGGACAGGGCGAAGACGATGGAGCTGTGGTTCATCAGCTTCAGGTGCTCCTCGGCCAGCTTGGAGGAGGAAACGCCAACGAAGACGTCCGCGCCCAGCAGGGCTTCCCCGGGGCCACCCGAGATGCCGCGCGGGTTGCTGCGCTGCGCCATCTGGGCCTTCTTGCTGGCGGGGTCGGCTGCGATGTCCGCCCGCTCGGAGTTGATCACGCCGCGCGAATCCAGCAGCACCACGTCATCGATGCCCGCGGTGAGGAGGATTTCCGCGATGGCGATGCCCGCGGCGCCGGCGCCGGAGATCACCACGCGGAGTTCCTCGAGCCCGCGGCCGGTGACCTTGGCGGCTCCGGTCAGCGCGGCGAGGACCACGACGGCGGTGCCGTGCTGGTCATCGTGCATGACGGGGCAGTCGAGGGCTTCGATGAGCTTTTCTTCCAGCTCGAAGCAGCGCGGCGCGGCGATGTCCTCGAGGTTGACGGCACCGAAGCTGGGGCGCAGCCGGACCAGGGTCTCCACGATCTCATCGACATCGGTGGTGTTGAGGACCAGCGGGATGGAGTCCAGCTCGCCAAAAGCCTTGAAGAGGGCGGACTTGCCCTCCATGACGGGCAGCGAGGCGCTGGCGCCGATGTTTCCGAGGCCGAGGACGGCCGTGCCGTCGCTGACGACGGCCACGAGGCGCTGGGCCCAGGTGTGGCTCTTGGCGAGTTCCGGGTCAGCGTGGATGGCGCGGCTGACCTGGGCAACGCCAGGCGTGTAGGCGATGGAAAGGTCACGCTTGTTGCTGAGGGGAACGGTGCTGGCAATGGACAGCTTGCCGCCCTCGTGGGCAGCAAAAATTTCCTGGTCAGTCAGCTCTGCGGCTGCGCTGGTGTCATTCGGAGCGATAGTTTCAGTGGACACGTCGTTGTCTCCTAGTGCTAGCCGTGGGCGCACGGCACAGTATGGCTCAAGCATTCGAGGCTCAAGATGGTCAGAAACGCGCTTCCGCTGACGGCCCAAGGATGGCGGGTCCCGTCAGAAAGCCCGTGGAGCTGCTGGGTGCTGGCCACTCCGCTCCTGCCATGTTAGACAGGACAAAGGCCCACCCGGCACCAGTTCCGGCCGGTTTGACAAACAAAAGCAGATTTTGGGCCCGGTTGTGGGCTATTTCACCGTCTTCCGCGCCTTTTGTGACTTACCGGTCTAGACCGGTTACGCAGAACTCCGCGCCAGCCGGGTCGCCGACATGAGCAGGGAGCAGGCCTTCTTCAGGTTCTCCTCGGCCTCGATCAGGGAAAGCCGCCGGCAGCGAACCGACTGGACTAGACCGGCTACCGTCAGCAGCAGGACCCTGGCGACGGCCGCGTCCCCGCAGACAGAGGTGACGGCCCGTTCCGTCATCGAGTCGATCTCCCGCAGCAGGCCGGTGGTGTCCCGGTCCTTGACGTACACGCCCTGGCTGAGGCACTGTTCCACGGCGGGCTGCATGACGCGCATGTGGAAGATCTCCATCGCCACACCGGCGAGCGCATGGATGCGGACGGCGCCCGGCCCCGTTCCCGCGCCGAGCTCGCCGAGCTGGTGCCGGTAAAGGGCCAGCATCAGATGGGTGGCCGAGGGAAAGTAGCGGTACAGGGTGCCGAGGGGAACGTTGGCCTGGGCGGCAACCTCGGAGAGGGTTACGGACTTGAGGCCTTTTCGCGCGAAGCCTGCAGCGACCTCGAGGATGCGGTTATAGCGTCGCTGCTGCCGGGGAAGTGTAGGCGGGGCGGCCATGGGCGGAAGATCAGGAAAAGAGTCAGGCATCATCAGTCCGGAAGTTGGGTCCCTGAGGCAAGGTGTCCCCATCCTGGCCCTGCCCGCAATTCGCACCCAACTATACGGCACGCAGCTGTCGCCTCCGGGGATGGCCTGGGCAGCCCGGACCATGGACAGATCCCGGCGGCCATGCACCCGAATGTCCGTACCGCAGAGTAGTCTCATCTCACTGGTCTTGTCCGGCCGCTTCGGTCCCGGTCTAATTGGGGGAAATTTGGGGTCTCTTTCTGCTGTCCATTCCTTGCCGTCGGAACGTCTGTGGGTGCTGCCGGCCCTGCGGCTGCGCCAAGGCCTGGGGCTGATGCTCGCTAGCCCTGGTGGCTCTTCTGCTGGTTCCTGCGCTGCCTGCCGCGGCTGCTGATGAACCTGTGCTGCTGTCCTTCGAGCGGACATCGCCGGCAGTGCTGGAGGCCGGCGGCACGGTCAGCTTCAGCTTCACCACGTCGGTGCCGGTTAAGGGTGTCTTTGTCGGGCTACAGGATGTGGCCGGGCAGCAGACTGCCAAGTGGGCGTCCGCAGAGGGCAGCCTTTCCGGCACCGCTTCCATCGTGGCTGTGGCCGATGCCTGGCCAAGCGGTCCCGTCCGGGTCACGTATGTGGGCCTTGACCTCGTTTCGGGGACTGACCAGCTGTACAGAAGCGACGGCAGCACCTCTCCGGCCATGACAGTCCCGCCTTCCTTGGGTTCCCTGACGCAGCGCGACTTCCAAATGTCCAACCCAGGGCTCGTGTTTCAGGATCCCCGGCTAACGTTCCTCGCTGCAGCCTCCAACGCATCGCCTACTCCGGGACAGACCGCCAGCGTAGATTTCCAGCTCACCCAGGGCGCCAAGGAAGTTCTGCTGGTCTACGCAAACACGGTGGACACTTCGCAGCGGGTACTGGAGTGGCACGGCACCACTTCCCCCGGCCCACTCAGCGCGGCTGCGACGGCGCCCGTTACTGAGGACTGGACAGACGGACGGTACGAGATAGATTACGTGCGCGTCATCTATCTGGGAGGACGCGGGGTCACTCACTATTACCGTTCCGGCCAGATCTCACGGATTCCGAGCAACGCGCCAACGTCAACGGAAGCGATTGCACCACTTTCGAACGGCGCCGTCAGCATCAGCAATCCGGCCCGGGTCATCAAGACCATGCACAACACGGCGCTGCCGCGCATCGCGGGCGGCGCTCCTTTGGCAGCAACACAGTGGTCGGTCAACTATGGACAGTGGGATGCAACCACGGCCGTGACCCACAGCTTCCAGTGGCTGCGCAACGGAGTCGCCATTCCCGGCGCGACGTCCACCGAGTACCACGTCGGCGCCTTGCCGGCAGGAACCAAGATTTCGGTGCGCGTCACCGCACGCGCGCCCGGTTATCTGCCGGCCACCGTCACAACAGGTGCCGTGGCCATTGCTGCAGCCCCGCCCACTCCGCGGCAGGTGCAGACATACCCGCCGGAAATCGCGGGCGACTCCTCAATCGGCGGCACCATACGCGCGGTTCCGGGTTCCTCAAGCGTTTCCCCGCCAGGGGGCAGCCCGACCTACTCATATATCTGGAAACGGAACGGAGTCCCCATCCCGGGGGCAACCCGGGGAAGCTACATCCTGGCACCAGTCGATAAAGGCAAAACCATCACGGTCGACCTGACCGTGGCCTATGACGCCGTCAGCAAAATCAGGGTGACCGGAAAACTCCGCACTGTCGTCGCCAACAAGCCCAAAGCACGCGGATTCAACGCTGACGGCACCACGGACTTCTTCGCCCGGGATGCCGCAGGCAATCTGTATCTGTACCCCACCAACGGAAAGGGCAGCTGGCTGCCGCGCCAGAAGGTCGGCGTCGGCTGGAACGGGTTCGAGAAACTGATGGCCACCGGTGACTTCAACGGCGACCTCAATAATGACGTGATGGCCAGGGACCGGTCCGGAAGGCTGTTCCTTTACCCGGGCAATGGCAAGGGCGGCTGGCTGAAGAAGACCCAGATCGGCGTCGGGTGGGGCGGATTCAAGGACCTCATTGCGCCCGGCGACTTCAACGGGGACGGCAACAACGACATCATCGCCCGTGACACCGCAAACCGGATCTGGCTGTATCCGGGCAACGGCAGGGGCGGCTGGCTGCCCAAGTCCGTCATCGACACCGGCTGGGGCGAGATCAACCCGATCGCGGCCTCAGCGAAGTTCTCGGGCTCCAATGAGGTTGACGTCATAGGCCGTGACAGCTTCGGTTACCTGCGGCTCTTCCCTGGCAACGGTAAGGGGCAGTTTGCTCTCGACGCACCGGCCTTCCACTTCCAGATCGGACAGGGCTGGGGCGGCGTGCGCCGGTTCGATGCCGCCGGCGATTTCAACGGCGACGGCGACGAAGACATCTGGGGACTGAACGGCGCCGGGGCCCTCACCATGTACTACGGCAACGGGCGGTATGTTTCCACGCATGGCTTGGACCACAGCTCAGAGTTCAAGGGGAAGGCCGTGGTCGGCACCGGCTGGGGCGGCTTCACGGCCGTTTTTTAACCGGCCGGGCGCGATCAGCGGGTGTCAATCGGGATGCCGGGACCTCTAGTCGACGCCCTTGATCTTCACCACGAATACGGCACCCAGCAGGCCGATGACGGCGGCGGCTACGTAAAGGGACACGTAGCCGCCCCAGAGCGTGACGAACGGCCACGCCAGCGCGGGAGCGATGACCTGCGGCAGCGAGTTGGCGATATTGATGACGCCAAGGTCCTTGCCCCTGTCGGCAGCGCTGGGGAGCACCTGGGTGATGAGCGCGAAGTCCACCGCGAGGTAGGCGCCAAACCCGATCCCCAGAACGCTCGCACCCACGATGCCGCCCACCCAGGTGGGGGCGAAGGCCAGGATCAGTGACGCCAGTGCAATGATCACGGATGAGGCGATCACCAGCGGCTTGCGCTTGCCCATCCTGTCACTGAGCCTGCCGCCCAACACGCTGGTGATGATTACGAACACGGCGTAGAGACCGGTCAGCACCAGGACGCCGAAGGCGGGTTCGAGGCCCGTGGTCTCCTTCAGGTGCACGGCGTCCGCCAGGAAGAACAGCAGGTACAGGGTGACCATGTGGTTGCCGATATTGACCAGCAGCCGGGTGATCCAGGCCCAGGCGAAGTCGGGGTGCCGCAGCGGCCTCATGAACCCGAGCAGGAAACCCGCCCAGTTCATCGGCGGGGCAGCCCCGGCCGGGAGGGGGTCGTCATCGCTCTTGACCAGGTACATCACGACGCCCGCCACGAGGGCCGCGGCACAAAAAAGGTAGCCGAGCACGAAGTTTCCGCTGACGACGGCGGCAATCACCGCACCCACCAGGATCCCGGCCGTCTGCCCCATGGCCGCCAGTCCGCCCACGGTGGCGCGCTGCGGGACGGGCACCCGGTCGGGAACGGCCGCGGTGATTGCGGCGTAGGCGCCGTTGCAGCCGGCCTGCACGAGGCACCAGAGCAGCGTCATGACTGCGACGTTCGGCGCTCCGGCCAGGGCCACCAGTGCGGCCGCGCCGAGCACGGCGCCGGCCAGCACCCACGGCACGCGCCGGCCGAACCGGGACGCCGTGCGGTCGCTGAAGGCACCAAAGAGCGGATTGGCCACCAGCGACACGGCTGCCCCGGCACCGGTGACGAGGGCGAGGATGGCTTCCTTCTGCCCGGGATCGAAATGTTCCGCCTGCTGTCCGAGGAGTACCTGGATTGGGCCGAAAAACGCTGCGTTGATGCCGAGGTTCACCAGCACCACGCCCGTGATCCACAGGGACCTCACCGGAGCCGCGGGTTCAGCGAGCGCGGCGGACTTCCGGGTGCCCACCATGGCGGGGTCGGGCACAGCACCGGGTACGTCGGACAGGCTCATTGCGGTCTCCCCCTGGAACATCGTGATGATGGAATCAGACTATCGTGGGCATCAACAGCCGGACCCGAATCCAGAGCCTAGGAGAACCAATGACCGCTTCGCCTGCCAGCCGCTCCGCCGCCACACCCGTCAAGGCGGCCGCCGTCAACACCGCCGACCTCTACGATGAGCGCGGCGACGAGCTGACCTCCATTTCCCTGCAGTTCCAGTCGCTGGGCGGCCACACACATTTCAGCGGGCCCGTCCGGACCGTGCGCTGCCTGGAGGACAACGCCCTCGTCAAGGCTGTCCTGGCCACACCCGGAAACGGTGCCGTCCTCGTTGTCGACGGCGGCGGTTCCCTGCGGACCGCACTGATGGGGGACCTGATCGCGGCGAGCGCCGTGGAGAACGGCTGGGCCGGCGTCGTGATTAACGGTGCCATCCGCGACCGTGAGGCGATCGCCGAACTCCCCCTCGGCGTCAAAGCCCTCGGCAGCAACCCTCGCAAGAGCGCCAAGGCAGGGGCGGGAGAGACTGACGTTGACCTGCTGATCGATGGCGTGACCATCCGCACCGGCGCCACGATCTGGTGCGACCCGGACGGAATCCTCGTCGAACGCTGAGCTGGCAGTTTCGAAAGGTGAGATCTCGGCGCTTTGGGGCAGCGTAAGCGCAGAGGTCTCACCTTTCGGCGCGCCCGAAGCAGCGGGCCCGCAGGGCAGCCCGCGGAAAAAAATTCAGTTGCTCCGGGGAACAAAGCACGAAGTAACATAGTTACTGAAAGCAACTATCAAATGCGATCCCCTTTCTCTTGACCCTGGAGCAGCCATGTCCAAAACTACCGCCGGACCCGCGCCCGGAGAGGCCCTGACGCAGCGGCAGACCATCACCGTCATGGTAGGGCTGATGCTCGGTATGTTCCTGTCCTCGCTGGACCAGACCATCGTGTCCACCTCCATCTACACCATCGCCAACGACCTCGACGGGCTCTCGCTCCAGGCCTGGGCGACCACCGCGTACCTGATCACGTCCACGGTCACCACGCCGCTGTACGGCAAGCTCAGCGACATCTTCGGCCGCCGTCCGCTCTACCTCGCGGCGATCATCATCTTCCTGGCCGGCTCGCTGTATGCGGGCTCGGTGCACTCGATGACGGAACTGGCCATCGCCCGCGGCATCCAGGGCATGGGCGCCGGCGGCCTGCTGGCTCTGGCGCTGACCATCATCGGCGACATCGTCCCGCTCAAGGACCGGGCCAAGTTCCAGGGCTACTTCATGTCCGTGTTCGGCATCTCCTCGGTCCTCGGCCCGGTGGTGGGCGGCGCCTTCGCCGGTTCGGAGAGCATCCTGGGCTTCGACGGCTGGCGCTGGGTCTTCTTCATCAACCTGCCCATCGGCCTGGCCGCACTGGCCGTGGTGTTCCTCTACCTGCACCTGCCGGCAAAGCACGTCAAGCAGCGGATCGACTACTGGGGCGCCGCAGCCATCACCCTGGCCATCGTGCCGCTGCTCCTGGTCGCTGAACAGGGCCGCAGCTGGGGTTGGGCTTCGGCGGCGTCCCTGCTGTGCATCGGGCTGGGCATTGTGGGCATCATCGCGTTCCTGCTGGCCGAGCGCCGCGCCGGGGACTACGCACTCATCCCGCTGCGCCTCTTCCGGAACGTCACCTTCGGGCTGTCCTCGCTGCTGAACTTCATCATCGGCATCGGCATGTTCGGCGCCATCGCCATGCTGCCCATGTACCTGCAGCTGGTCAAGGGCCTGACGCCCACCGAGGCCGGCCTGATGATGATCACCTTCACCATCGGCATCCTCACCGGCTCCATCACCGCCGGGCGAACCATCTCGTCGTCGGGCACCTTCCGGATTTTCCCGATCCTCGGCACCGCGATCCTGACCGCCGCTGCCATCGTCATGGGTCTGTCGCTGGGCGCTGACACCGAGCTCTGGGTCCCGGGCCTGATTGCGGTGTTCTTCGGCCTGGGCCTGGGCTTCTGCATGCAGCCGCTCACCCTCGCCATGCAGGTCTCGGTGCCCTCCAAGGACATGGGCGTGGGCACGTCCACGGCCGCGTTCTTCCGTTCCATGGGCGGCGCGGTGGGCACAGCGGTGTTCATTTCCATGCTGTTCAGCCTGGCCGCGGACAAGATCGCCAACGGCATGAAGGACGCCATGCAGAACGCCGACTACGTGAAGGTCCTCCAGGACCCCGCCGTCGCCGCCGACCCCGCCAACGCCAAGCTATACGAGTTCTTCAAGAACGGCGCCAGCAACGATTCCCTCAACGACACCAGCTGGCTGCACTCCGCGAACCCCGTGCTCACGCGGCCCATCACGGAGGGTTTTGCCCAGTCGATCGACGCGGTCATGCTCACTGCCGCCGTCCTCACCGGCATCGCCTTCCTCATCAGCTTCGCGCTGCCGAAGAAGAAACTGACGGACCCCAAGGCAGCAGTGAAGGAACCCGCGGGCGCCCACTAGGCACGGCTTACGGTCCTTCTACATCTGCGTTACGGCAGGCACCTTCCGCAGGTGCCTGCCGTTTCGTTTTCCGCGGAAATCAGCCGTAAACCGCCCCAAACGGGTCGACGACGGCGGGACCGCCCGCCGTCGTCGTCCTCCGTTACGGAGTGGATCAGCGCGCGGTGACATGGCACACTGTTAGGCGCGTGTGCGCCGGCCGACAGGGCCGGTTTCCGCAGCCGACGACGTTTGCACCGCATCCACCCACCCCCGAACCAAGGGAGAACCATGTCCACCGACAAGCAGACAACCGCCAAGATTCCCAGGCGGGTGATCTGGCTGGCGCTTGCCGGCGCCGTGGGCGGCTTCCTGTTCGGCTTTGACTCCTCCGTGGTCAACGGCGCCGTGGATGCCATGAAGGACGAATTCGCGCTCAGTGAGGCCGTCACCGGTTTCGCCGTGGCGGTGGCATTGCTGGGCTGCGCGGCCGGCGCGTATATGGCCGGCAAGGTGGCGGACCGTTACGGCCGCATCCCCGCAATGAAGCTTGGGGCGCTGCTGTTCCTCGTCAGCGCCATTGGAACCGGCTTCTGCTTCAGCATCTGGGACCTCATTTTCTGGCGTCTGGTGGGCGGGCTCGGCATCGGCCTGGCCTCGGTCATCGCCCCGGCATACATCTCCGAAATCTCGCCCCGGCACGTCCGCGGCCGGCTCGCATCGCTGCAGCAGCTGGCCATCACCACGGGCATCTTCGCCGCCCTGCTGTCCGACGCCCTGTTTGCTACCTCCGCGGGCGGGGCACACCAGGCATTCTGGCTGGGCATCGAGGCCTGGCGCTGGATGTTCCTGGCCGCCGCTGTTCCGGCCGTGCTCTACGGCGTGATTTCCTACACGCTGCCGGAGTCCCCGCGCTTCCTGGTGGTCCAAGGCAAGGAGGACCTGGCCCGCAAGGTCTTCGACTCCATCGCCCCGGATGAGGACACTGACCGCCACCTGCGCGAAATCCGCGAGGCCATCGAGGAGGACCAGCTCGCCGGCCGGAAGGGCTCCCTCCGCGGCAAGGCGTTCGGGCTGCAGGCTGTGGTCTGGATCGGCATCACCCTGTCCGTCCTGCAGCAGTTCGTGGGCATCAACGTGATCTTCTACTACTCCACCACGCTCTGGAAGGCCGTGGGTTTCCAGGAGAAGGACTCGCTGACCATTTCGGTGGCCACGTCGATCACCAACATCCTGGTCACGCTCGTGGCCATCGCCCTCGTGGACCGGATCGGCCGCCGCCCCATCCTGCTGGCCGGTTCCATCGGCATGGCCGTTTCCCTCGGCGCCATGGCCCTGGCCTTCGCCTCGGCCAGGGGCTCCGGTTCCGACATCACGCTGCCCGGCGCCTGGGGCCCCGTTGCCCTGGTGGCCGCGAACGTGTTCGTGATCAGCTTCGGAGCATCGTGGGGACCGCTGGTATGGGTGCTGCTGGGCGAGATCTTCCCGGCCCGGATCCGCGCCCGGGCCCTGGGCCTGGCCGCCGCCGCCCAGTGGATCGCCAACTTTGCCATCACGCTGAGCTTCCCTGTGATGGCCGCGGGCTCGCTGCCGCTGACGTACGCGATGTACGCACTCTTCGCGGCAGCCTCGTTCTTCTTCGTCATGTACAAGGTGCCGGAGACGAACGGCATGTCGCTGGAACAGGCTGAGACCCTGTTTGTTCCGAAGGGGTCCGTCAAGGTCTGACCGGCTCCTGGCTCCTCCGGCATGAAACGGAAGACGCCCATGTTTCCTGCGGATTGTGTCCCGGGAACATGGGCGTCTTTTGTTGTGTGGATTGGGGTGGACAGGCCGCTCAGACCACGTGCGGTTCGTGGGCGGGGAGATAGCGCCGCCCGCCGGCCACCACGCCATGGCGGCGATCATTGCCACCCAAATGCAATGGCAGGACCCACAGTCCCGGCTGGGCCTGCGGCCTAGCTCGCCGGACGGTTCACGATCGCTTCGGCATGCTCGGCCACCCAGGCGACGAGGGGCAGCAGCAGGGCGCCCAATTCCTCCCCGCGGTCGGTCAGGCTGTAGTCCACACGGGGAGGGATGACGGGCTGGGCGTCCCGGCGGACGAACCCGTCCGCTTCGAGCGTCTTCAGTGTCTGGGCAAGCATTTTCTCGCTGATGCCCTCGGCCCGGCGGCGGAGTTCGCTCCAGCGCTGGGGACCCTCTGACAGGGCAACCAGGAGCAGCACGCCCCACTTGCTGGTCACATGGTCCAGCACGGTCCGGCTGGGGCATCCGGCGGGAAAGATCCCGTCAGCGAAGGGAAACACGGGGACTTTGGCTGGGGTACTTACCTTCATGGTAGTACCTTACCTGAAAGTGCGTACTCTCTTTTGGGAAGTATCCGGGACTGCACTGGGTTGGCACCACTGACAGTCTCCTCAGAAAGGACCAATCATGACAATCGTCATCACCGGAGCCACCGGCCAGCTCGGCCGCCTCGTCGTCGAAGCACTGCTTGAGAGCGGCCTGCCGGCGTCGCAGATCGTGGCCGCTGGCCGCACCGTGGACCGGATCGCCGACCTCGGCCAGCGCGGCGTCCAGATCCGCTCCATCGATTACAGCCAGCCCGAGTCGCTGCGGCAGGCGTTCGACGGCGCGGACAAGGTCCTGCTCATCTCCGGCAGCGAGGTGGGACAGCGCATCGAACAGCACCGCAACGCGATCGAAGCGGCCAGGGACGCCGGCGTCGGACTGGTCGCCTATACCAGCGTCGCCAACGCGGACACCACCGCCATGAAGCTGGCCGCCGAGCACCTGGCCACCGAAGAGATCCTGCGGGACTCAGGGGTCCCGTTCGTCCTGCTCCGGAACGGCTGGTACCTGGAGAACTACACCGGCCAGCTCCCGGTTCAGATTCAGCACGGCGCCGTTCTCGGCAGCGCCGGTGACGGCAGGGTAAGCGCCGCCGCCCGGGCCGACTACGCGGCGGCGGCAGCGGCTGTGCTGCTCCGCGATGACCAAGCCGGCAAAGTCTACGAGCTGGGCGGTGACGATGCCTTCACACTCAGTGAGCTGGCCGGGGAAGTCAGTGCAGCGTCGGGCAAGCCGGTAACGTACACGGATCTGCCCGCGGACGAGTACACCCAGGTGCTCGTGAAGGCCGGACTGCCGGAGCCCTACGCAGCCATCCTGGCGGACAGCGATCTCGGCATCGCCCGCGGCGACCTCCTCGTTACCAGCGGCGACCTCAGCGCCCTGCTCGGCCGCCCGACGACGCCGCTGCGCGAGGCCGTCCGGACCGCCGCAGCTGCCGTGAGCCGCCAGGCGAGCTAGCCACCGCAGGCCCGACCACCGCCCCCGACCACCAGCCCGCCATCACCAAACGCTCCCGCAGATTCTGCAGGCTTTTCGGTGGCCCTTCCTCACGTCCTGCGGGTTTTCTTCAAACGGTCCCGCACTTGGCACAGATAGGCCGCGCCTGACCGGCTCCAACTGCGAGAGCGTTGCGGCGAAGGCGGCAAGATCTGAGGGAGCGTCCGGAAAAAAGCGGCAAGATGAACTGGTCCCCGATAGTTGGACCTGGTTAGTAAGGCCTAGGCTGCAAGGGCCTGGCTTCGGTATTGTATCGGGCTCAAGCCGTTGAGCTTCGT
>NZ_JBNHFL010000047.1:0-17366 GCF_059090205.1 Arthrobacter sp. CMU6
CTGCCGCTGTTCACGTTCTGGAGAATCTGGGCGGCTGACCGCCTGCCGCATTCTGGCGCACTGAACATGGGCCACCTTCTCCGAATCCTGTATGTCTATAACCCTAGGGTTTCGAGGCGCAGAAGTTTCGAGACACCCGGTTTGGACAGGAACCATTAGCGGGCCAGATCCCCTCGAGTCTGATCAGCCGCGAGGATCAGGCATTACCAGACCATCTGCAATTCACGGTGCAGGAGCTGTTTGGTAGCCTGTTCGAGCTTCAACGGCCAAGCCGCTTCGCACTCCTCGGCGAGCTTGCGCGCCCTGCTCAGATAGACGTTTGCCATGCTCTGCTGTGCGTCTCGAAGGCTGAGCTCGCTGAGCCCAAAAGCAGGAACTCCCTGCAGGCATTGCATCTGTTCATCGCTCAAATGCTGGCCAAACCGCTTATTGACCGTCTCACTCCGAATCCCATTCTCAGCTAGCAGCAGATTGACCAGCAGACGATCACGCATCATCGCTGTAGCCTGCGAAAGTGCGATGAGATCGGAGCGATGAACCGACGCGACCGTCTTACCGAGGAAGTACAAAAAAATCTGGACATCCTGGGCGGGAAAGAACGGCTGACCGGGAGGGCGTTGTGCGTTTGGTCTGTCCTGAATTAGACCGTCGCGGTCAAGCAGAATGCGGCGCGCTCCATCGGATGGGAGTTCGTTTTCCGAAGAGTGAACATTCAAGTCGATGTGGATCCAGTCGGAAGTAAGGCAGATAAACGCTCCCGTCAGTCCAGGGATAGCATCTGAGAGGACCAGGTGCACCTCGGAATCGAGCCATTCGATGGCAGCGAAGTTCTCCGGTTCTATTACTGCTAGGTGAAGGTCGATGTCGCTCCAGTCATCTGCCAATCCCCTTGCTAGCGAGCCTTCGAGCCAGACTGACCGTACGCGTTCGTCATCGATACATTTCGTCAGCAGCATTCGAAGCATTGCTCGAAGCCGAGGCGGAACATCTTCAAGCGTGGCATCCATACGCAGATTGTTTCATCTTCGGACGGCCATACTATCCGGGACTCGCAACGATGCTGCCGCCCATTAGGTTGCTCAATCGTTCACCTTAGGAACAGCGGTCGGCGCAGTCCGAAGCCACCGAAACAGTGTGACTATTGCTTGGGAATGGCGGTTCCGGTTTCGCGTTGGGGGATCGCCGAAGGAACTCTCAATGGGCTGGGGAAGCGCTGTCTACCCGAATCGTGGGAGGAGGCTTAAAGTCATAGCAATCGAATTGGGGGATTTGTGATGGAGAAATTGACCAGTCCGGACAAGAACAGTTCGGGACCAACGCTTCAATTGGGAACGGCCGTTCCTATCGTCACTGCTTCGGCAGGTCATGTGCTCGTTATTCTCCTAACGGGGTACCTGACGATGCAGCTACAGGCTGCCTATGCCAACGCTTTGTTGGGCTTCAACTTCCGTCTTGTAAGGGTTCCGGGAGAATGGTTGCCGTACGTGTGGCGTTTAGGCTTCGTTCTACTCGCAGTTGCCGCCATTCTCGTCTACCACCTCGCAATTCGCGGCACGGCTGCGCGTCTCGTGGCTCTTACCATCCTCGCTGTCTTCTCCATCATCGCCAGCCCGATTGGATCCGGGCTTCGCTTGGACGAGGAGCAGTACCCGCTCATGCTGTACATGGCGGTAGAAGGTGCAAAGTCGCCGTTCACGCTCGCACTTATCGGGGCAATTGGGGCCGAACTGATTCTTGAGGCCCGGAGGGCGCGAGACTGACCGCTGGCGAGGCACCAGCAGAGGACCTCCGCAGATGACGAGTTATGAGCAGCTTCCCAAGATGATCGCCCCAGTCTTAGCACTGCTTCTGGCGGCGTGCGCTGGTTCGTCGTCGGTTTCGTTTCGTCGGACCTCCAGCAGCGACAGCTCTTGGAACGTCGGCGCAACTCACCCGAGATATGACACGCTGAGTCCCTGCGACAAAGACCCCAGCGTCGAAAGAGCAGTCATTTCTAACGATCTGCCGGCCTCGCAGCTTGGGATAAGACTCTTGCCTGGTTCGAGGGAAAAGGACGCGATACGCATTGCCGAATGCCTCGCCCAAACTCTCACCAGTGGAGAGATATGGATTTCGTCGCGCAGCTGAGTACAACGAGGCGTTTCCTCTGGACGAGCGAAGCAGTACTCTGAGCACGCGCCGCGGAAGAGGAACGCCTAACGGGGCGTTCGGCTGAACATCAGGTCAGTCGTAGTCCGGATCGAAAAGATGGAGGCTGCGCTCCAACTCCCGATACAGTAGCGGACCCCGAAGCTTTGAAACCTTCCTCGCTACTTAAGGTCAACGTTGGGTAACCACGGCTCGGACAACGGCATTTCAAATGAGCTTTAGGCGTTTTAGACAACGCCGGACGCTGTCACGCACGACTGCTGATGGCGAAGTTCGCTCAGTGTACTTGGAGCGAAGTGCATCGAACACGTCCTCATAATGCCGGCGATCGAAGGTGAAGGACTCGTTATGGAACAGGTCTATTGCAGGTCCGTCTAACGGTTCTGGTGTCTACCACCCCAGCTTTTGCCAGGTCACGGATTCAGGCGTTCGCTCTATCTCGACGCTCACGGCACCGCACCACAAGTCACCATCGATCGGGCACAGATACAAGGGTCCTGGACCTGCTCGCCGCGCAGCCAATCATGGCGTTCCACCGGCCGCTGTAGTTGGCGTTGCAGCCAGCCGGCAGCAAATGTGCCGTACGTCTCCGGCGCCTCGTCCAGACCGAAGACTGTGAGGCCGTCTCCGTCGTAGACATGGTTGTCGAGGAGATGGTCATCGCCCCATTCACCTTCCAAGGCTCGGCCGTAGGGGCCGTCGTTCCAGTAACCGATCTGGAGCGTACAGGTGCCTTGCGGGACGTCGATTCCAGGGACGTTGAGAGTCACGATTATGGGGTTCATGCGAGCCAGCACCGTGAACGAGCCGAGCTGCACATCGGGAAGGGACCACGCGGATACTCCGCGCGTCATCCCGCTAAGGAAATTCGCCTCGTCGGGCGTGCGGGGTGGATCTCCGCCAAGCTGACCTTGGGCCCTCATGTTGAGAGCCTAATCCAGTTGAGTGGACCTATATCTACTGGTTCTGAAGGAAGCTAGCCAGCGGCGGTACGAAGGACGAACCCCTAGTGGGCCGCCGCCCAAGTGCCGGCCTTGTCTGAGGTAGGACCTGTGCACCATATGGTCATGGGGCGGTGTCAGTTTCCGGAGTCATCGCAGGAAGGTCGAGGTGGCTGGCCAAGATCACTCGGCCACGGTCCAGGTTCTCGTTGATAACGCGCTGCTCGTGGTCATTGAAATGCGAGCTGTAGTGTTCGCCCGGTGGTGTGACGCTGTGGAGGTTATTACCGTAGAAGAGCTTGTCGTAGCACTTATCCGCCTCTGGGCCCACGGTCATCAAGCGATGCATTCACACTGCGTGCAATGTCGCCTGGGAAGTTCCACGCATTCAGCAGCTCTGTCGAGGGCGATCTCATCCGGGCTCGCACGCGCGAAGGCATGAAGATCGCAGAAGCCAAGGGCCGCCTGCGTGGGAAACAGCCCAAACTATCGCCGAAACAGGAAGCACTCCTGGTCCAGCTGCATGACGCTGGCGAACACACCATGTATGAGCTGGCCGAACTGTTCTCCGTTGGCCGTTCCGCCGTCTACCGCGCGCTCGAGCGAGCGCGCCAGAAGGCGGAAAAGAAGGCCGGCTCCTGAGACTTGGACAGCTGTCCCTACCAAGGAAGACGTCGGTTCACGCTGCCGTCGTCCCCGCCGTCGATCGCCGGACGAGCCCAACGCAGGCCACCGCCGCCGCGACTGACGCCACCGTGACGATGCCGAACGGGAGGGCGTTGTCCGCCCCGCCGATGCCCACCAGGGGTGCGGCGACGCCGCCGAAGGCGAACCTGGCCAGGCCCAGCAGCGACGACGCAGTGCCGGCAATATCCGGGTAGCCCTTCAGCGCCAGGGACGTCGCAGGCGGGCTGGCCGCCGCCACGCCGCCCACCATGGTGAAGAGGGACAGGATCACCGCAATCAGGGGCAGGTGCAGGAGCGCGGTGACAAGCAGCCCGAGGGAACCGGCAGCAGCCATCGCCAGCCCGATCACCAGCGTCGCCTTCTCCGACCACCGTTCGGCCAGCCGGCCCCCAAGGAAGCCAAAAATCATGAACCCCAGGGAATTCAGGCCGAAAGCAAACGAGTAGCCCTGCGGTGAAAGCCCGTAAATGCCCTGCAGAACGAACGTGGCACCGCTGAGATAGGCGAAGATCGCAGAGTACGTAAAGCCCGTGATCAGCACGGCGCCGACGAACACACGGTCCGCCAGCAGGCGGCGGAAGTCCTGCAGGGTATGCGCAAACCCGCCTGCCGCCCGCCGCTCAGCCGGAAGTGTCTCCTTGAAAATCACCAGGCAGGAGACCAGGATTGCGACGCCGACCGCCGCGAGGAAGAGGAAGACGCCGCGCCAGTCCGTGACGGTGGCGAGCTGGCCGCCGATGACCGGACCAACAATGGCTGCCAGTCCGCCGAGCACGGTCAGGCGGCCGTAATAGCGGAGGAGCTTGGGGCCGTCGTAAACGTCCCGCCCGGCGGCCTGCGCAATCACAATGCCCACCGCGCCGGCCAGGCCCTGGACGAACCTGGCGGCGATCAGCGTCTCCACGGTAGGGGTGACGGCACACAGAACGGACGTGACCGTGTACGCGGCGACGCCGATCAGCAGGGGGAGCCGGCGGCCGAAGCGGTCCGACAGCGGACCGGCAATCACCTGGCCGATGGCCAGTCCGAGCAGGCACGCCGTGATGGTCAGCTGCGCCGTCGATGTGGAGCTTCCAAGCTCCGCCGTCAGCGCCGGCAGAACAGGCAGGTAGAGGTCCAATCGGACCGAAGACGGTCAGCAGGCCAAGGACGACTGCCAATGGCCTTCCGACTGCCTGTTCGCGCGTGGTCACCGGAGCGTCGGTCACAGTCACGCTGCCTCCGTTCATGGGGGTAGAGGGCTGCCGCCAGTTCGACGGCGGTAGTGGGGTGCCGTTCCACCTAACCAGCGTTTACAACGCTGTGGGAGTCCCTGCTGGTACCCCTTCCAGGAAGGACTCCCACCGCCATGCCTAGCCCAGCGTTACGGCCTGCTCTGAAGACCCGGCACGCTCCAGTGCCTCGAGCGGCGATGCCCACGAGGCGAGGACCTCCCTGGCAGCAGGGACGGACTCGACGGCGAGCGCCTGCCGGTGCGCGTGATCCAGCACGTCCCGGATGAGCACCCGCTGGCCGGTCTGCGAGGACCTCACCGCCGCCTCGACCATGGCCAAGCTCAGGACGTTCGCATGGATTTCGCCTGCCGGAACCTCACCTGTCCGCAGGCTCCGGACAAACTCCGCCAGCGCCCCGGCGATCTCTTCCGGGGTCTCGTCCTCCGCAGCCAAAGAATCCGGCGAGGAAGCAGCAGCACCCGGCACGCCGCCGTCGTCCGCGGAATCCGCGAAAACCCCGGAAGCAGCCCCGGCAACATGCTCCGCGACCGGCGCCGCAGCGCCGTCCCACGCCGCGGTGCCATTGGCTCCGTTGATCCGCCAGCTGCCGTTCCACGAGGTTTCCAGTCCGTCGGCACACCAGCTTCCGGTGTAGACGAACCGGGTCCCCCCGTCCATCTCGAAGACCGCCGTGGCAGCCGCATCCCCGGCATACCAGCTCCAGCCGGGGTTGAACTCCTCGCAGTACACGGACACTGGATTCCGGCCAAGGACGTACCGCGCGGCGTCGAACGCGTGGATGGCCATGTCCACCAGCAGCACGTGCTCCATCTCCTCCCGGAAGCCGCCGAAATGCGGCGCCTTGTAGAAGTCGCAGGTCAGGAGGCCGATCTCGCCGAGCCGGGCAGCCTGCCGCTTGAAGGCGGCGAGCGTCCGGAAGTAGCGGCGGGACTGGCTGATCATCAGCAGCTGGCCGGTCGCGTCCGCCACAGCGGCGAGGGAGAGGGCTTCCGCGACGGTCGGCGCCGCCGGCTTCTCGCACAGCACGGCCAGCCCGAGGAAGTGCGCCTCGACGTTCACCGGATGGTGCGCGGCCGGGACCGTCACGTTCACCACCGCTTGCGCCCCGACGGCGCCTGCCAGCTCGGTCAGGCTCGTCCCCACCGGTACGGAGCCGAGGCCCAGCTCGGTCAGCGCGTCCCGTGCCGCCTGCGGATTGAGGTCCACCACACCGGCCAGTTCGACGCCGGCCGAGTCACCCAGCAGCCGAAGCCAGGCCCTGCCCATGCCGCCGGCCCCCACCTGGACAACGCGGACGGGTGCCGCAGGATCAGGCAAAGTAGCGAACCGGCTCAATTGGCCATCGCCCCCTCGTAGCTGTGGCCGGTGTAGAACTCCTCCGTCTCGTACCGGAGCAGGACCGGGTCGGTGCGTTCGGGCCGCACGGTGCGGGCCCATTCCACCCCATTGGCGATGACCTTGCGCACGTCTTTGTGGTGGTAGACGGGGTAGTCCTGGTCGCCGGGGGAGAAGAAGAAGATCTTGCCGTAGCCGCGCTTAAACGTGCAGCCGCTGCGGAACACCTCGCCGCCGGAGAAGGTGCTCAGGAAGATCAGCTCGTCCGGGGCGGGGATGTCGAAGTGCTCGCCGTACATTTCCTGCTCCGGAATGATGAACGGGTGCGGCACTCCCTGCGTGATGGGATGGGTGGGGTCCACCGTCCACACAATCTCGCGGTCCTGTTCCGAGCGCCAGCGCAGCGTGCACGTGGTGCCCATGAGTTTGCCGAAGATCTTGGACCAGTGCCCGGAGTGGAGCACCACAAGGCCCATGCCGGCCAGCACGTGCCGGTGGACGCGCTCCACCACCTCGTCCGCCACCTCGCCATGGGCGGCGTGGCCCCACCAGACCAGGACATCCGTGTCCCGCAGCCGCTCCTCGGTGAGGCCGTGCTCCGGGTCATCGAGGGTCACGGTGGCCACCTCGGCCCGCGGGCCAAGGTTCTCCTCGATGCCTGCACGGATAGTGTTGTGCATGCCGTCCGGGTAGATCTCGGCCACGTGCGGCTGGTGCTGTTCGTGGCGGTTTTCGCCCCATACTGTGACGCGCAGGGGAGTGTGGCTCTCAGTCATGAATGGTTCCTTAGGTTCAAAGATCGATGGGTTATTTGACGGCGCCGCCGGTGGCCCCGGCGGCGATGTACTTCTGCGCCAGGACCAGCAACACGATGGCCGGCAGCGAGGACAGCACCGCCGTCGCCATCACCGCACTCCAGTTGGAAACCTGGGTGCCCAGGTACTGGTAGATGCCCAGCGTCACGGGCCGCACGTCCTCCGTGGTGGTCAGCGTCAGGGCGAACAGGAAGTCGCTCCAGGAGAAGAGGAAGGCGAAGAGCCCGGCGGTGATGAGCGAGTTTCGGCTGATCGGCAGCACGATCGAGACGAACGCCCGGACCAGCCCGGCCCCGTCCACCCTCGCCGCCTCCACGATGCTGGGCGGAATCCGCATCATGAAGGCCCGCATGATCAGAATCACGAACGGGATGGCGTGGGTCGAGTCGGCCAGGATCAGCCCGGGAATGGAGTTGAGCAGGCCGAGGTCGTTGTAGGCCGCGTAGAGGGCGTTGGCGATCACGATGCCGGGGATCATCTGCGAGATGAGGATAGCCAGCAGTGCGGCGTTGATCCACCGGAACCGGAACTGCGCCAGCATGTACGCAGCGGGAGCAGCTATGGCCAGGCTGAACACCACCGTGCCGAGCGAGATGACCAGGCTGGTCAGCAGGTTCGGCCCCTGCTGCGCGATCGCCTTTTCATAGCCCTCGAAACTTGGGTTCAGCGGCAGGAAGTCCGCGGTGAGGGTGTTGCCGGACGGCTGCAGCGACGCGTTGACCATCCAGTACACCGGGAACAGCATCACCGCGAGAAGCAGAAGTCCGACGGCGGTGTGCCCCAGCTTGGGCCGGTTGGCCTTCCGTGGCCGCAGCCGGGCGGGCGCGGAACGCGGCGTCGATATATCCAGGGTTGTCATGGTGGTCCTCTTACTCGTCGACCGCACGCCGGTTCATGCGGAGGTAGACCACCGCGAACACCAGTGAGATCAGGATCAGGATGTTGCTGAAGGCAGCGCCGACGCCGAACTGGAAGTTGACGAACGACTCCTGGTAGGAGCGCACAGCCAGGGTCTGGGTGGCGTTCGCCGGTCCTCCGTTGGTCAGGCCGAGGATGATGTCCAGGACCTTGAGCGTGTAGACGACCCCGAGGACCAGGACCACGCTGACCACCGGGCGCAGGTTCGGCCAGGTAATGTGCCAGAACGCTTTCCAGCCCGTCGCGCCGTCCACCGCGCCCGCCTCGTACAGTTCCTCGGGGATCTCCTGGAGGCCGCCGTAGATGAGGGTGACATTGAAGGGAATGCCCACCCAGATATTGACCAGGACCACGGCCAGCAGGGCCACCGACGGGCTGGTGAGCCAGGGGACCGGTTCGTGGATGACGCCCACGTTCCGCAGGAACGCGTTGAGGATGCCGCTGTCCTGGTCCAGGATGGACCGCCACGTGGCACTCGAGACAATCAGCGGCAGCAGCCACGGCAGCAGGAGCATCGAACGAAGGAACCCGCTCAGCGGAAAACGCCGCTTGAAGAAACTGGCCAGGGCCAGGCCGATGACAAACTGGCCGGCGATCGAACCCAGGGTGAAGAGTGCCGTGTTGAGCATTGCCGGGCCGAACAGGCTGCTTCCGACGGCGGTGGCGTAGTTCGCCAGGCCCACCCAGGGTGCTTCTCCGGTGAAAAAAGTCCGGGTCGTGTACTCCTGCAGGCTCATCACAATGTTCTTCACCACGGGGTAGCCGAAAAACAGCAGGAGGAAGAGCGCAGCAGGGGCCAGGAAAAGTGCCTGGACCAGGCGCTCCCGGCGGAAGCCGCGCCGTCGTCCGTCCCGTTCGGCTGTGCCCGCGGTGGCCGGGGAGAGCTTTCCCGGAGCCTGGCTGGTTGTCAGTGTTGGCACGGCTCTGGCTCCTCCCCGTAAGGCCTGTTGCGTGCTTGCGTCATCCCGGGCCTACTTCCCTTCGGCCTTGGTGAAGGCCTCCTGCGGGGCCGCCTGGTCAGTCAGCGCCAGCTGGATCGCCGTGTACATGACTGTCGCCGTCTTGGGCCACTCCTTGCCGAGCTTGCCCGTCCGGGACTGGGCGTTGGCCACCTGCTCGGTGAACGCAGCCATCGCCGGAACGGCCTTCACGTATTCGCCGGCGAGGGCTGTCTTGGTGGGCACCGTGAAACGCTCCTTGGCCAGCGCCAGCTGGTTCTCGTCACTGCTGATGCACTGGACCAGTTCCGCGGACTTGGCCTGCTTGGCCTTGTTGCCGGTCTGCGGCACGGTCCAGACCTCCCCGCCCAGTGGAGCAATGGGTGTCTGTCCCTGTGCGTTGACGGGGACCTGGACTGCTTCCCACTTGATGTTCGGCGACTTGGCCAGGGAGGGGATCTGCCACGGGCCGTTGATCATCATGGCGGCCTTGCCGGCAGCAAACTGGTCCCGGACGTCCGCCTGGCTCCAGTTCACGACGCTCTTGGATGCGGAGCCCGAGGACACCAGGCCGTCAATGAAGCCCAGGGCCTCCGCCACTTTGGGGCTCTTCAGGTCGGTTTCCTCCCCGCCATTGGTCCACATGAAGGGCAGGAACTGCCAGCTGCCTTCATAGGTGGCGATCGCGGAGAACGCCAGACCGTAGCGGTCTCCGGTGGTCAGCTTTTCCGCCGCCGCCTTCAGCTCATCCCACGTCTTGGGCGGTTGGACACCGGCCGCGGCAAGCATCTCCTTGTTGTAGAACAGCCCCAGCGTGTTGGCGGTGGGGGCCAGGCCATACACCTTGCCCTCGTAGGTGGCGGCATCCAGCATGCCCTGGGCGAAGCCGGAGGTTTCCACGCCGAAGTCATCCAGCGGCGCCAGGCCGCCGGTTGCGGCGATCTCCTGCACGTCGGGGTTGTCCAGCATCAGCACATCCGGCAGGGTCCGGGAGGACGAGCGCTGGAGGACCTTCTGGATGAGGTCCTTGCCGGGGACAGTCTCGCGCTTGAGGGTCACGCCCAGCTGCGCGGCGCACTTGTCCAGCGCGCCCTGGATGTGGGTCTTGTCGGGTTCGTTGTTGTAGTAGTCCAGCACGGTCAGCGAGTCGACTTTCTCGTTGGCCGCGGCCTGGCTGCCGCCGCCGCCACAGGCGGTAAGGGCGAGGGGTGCGATGGCGGCCATGGCCATCAGGCAGGTGAGTGATGCTTTCTTCATGGGGGCTCCTTTGCCGTGATTCGGTGGTTTAGGTGTTTGGTGGATTAGGGTGCGGTGGATCGTCCGTGCGGTCTGCTGCCGCTGCGGTCGGCTGGGTCTTAGTGGTTGGTTCTAGTGGTAGGTTCCGACGGCGGGCTGCGCGCCGGCCATTACGTCCTGCCACTGGGCGTTGTTGGCGGCGCTGGTTTCGGCGGCGTCGAGGAGGCGCTGGATCTGCAGCCCCTCCGCGAACGATGGCTCCGGCTGGTCATCGCGGGCGATGCACCGGGCGAAGTCGGCAGCCTGATGGACGAAGGCGTGGTCGTAGCCAAGACCGTGTCCGGGCGGCCACCACGCTCCGGCGTATGGGTGATTGGGCTCGTTGACGAGGATCCGGCGGAAACCTGCCGACTCGGCCGGTTCTGTGTGGTCGTGGAACCAAAGCTCATTGAGGTCTTCGAAGTCGAAGGCCAGGGAACCGAGAGAACCGTTGACCTCAAGCCTGATGGCGTTCTTCCGGCCGGTCGCGAAGCGGGTTGCCTCGAACGTGGCCAGCGCCCCTTCGGCTGTCCGGCCGATGAGCACGGCGGCATCATCCACGGTCACTACGCCCCGGTCGCCGTTGCCGTGGCCTGGCGCTCGCAGGCCCGGTGATGCCTCCTTACCGGACATTGGCTCCTGACCAGCCAGTGCCTCCTGGCTGGGCACTGCCTGGAGTCCGGATGATGAGCCGGCGAGCGGCCGGGTCTTCACGAAAGTCTCCGTCAGCGCGCTGACCCCCGCGAGGCGGTGCCCTGTGACGTACTGCGCGAGGTCGAGGATGTGTGCGCCAATGTCGCCGAGCGCACCCGATCCTGCTTTGTCCTTCTCCAGCCGCCAGACCAGCGGGAAGTCCTCATCCACGATCCAGTCCTGCAGATACGAGGCACGGATATGCCGGATGGTGCCGAGCCTGCCGTCCCCGACCAGATCCCGGGCGTAGGCGAGTGCCGGCGTCCGGCGGTAGCTGAAGCCCACCATCGCCAGGGCACCCCGGGCCTTCGCTTCCTCCGCTGCGACGGCCATCTTCTCGGCTTCCGCCAGTGTGTTGGCGAGGGGCTTTTCGCAGAGGACGTGCTTGCCGGCCTGGAGCGCGGCGATGGCAATCTCGGGGTGCAGGTTCCCGGGAACGCAGATGTCGACGGCGTCGATCTCCGGGTCCTCCACGAGGGCCCGCCAGTCGGTCTCCACGCGGCCGATGCCGAACTTGTCGGCGAAAGCCTGGGCTGCTTCCTGGTTGCGGCCGCAGACCGCTGCGAGGACGGGCACAACATCGAGGTCGAAGAACCTCGGTGCCGTGGTCCAGGCCTGGGCGTGAATGGATCCCATGAACGAGTAGCCGATGAGGGCTATCCGCAGTTTCCTGGGTTGTGCTGTCGTGGACGTCATCGTCCTCCTGTCGAAAAGTAGGTCCGTGCGGACTTGGCGGTTAAGCGGTTAACTCCTTGGCTAAAGTCCGCCGTGGCTTCAATGTGCCGGGGGATGTCGGAACAACTGTGCACGCCGCGGCGAGGGGTTGTCAAGGAAAAAGTTAACCGCTTTACTGGAGTCCTGTCCGGTTTCCCGAGTCTGAACTGAAAGAGGCGTGCTGTGCCCACCATGAGAGACGTTGCGAGGCTGGCGGACGTCTCGATCGCCACGGTGTCGTTTGTCATCAACGACACCAAACCGGTCGCCCCGGCCACCCGCGCCAGGGTTGAGGAGGCCATGCTGCAGCTTGGCTACCGCCGGAATGCCCTCGGGCGCGCGCTGGCGAGCAAGCGCACCCGGATCATTGCCCTGCTTTACCCTGCGCTGCAACGGCGGCTCAGCGAGACCGCCGTGAAGTTCTTCACCAGCGCCACGCAGACGGCGAAGGACCTCGGTTACAACCTTGTACTATGGCCCATCAGCAACGACGCCGAACAGGTTGAGGAGCTCATCTCCAGCGGCTTCATCGACGGTGTCCTGCTCATGGAAGTGCAGCTGGACGATGCCCGGGTGGAGCGGCTGCAGCGTTCCTCGATGCCGTTTGCCCTGATTGGACGGACGCGGCATCCGGAGGAACTGCCGTATGTGGACGTGGACTTTGAGAATTCCATGATCGAGGCCGTCTCCTACCTGGAAGGGCTGGGACACCGCCGGTTCTGCTTCGTTGACAGCGGCGGAGCGGAGCACGCCCTCAGCGGCTACGGCCCCGTGGTGCGGAGCCGGGCGACGTTTGCCGCGGAAGTGGAGCGCCGGGGGCTGGCCTCCGTCCACATCTCGTGCGAGGAATCGCCCATGTCAGGCCAGGGCGCCGCCGAAAGGCTGCTCGAAACCGCCCCGGATACTACGGCGGTAATCCTCATGAACGACAACGCGTCGTTCGGCTTCATCAACAGCCTGGACAAGCACGGAATCGACGTGCCCGGCGATATGTCGGTCCTGCTGATCGGCTCAACGCCGGACGGAGCCGCGACGACGGATCCCCGGCTGACCGTCCTCACGCTGCCCAGCACGGAGCTGGGACGCATGGGCGTCGAAACGCTCGTGGACCAGCTCGAGGAACGGGGCGGTCCCATGCGCCAGGCCGTGGTGATCTGCCGCTTCGAGGAAGGACAGTCGACGGGGCCGGCCCGGCGGGTGGCGCCGTCGTCCGCGGCTGACTGAGCCGGCCAATCCGGGCGGCACCCCGCAGGGGCACCGCCCGGCTGCGGGTCCCTTACCCCGCCTGCCGGCACAGCGCCCGGCCCAGGGTCGCGTCGAACAGGCCAGGATCCGGGGTGAGGAGCTCGCCGACCACGGCCTGCACCAACGTGGAGCTGTGCGAGTCCCGCCGGCTGCGGAGCGCCACAATGTCCCGCGTCAGGTGCTCAGGAACCACAGCCCAGCCGAGCCGGAGGCCGGGGCCCAGCGTCTTGGTGAAGGTGTTGATGTGGATAACGTGCTCGGAGGTGTTCGGCGCTCAGTCCTCCGGCTCGCCCAGCCCGCGGGCGGCCAGCGCTTCGCCTGTGTGGCGGGCATAGGCGACTGTGGTGATGAACACCGGCAGGACCAGTGCCCTCGGGTTGCGTTCCAGTCCGCGGGCACGCGCCGAGTCCCGGACGTCTGCGAAGGCCCCTGCGATAAAGGGAATGCTCCGCAGCATGATGGCGATGGTCAGCGCAAAGCGCTCGGGGTCCGCGCCGAAGCGGCGGAAGGGGCGGGCCAGGGAAACCACTCCGTCAAGCAGCCGGTGCAGCGGCGTGGTGGCGGTCAACAGCGACGCGGCAACGACGCACAGCAGGATGTTAAGGACGATCCGTGCGGCCACAGGACCGCCCAGCTGCCACCACTGGAACGCGCCGATGACCAGCAGGATGGGCAGCAGCGGGCGCACTGCACGGAAGAGGCGCAACGCCCCCGCGCCGCTGAGCAGGAACAGCACGCACACCACGAGCAGGGCTGCGGCGGCGAGCCTCCAGTCGACGATCAGGAATGAAGCCATTCCGCAGGCCAGGACCAGCAGGAACTTCAGCCACAGCGGCATGCGGTGGATCAGGGACGTGCCGGGCACGTAGTTGGCGAGCAGGAAGCCGTGGCCCCTCACCGGAAGTCTCCGCCTGACAGGCTCCGGGCAGACAGCGAGCGGTAATGCTCGACGGCGGCGGCAGCACCGCCGTCGTACGCTATCCGTCCGGATTCGACCACCAGGACCCGGTCCATGTCCAGGGCCAGCTCCAGGTCATGGGTGGACATGACGATCTGCTGGCCCAGGCCGGCGAGCGTGCGGCGCAGCAGTTCCCGGTTCCGGAGATCCAGCAGCGTGGACGGCTCGTCCAGCACGAGCACGTCAGGCTCCACCGCCAGCACGGACGCCAGGGCAAGGAGCTGCCGCTCCCCGCCCGAAAGCTCGTAGATGCTCTGGTCAGCCAGCGGCAGCAGCCCGAAACGGCCCAGGGCGGCCGTGGCCTGCTCCCGCCGTTCCTTGCCGTTCCGCACCGAACGCCGGAGAGACAGCTCAACGTCCTCACGCCCGGTGGGCATGACCAGTTGGGAGAGGGGATCGGTGAAGACAAAGCCCACCTGCTGCCGCACGGCACGCACGTTGCGGACGGTGTCGGCGCCGTTGACCGTCACGGTCCCTTCGGTGGGCGTCACGAGGCCGTTGAGCAGGCGGAGCAGCGTCGACTTGCCCGAACCGTTGGCCCCGATCACGCCGATGCGCTCCTGGGTGAGTTCCAGTGATATGTCCTGGAGCAGAACTTTGGGGTCAGTGCGGCCGTCGACGGCCACGCTGACCCCTGCGTTCCTTAGGGAGATGGTGCTCACTGCTGTGCGGAGGCTTCCGGGGTAACGCTCTGCTGCGTGGCGGCCTTCGCCGGGAGCTGCCGGACGCGGCGGACCAGCAGGTCGGGGAAGGCCTTGTGCAGGGCGATGGCCACCGCCACGGCGAGGACGTTCTTGATGATGTCACCCGGGTAGAAGGGGAGATCGGCCAGGAACGCCTTGGAGAAATCCAGCTTGGCGTTGACCATCATGCCGGCGATGCCCAGTCCGTGGATCAGCACAATGCTGGCGACCATGGCGGCCGCGAACAGGAACACGGCACGGAACTTCACCGTGCGGCGGATGACGACGGCGGCCAGCCAGCCCACCGCCGCGGCGGCGAGGGGGAACGCGATGATGTAGCCGGCGGACGGTCCGGCCAGGATTCCCAGCCCGCTGCGGCCTCCGCTGAAAATGGGGAGTCCGGCGAGCCCAAGCAGGGTATGGAGGCCGACGGCGGCGAACGCGCGGCCGGGTCCGAGGGCAAGCCCGGTCAGCATGACGGCGAGCGTCTGGAGCGTAATGGGGACGCCGAGGCCGCCCACCGGGATGGCTGCAACCAAGGCTGACGCCGCCACGAGCGCGGCAAAGACGGCAATGAGTCCGAGGTCGGTGGCGTTCCAGCGGTGGCGTTTTGCCGGCTGCAGGGTGCCGGCGGAATGGGTCTGGGTCATGGGAGGTCCTGTCGGAGGGGTACAAACAATTATCGGCTGGTGTTGACGTTACTGGCCCGGGCGGAGGTGCATTTTGTGGGTCTTCTACAAGCCGGAAGCGCCCGTGCTTGGTCCACGGCACAAATGGCGGCACTGCGCACCGTTCAAAATGGCGGGCGACGCGTGCGGGCGCCCCGGTTATATCCAGTTGCTCCGGCCGGTAGACTTGTAGGGGCCGTTCTCTCGGCCGCACCTCCTCGGCAGCCACCAGTTTTCATTCGTTGTGCCGCGGCGTTCCCTGTTGTGAAAGGCCTTACCTGCTTTGATTACCGTCCAGGATCTTGAACTGCGCGCCGGCGCCCGCCTGCTCATGGACCAGGTGAGCTTCCGCATCGACAAGGGTGACAAGATCGGCCTGGTTGGCCGCAATGGTGCCGGAAAGACCACCCTGACCCGCGTTCTTGCCGGTGAGGGCCTTCCGGCCGCAGGCAAGGTAACCCGTAGCGGCGAGATCGGCTACCTGCCGCAGGACCCCCGCACACCGGACATGGAACAGTTGGCCCGCGACAGGATCCTCTCCGCGCGCGGTCTGGATGTCGTCGTCGGGAAGCTCAAGAAGGCCCACGACGAAATGGCCAGTGAGGACGCCGCAGTCCAGCGCAAGGCCATGAACCGGTACGACCGGCTCGAGGCCGAGTTCCTGTCCGGGGGAGGGTATGCGGCCGAAGCGGAAGCGGCGGCCATTTCTTCCAACCTTGCGTTGCCGGACCGCATCCTGAACCAGCCGCTGAAGACACTCTCCGGCGGCCAACGCCGCCGCGTGGAGCTTGCCCGGATTCTGTACTCCGGGGCAGAGACCATGCTGCTGGATGAACCCACCAACCACCTGGACGCAGATTCCATCGCCTGGCTCCGTGACTTCCTGAAGAACCACCAGGGCGGGCTGATCGTGATCAGCCACGACACCGAACTGCTGGAAGCAACGGTGAACAAGGTGTTCCTGCTGGATGCCAACCGCGCCCAGATCGATTTCTACAACATGGACTGGAAGCGCTACCTGACGCAGCGCGAGACAGACGAGCGTGCCCGCAAGCGGGAGCGCGCCAACGCCGAGAAGAAAGCCCAGGTCCTGATGGACCAGGCAAACAAGATGCGGGCCAAGGCCACCAAGGCCGTGGCCGCGCAGAACATGGCCAAGCGTGCCGAGCGGCTGCTGAGCGGGCTCGAAGCAGTCCGTGAGAACGACCGCGTGGCGGCATTGCGCTTCCCGGACCCGTCCCCCTGCGGCAAGACCCCGCTCACGGCCGAGGGCCTCAGCAAGTCCTACGGTTCGCTGGAGATCTTCACCGACGTGGACCTCGCCATCGACCGCGGCTCCAAGGTGGTCATCCTCGGCCTCAACGGTGCCGGCAAGACCACCCTGCTGCGGATGCTCGCCGGCGTGGACCGCCCGGACACCGGCGACATCGTTCCCGGGCACGGGCTCAAGGTTGGCTACTACGCCCAGGAACACGAAACCCTGGACCATGACCGGACAGTCCTGGAAAACATGCGTTCCTCTGCGCCGGACATGAAGGACGCGGAGGTCCGCGGCATCCTGGGCTCGTTCCTGTTCTCTGGGGACGACGTCGACAAGCCCGCGGGCGTGCTCTCCGGCGGTGAGAAAACCCGTCTCGCGCTGGCCACCATCGTGGCCTCCAGCGCGAACGTCCTCCTGCTGGACGAACCCACCAACAACCTCGACCCAGCCAGCCGCGCCGAGATCCTGGGCGCACTGCGCAACTACACAGGCGCCGTCGTCCTGGTCAGCCACGATGAAGGCGCCGTGGAGGCCCTCAACCCGGAGCGCGTGGTTCTCCTGCCCGACGGCGTTGAGGACCTCTGGAACGAGGACTACCTGGATCTCATCACGCTGGCCTAATTTGCTGGCGGGCTAGTGAATGCAGCCGTCGGCCTGATGGGGGCGCCAACGCTTCCCGGCCAATAATGTCAGACCCCCTCATCACAATGGGTTCATGGAAGCCGTTGGGGGATTGACCGCACACTGGGCCGGACGGCCCGGTGCCGGCGGGCTGGTGTCTGTGGGTGCCAACGCGCTTCAGAGTCTTCCTTCCGGATTGGATGCGGTTGACCGCAGCCTTGCTCTGTTGAC
>NZ_JBNHFL010000048.1:0-17347 GCF_059090205.1 Arthrobacter sp. CMU6
GTGCCGCCCTTACTGTCCACGGACGTTGCGGCGGGCTGGGGAGCGGCGGTGCGGCCGGTCTGGGACGCGGCAGAGCCGGCGTCGGGCCGGGAAGCTATGGTGCGGTTGGGTTGGGGCACGCCGGGGCTGGCGTCGGGCTGGGAAGCGATAGTGCGAACGGGCTGGGACCTGGCAGGGCCGGCATCGGACTTTCTTGTAACGGTGCCGCCCTTACTGTCCACGGACGTTGCGGCGGGCTTCGCTTCGGTGCTGGCGACGGCGGCCGGTGCCGGAGTGCTTACGGAGTTGTTTGGCAGGAGGACGCTGTTTGCGCTGCCGGTGACCGCCGGGGTGGTGTTCAGAACCTGCATATTGACGGCGAGGGCGGCGGAGCCGATAGCGAGGATCCCGGCCACGGATAGTGTGAGGGTTGCTCTGGTTTTCATGGTCCATTCCAGGGGGCGTCGGTAAGAATGGCGTGCGGGCAGAAGTCCGTGAGCCGGCGGATTTCATCCCCGGTCTTGGATCTCGTGCAAGTGCGCCAGCATTGCCTGTTCGGGGTGTCCTGGATGTTCCGAGATGTGCCGGAGCAGCGACAGCCGGGTCTCCGAGTTCAGGTCCTCGTCGCCAAGGATCTCGCCGATGAGCCGCATCAGCTGGCGCTGCAGGATGCCCCCTTGGGGAGCGCGTTGGGCTGGCCGTTGGCCGGTCCGTCCCGGGTCGGGAACTGCTGCGGGGCCGCCGGCAGCGTGCCGGGCAGGTAGCCTCTCCGGCGTGGGGGACTGCCAGTGGCTGTCACCGGGTGAATACGGGTCCGGGCTCATCATCTTATTTACCTTCCACTGCGCCGCCCCGCGGGCCCTTCCGGCATGCGCTGAGACCGGCGGCGTTGCCGGCAACCCCGGTGTTAAGGGGAATGCCGTCTGCCAGTATTGTTCCGGGACGCCATGGGGGATTTGCTGGTGAACCTTGGAGTGTTGGAAGGGCAGGGTCCCCCCAGCCAGAAGGTGCGTCAGCAGCGCCGCTGTGGCGGGAAAACCGCCGGTGGGTCGGGGGGTCCGGGGGCCCCAAGGTTGAACGGGATTTTCCGAGGAACCGGTGGCACGATCTTTCTATCTGGCCCGACACCACAGCCGCGAGTGGTTGCTCAGCCAGCTGGCCGGCCCGGCATTGCACCCCCCTGACATGCCGGGCCGGCAACCCCCCAAGGCCTTTAGCCGGGACCCGCCGGACCGCAGGCCGAAGCCACTGCCGGGCCCCGCCGTCGTCGGTCAGAACACCTGTTCCACAACCGCCCGGGTGAGTTGCCGGATGATGGTGGTCTGCACCGGGATATCCGCGGCGCTGGCGCCCAGCGAGTACACCACGAACGCGTAGGCGCGCTGGCCCTGGACCAGGATGCTCGCGTCGTGCAGGTTCCCGTTGAGCAGCCCGTACTTATGGAAGACGATGACCTCCGGAGCCACTGCGGCGGGGATCAGTGTCTCGTAGTTGGTGTTCTGCATGTAGGACAGCAGCTCGGCGGTGTGGGCCGGGCTAAGCAGGCGCCCGTTGTAGAGCAGCGCCAGAATGCTGGCTGTCTCGGCGGGGGACAGCATGTTGAAGGTCCTGTCGTACGGGATGCCGAGCGATGCCGCATAGTCACGGATCCCCTGGTAGCTGACGGCACCGAGGATCAGCGCCCATGATGTGTTGTTGCTCTGCTGGATCATCTGCCGGATCTGGAAGGCGGCGGTCCGGCCGCCCATCGGCGCCGCCAGGGACAGGACACCCGCCTCGGCAAGGTGGTAGTACGCCGCGGCGGCAAGGACCTTGCCCGTGCTGGCCGCCACGAACTTCTCCCGGACGCCGTACTGGCGGACGACGCCGTCGGACAGGTCAATGAGGGCGACCCCCAGCCGGTACCGGCTGTTGACGGCAATGATGGCGTTGAGCTGTTCCTCGAGAGTTGCATCGGCGGGGGCCGCCGCCGGTGGCGGCTGGGGCGCGGGTGCGGGTGCCTCCTTTGGCGCGGGCGCCGCCTTGGGTGCCGGCGCGGCGGGTGCCCGTTCGGCGGTTTCCGGGGTGGGACGGACGACGGCGGCGGGCGGGGACGGTGCCGCCCGGCTGGCGGCCGTCGCCTTGGGACCGGGCGGTTTTGCGCGGCTGGGCGTTGGCGCCGGCGCCGCGTGTGGGGCGGGCTTGGTTGCCGGCGGTGTCGGGGTTCTGGCCGGGAGGGGCGCGGCCGCCGGGAATGCCCGGGAAGCTGCAGGCGGTGGGGCCAGGGCTGACCCGTAGGCAGTGGTGGCGGTCAGCACCATCGCGGCGCAGATGATCAGGAGCCGGCCGCGGGGTTCCGTCGGCCAAGGGACTGCCTGGCTGGCCGCTTGGCCAAGCCGGTGGCGGCTGCGGGCGCGGTGCCGGCCCGGAACCCTGCTCATGACCCGGACCTCATACGGCCACGCTGGCACCCGGAGGTTGGGAAAAGGTGGGGCCCTGGCGGGGAGAAAGTTGACTTAGGCCACCAATATGGGGGATTGCCCGGTCAGGGCAGTTTCCTGGGGCTCGCCGGAATGACGGGGATCAGACCCGTGGGCAGCTTGATGTCCGCGTCCTCCGGCCGGTCCTGCCCTGCCCTGTCGATGGCCGCCCGGAAGTGGGGCAGGCTGCGCTCCACCATGTCCTCGCTGGCGGTGAGGGAAATCCGGAAAAACCCCGGTGTCTCGAACAGGGTCCCGGGAAGCACAAAGACATCCTCCTGGCCCAGTGCTTCGGTGAAGGCCTCGTCATCCTGAATGGGGGATTGGATAAACAGGTAAAAGGTGCCCTCGGACGGCCGGAGGCGGTATCCCATGCCGCCCAGCTCCTGCACCAGCCGGTCCCGCTTCTGCTGCAGCTGGCCGACGTCGATGGTGAACGTCTCCAGCCGCGGCAGCGCGTACTGCAGCACGGCGTTGGGGTAGATCCAGCCCATGGCCAGCTGCATGCTTTCGACGGCGGTGCCGAGCTCCTTGCGGTCCGGCATGCTTGGCGGCAGCGCCAGGTACCCGATCCGCTCGCCGGGCGACAGGTGGGTCTTCCCGTAGGAGTAGGTGAGCAGCGTGTAGGGATAGAACTCCGCAGGGCTGTGGAAGCGCGTGCCGTCGAAGACGATCCTGTTGTACGGCTCATCGGACACCAGGTAGATCCGCCGGCCTATCCGCGCCGACGCGTCGTCGAGGAGGATGGCCAGCTGGCGGAGGAGCTCTGGCGGGTAGATCCGTCCCGTCGGGTTGTTGGGCGAATTGATGATCACCACACGGGTACGCTCCGTGATGGCCGCTTCAATGGCCGTCAGGTCGAGGTCGAAGGTTTCGAGGTCGATCCGGACTTTGACCGGGACCAGTCCGGCCTCGACGGCGAGCGGCTCGTAAAGGAACCACGGCGGCAGGCTGTAGATGACCTCGTCGCCGGGATCGGTGACCGCCTTCAGCGCAAGCGCGATTGCGGTGAAGCCTCCGGTGGTGAGGTACAGGTCCCCGGGTTCGAACGGAACGTCGAGCAGCCGGGCCAGGGAATCCGCCGCCGCCTCCCGGGCCTCCACCTCGTTGGTCTTGTACGCGAACCACTGGTCATCGTGCGGGTGGAGCGCGTCCCGGAGGGCATCGACGTAGGCCTCCTGCGGCATCTGGTGCGGATTGCCCAGGGTGAAGTCACAGATGCCGGGAAGGTGCCTGCGGTGGGCGTAGGTGGAATGGTTCAGGTGCTCGGAGATCCTCCGGAAGGACGGGATGGAGGCCACCTCAAGGGCACGGCGCGAGGCGGGGACGTCCGTCACAGCCCGGATTCCTGGGGCTTGGCATTGGCCTTCGCCGTGAGCAGCAGGTACTCCCATTCCATCTGCGCGGGAGTATCGCCGTGGGCTTCGATGTACGTGCCGGCAAGCTCCGTGAGTGCGCCGTCCAGGGCCTTGATCTTCTCCTCATCGCCGGCCAGCGACTTGTATACGGAGATGGTGGGCCCGTAGTGCGACTTGAAATAGTGCAGGAAGTCTTCGGGCTGGTGGAAGCTGGTGATCGCCACTGTCCGTTTTTGCGCCCGGATCTCGCCCAGCCGGTCACCGAACAGCTCCCGGACATGGTCTTCGCTGCCCCACAGGGGCGCCGGCTGCGCGCCGGGCGGGGGCGGGGGAGCGAACGGCTTCATGGTGGAGAACATCTGCCCGACGAAGCCCTCCGGGGTCCAGTGCAGCAGGCCGATGGTCCCGCCCGGCTTGCAGACACGCACCAGTTCGTCGGCGGTTGCCTGGTGGTGCGGGGCGAACATGGCGCCGAGGCAGGACATGACGACGTCGAACTCGCCGTCCGCGAAGGGGAGGTTTTCGACGTCGGCCTCCGTCCACTCCAGCTCAACGCCTCGGTCGGCAGCCTGCCGCCGCCCGGCGTCGAACATCTCCGGGGTGAGGTCGCTGGCGATCACCCGCGCACCCATCATGGCCGCGGGGATGGCTGCATTGCCGGCTCCCGCTCCCACATCCAGGACGCGGTGGTGCGGTTTGATGTTGCAGGCCTCCACCAGGATGGCGCCCAGATCCAGGAGGAGCTCGCTGGCGAGGGCAGGGTAGTCGCCCTGCGCCCACATGGCCCGGTGCTTTTCCTTCAGGGCCTTGTCCGCCCCGGCTTGGTCGTTCATGTCCGCGCACCTCTGCTTTCGCAGGTCCAGTAATAGCGCCCAGCTGAGTCGGTGGAGGCTGTGGTGCGACTTATTGTGGGCTTCCCGGCGGTGCTTGTAAAGGTTGCGCAGCACCATCCGGGTAGTTGGGGGGCGGGGACGGTGAGGTCGGCGCCCTGGTTAGTCCCGGCGTCGGACGGCGTACGCGAACAGGGACGTCGTGGCCACGGTAGCCAGGTACCCGGCGATCACGATCAGCGAGATGCCCGCCCAGAAGTAGTTGGTGGTGCTGGCCTCGTGGCCAATGCCCGGAGCGATCATGACCAGCGAGTACACGGACACCGCGGCAGAGGCCAGCCCCAGCAGCACAGGCAGCCCGATCCACAGCCGTGCCGAACCCCAATGCCCGCCGAAGCCGTCCCAGACGTTCCACTCGTGGCCGTCGTTGCGGAGAATCAGCCAGCCCGCGGGAACCATGAAGCAGCCCACCACCAGGAAGGCAGCCACCACATCCGCCGGCCGGTGCCACTGGTTCACGAGCGTCGACATGCCCGAAGCGATCGCAAACGTGCCGCCGACAAAGCCGGCCAGCGGGCGCCACCGCGGGGACGCCATCAGGAACACGGCCGCCGCGGCGGACGCCGCCAGCGTGGTGTGCCCGGACGGCAGCGAGTTCAGCTCCAGCGTCTCCACGCCCCGGTACGGCCGCAGCGGGAGCAGGTCCTTGAGCACCTGCGTAGCGATGTTCGCCGCGACGCACGCCGCCACTGCGATGCCCGCCGCCCGCCAGCGGCGGTGAATCACGGTCACCAGAAGAACGACGACGGCGGCCATCACCAGGGAGATGGTGGGAAGCCAGTCCAGGAACCGGGTGGTCACCTTGCCCGCGGGCCCGTGGATGTCCACGGCCTCCACGAGGGCGGACTCGTCGATGAACTGGCCCGTGGTGGTCCGGACGAAGTAGTAGTAGGTGGCGGCGAGGCCCGTGGCGCAGGCCAGGGTTGCGACGGCGAAGAGGAAACCGGTCCCCGCTGCCAGGCGCATGCGTCGGGCTGAAGGCTGGCGGCGCGGCTTCTGACGGCCCTGCTGCTGGCGGCCTTGCTTCTTACGGCGGGGGTCCCTGAGCTGGAAAGTCATCGTAACAAGGGTGTCACAGTTTGCTGGGAGTCGCCTGTCCGCCCGGTGGGTGTGCCCTTGCTCCTGGGATCGCCGGCGCCAGTTGGATGCTCGACTCTGCAGGGCGCCGGGCATTACGTTGGGGGCATGACCGAAAACCAAGACGAAACCCGCGCTGGTTCCGAAGAACCGGTCCGCGAAGAACCGGTCCGCGGCGAAACCGGCCGCAAGGAACCTGCCGGTGATGAAACTGACCTCAGCACCAAACTGGACCCGGATTTCATCCCGCAGCAGGGCGAGACCCCCGACGCGAAGCGGGCCCGTGAGCACCCCGAGGAAACCGGCAGCTGACGCCGTGTATGGGGGCTAAATGCCGGCCGGCCGGCCGCTAAAGTTGGTGCATGGGCGGTATCGCGGATGTACTTGGCCCCATCCTGGAAATGATGACGTGGGTGGGCTTCCTCCCCGGCGTGCCGTTGCTGGCATGGGGACTGATTATCGAACGGCGCCGTTGCGCCTGGACCAAAACCACGGGCGAGGTGTACACCGCCGGCGGCTTCACCGGCTTCCGCTGGACGGACCAGGAAAACGTCCCGCGCCAGACCCTGGTGGACTCCGACGTCGCGCGGGGCATGGTGGCCGGCACCAAGGTGGAGCTGCATTACGACCTCTGCCACCCGTCGCGCTGGGGCCTGAGACCCCCCAAGCACGACAACATCATCCTGATCCTCGGCTGGATCCTGACCGGGGTGGGAATCCTGAGCACCGTCGGCGGCTTCGTGCTGCTGCTCTTCTGACGGGCAGCCGGACAAACCGGCCGGACATGCATCGGGTACCCGTGCCGCGGCGGGTACCCGGTCTGTGGGGCAGCTGAAGCTGCGTTTTTCGCCTGCTGGACGTTCCGCCTGCTCTAGACGTGCGGATCGACTGTTGAGGCTTGCCCGTCCCGCGGGGAACGGCCGCCGCGCCGGTTCCTGTCGCGCAGGTGGTCCAGCAGCGCCTGTTCGGGATGCCCCGGGTTCTCTGCCAGGTGGCGCAGAAGCCGGCGCCTCACGTCGGAGCGCGGATCAGCTGTGGCGAGCACATTGTGGATGATGTCCAGAACCTGTTGATGGAGTTCCGAGTCGTCCACCATTATCGTGGTGGGCCGGCCGTAGGGGGAGTCAACGGTGGAGCCCCACCGGTCCGGCGGAATGGGTTCATACAGGTCGCGGAATTCCGTGTGCATCACTGGCTCCTTATTGCGGGGGGAAACTGCATCTTCGGGTTGCCGCCGCGTGCGCTTATTCATTGCTGCTGCCACTCCTGCCGCTGGTGCCGGAGAGACTGCTTTCGCCGTCGAGCTCGCTCGAGGACGTCGAATTGTCAGTGGGTTCCACTGCGGGGGAAGTGACCTGGCCGGGCTCCACAAGCTCGACGCCGGAGTCATCGGAGGAGACAGCGGGGTCTTCGCTCGAATCGGCTGGGTCGTCTGGTGCGGGCCCGGTCTGGGCAGGTTCCGCTGCTTCCGTGGAAAGAGGCGAGGAGGGGGCAGGCTTCAGCGGCGCCGATTTGAGCGCCGGTGACGAGGCTTTGGGCGTTGCCGTCGGGTGGGTGAGCGGCGTCAGTCGCGGGGTTTCAGTGAAGCCGTCGATGTTCAGGACCGAGTCGCGGGGGTCCGGTTCATGAACAATCACGCCGGGTTCCAGGCTTGTCGGCGCCCCGGTGACAGCCTGCGCCCATACGGTGATGCTGGCGAGACCCACCAGCGGAATGCTCAGCAAGGACCACCTCTTCATCGGCCTGCCACACCTCCTTCGTGAAACAACTTTGGGGCGCGAAGGTGAGGCAGGGATGAGATGCGGATGAGAGTCTTCTCATGCACCCGTTGGGCGCGCGTTTGGGTATGCAGGGAGGCCTAAATCGAATGGCCTTCGGCACCATTGGCGGTGTCGGCTCCATCGTCGGGGGCCGCCGCGGTGGGGCCGGTCAGACACAGGAGCCGGTAGCCCACGCCGCGGATGGTCTGGATGCGGTCCTGGCCGAGCTTGTTCCGCAGGTACCGCACGTAGACGTCCACCACGTTGGAGGACCCCTCGAAGTGGTAGCCCCACACCCGGCTCAGGAGCTGCTCACGGCTGAGCACCTTGCCGGCGTTCTCCATAAAGGTCCGGGCCATGACGAACTCCCGCGCGGACAGGTCGATCACGCGGCCGCCGATCTCCGCAGTGCGCAGGTTCACGTCGAGCGACAGGTCGCCGCAGACGAATGTCGGGGCCGAGGTAACGGCCTGCGCGCCCCGGAGCCGGAGCTTGATGCGGGAGAGCAGTTCCTCGAACCGGAAGGGTTTGGTCATGTAGTCGTCCGCGCCGCCGTCGAGTGCCGCCACCGTGCTTTCGAGGCTGTCTGCCGCCGTGAGGATGATCACCGGAATTGTGGAGTGCATGTCGCGGAGGTTCTTGAGGACGGTGAGGCCGTCCATCCGGGGCATGCCGATGTCCAGGATGAGGAGGTCGAACTCCCCGGATGTGGCGTAATCCAGTGCTTTCACCCCGTCGAAGACCTGGGTGGTGGTGTATCCGGCCGCCGTGAGGCCCTTGGCGAGGAAAGCCGCGATGCGCGGCTCGTCGTCGGCGATCAGGATCCGGGTCAAGGCGTGCCTCCCGCCCGGGTGGCCAGTTCAATGCCCGACGCCGGTCCGTCCGGGTTCGGATTGCCGGCTGCGGCGCCCGGTCCCTTATGCCGCGGTCCCTTGGCCGTGGGGCCGCCGGATCCCGGAGCCTCGGAGCCGCTGCCGCTTCGGCCGGCACTGTCAGCGGCGGCGGAATCATCCGCTTCGCGGCCCGAGTCCTTGCCGCCGGAGGGGATCCGGAGCACGAAGCGGCTGCCCTTGCCCTCCTCCGATTCCAGCAGCACCGAGCCGCCATGCGCCTCGGCGATGGCCTTTACGATGGACAGCCCCAGGCCCGAGCCCTCCGAGACCGCCGAGTTGCTGCCCTTGCCGAAGCGCTCGAAGATGCGCTCATGATCTTCCGCCGGAATACCGGTGCCGGTGTCCGACACCCAGATCTCCAGCTCCCTGGATGCCGAGCCTGCCAGCTCCCGCACAACTGCCGCCCGACCACTCTGGGGAGTGCCGCCGTCGTTCTCCACCCACGCGCCCCCGACCGATATCCGGTCCGACTCGGAAGTGTGTTTGACCGCGTTCGCCGCGAGCTGCTCCAGCGCCTGGGTAAGCCGGCGGCGGTCGGCGCGGATCAGGCCCCCGGGCTTGGCGTCCAGGCGCCATTGGCGCTCGCCGAGGACCCGGACCCGGTTCAGGACGTCCTCCAGAAGGTCGTCGGCCTCCACCCAGGCAGGAGTCACGAAGTCCGGCCGGCCGCTGCGGGCAAGGAGCAGCAGGTCATCCACCAGTACCTGCATCCGGTCCAGCTCGTCCAGTAGCAGCATGCGGGTCTGGTCGACGTCCTCGGGATCCCCGGCCCGGAGCAGTTCCAGGTAGCCGCGGATGATGGTCATGGGCGTTCGCAGCTCATGGCTGGCGTCGTGGACGAAGCGGCGCTGGTTGTCGAAGCCGGCCTCCAGCCGTTCGAGCATGCGGTTGAAGTTCATGGCCAGCTGGGCGACGTCGTCGGTGCTGTCCGGCACCTCAACCCGCTTTGTCAGGTCCTCAAAGGTGGTGGCTTCCGTGGCTTCGCGGAGGCGCCGGACGGGACTGAGCAGCCGCCCGGTGACCAGGTAGCCCACCAGACCGGTCAGCGCGAGCGTCGCGAGGGACGCCAGGGCGAAGGTCCACATCGAACCGAAGACCTCGGCACGCTGGGCACCGATCTCGCTCGAAGCAATCAGCAGGCCCTGGTCCTGTCGGGCGCCTGACAGGGAAACGGAGGTTATGGCCAGGCGGACCTGCCGGCCGTCAATTTCGATGTCCCGCATCACGGTCTGACCGGGCTCGCTCCAGTCCCAGACGTGGTCGGTGACGGCCGGGGTGTTCAGGTTGGTCGGCTGATCCCCGGCGGGCAGGATGACGTTGCCACCTCGGAGCATGGTCATCACCGACTCGTAGCCGCCCGGGGCCCCGTTGCGCAGATAGGTCCTAAAAAGGTCGTGCACGGTTGTATAGGCCGCGCCGCCGAAATTCGGTCGGCCCTGTTTGGCAAGCTCGTCCAGATTCTTGCGCGGCAGCTGCAGCTCGGCGTTGACGCGGTCATTCAGGCTCTTGAGCTGGGCCGCATGGGTGGCGGCACCGGCCACAAAGAGGCCCACGGCCATGAAGACGAGCAGCGTGGCCAGCAGCCGGAAGCGGACGGAATGGATTTCCGTGCGCAGTGCGCCGGCCGCATTCATGGGACTACCCGGCCTCTTTTAATGTGTGACGTGCGTAACACAAGGCGCGCCAGGGCCTGCCGCGCAGAATTTTTTTGAAATCCGGAGCGGCCGCCGAAGACGCTCATCGCCGAGTACTCGGAATACTTGGTTGTACCCGGGCCGGCCATGGTCCGCCTCATTGGATCACCCATTTCATGCTGATTTGGCGGTCCTCCGGGGACGAGGATCGCAGTAGCACCGCTCTAACTGCGGTAATACGAATGTAGCCCCGGGTTCTTGGGAAAAACTTGGTGTATCTGGACCCCGCTGCCGTCATTCCGGTGGGTTTCAGGGGAGACCCGGGCCGCCCCAACCGAGTGGTGGCCGTTCGATGCAAAAGCAACCAAGTAGTACCCCTACCGAAATTCGAGTACTCGCTACTCGTGCCCCTACTTGCCTGAGTGACAAGTATGAATCCAAGCCATTCATGGGGAATGCAGTTCATGGGGATAGTAGGTGCAGACAAATGGTTCAGACGGTTGCAGAAGATACTCGTTGGTCCCGGAGAGTCAACGACGACGAGTTCCTGCCTAACTCACTCGAAGACGCAGGTGGCACAACAGCGAAGTTGTCCATCAACATCCTGGGCCCGCTCCGCGTCCGCCGCGGCGGCGTGGTGATCGGATCCCACGAACTTGGAGGTCCCAAGCCCCGCCAGGTCCTTGAAATCCTGTTGCTCAAGCTGGGGACCCCGGTCTCCAAGAACCACCTGATCGATGTCCTGTGGAACGGCCAGCCGCCGGCTGAGGCCCTGTCCACGCTGGAAAGCTACGTCAGCGTGCTGCGCCGGCACCTCCAGCCGGGAAGCGGCAAGGGCGGTGCCCTCCGCACGGTCACCGGCGGCTACATGATCGACCGCAGCATGGTTGACCTGGACCTCGACCGCTTCGATGACCTGCTCAAGCAGGCCGGACACGCCTCTCCGGAGGAATCCTTCCGGCTGCTCGAGAAGGCCCTCGACATCGCCTCGGTGCCGCTGCTCGGCGACGAGCTGCTGGCCGGCTGGGCCGAGGAGGAGCGTTCGCTCCACTCCGCCCGCGTCGCCAGCATCAAGGCGCGGGCCGCGGAAGCCGCCGTCGCCGTCGGACACCCGGAGCGGGCGGTGGCCCTGGCCAGCGAACTCCTGGTGGACGATCCCATCAACGAGCGCGCCTGGACCGCACTGGTCCTGGGCCTCGAAGAATCCGGGCAGTACATGGAGGCGCTGCGGGCCTACGGCCGCTGCCGCCGGGTGATGGACCAGGAGATCGGCTGCCTTCCCGGACGTGCGCTGCGGGAAGCACATGCCCGGCTGCTGCAGGCGACAGCTGCCAGCGAGGATGAAATGGACCTTTCAGATTCTGATGCTCCCATCCCGGCAACATCGCAGATCACCCGGGAAATCAGCATTCTGACCATCGATGACCACAGCACGTTCACCGAACTGCTGACGGCGGCCCTCGACCGCGAACCGGACCTGCGCAGCGTCGCCTCGGCCACCACCGCCAAGAGCGGCGTGGAGCAGAGCATCGCCCTCAAGCCCGACGTCGTGATCATGGACTTCCACCTGCCCGACGGTGACGGCCTCACCGCCGCTGCCCGCATCCTGGCTGACGCCCCACAAACCCGGATTGTTATGCTGACCGGCGACCCGACGCCGGAAGCGCTGCGGACCGCCGCCTCGATGGGCATCTGCGCCTTCCTGCCGAAGGGCGGATCACTGTCCACCCTTCTGGACACGCTCCGCTACGCACGGGCCGGCAACATGGTGGTCCACCCCTCGCTGGTGGCCCAGCTGGGTATGTCCACTCCCGCTCCGGCCCCCGCGGTCCGCGAAGTGGAACCCGGCGGACCCGTCCTGACGCCCCGCGAACTGGACGTGCTCCGGCTGATGGCCGGCGGCCACGGCTCGAAGGAAGTGGCCAGCAAGCTGGACATCTCACTCAACACCTGCCGCGGCTACGTGAAGGCAATCTTCGCCAAGCTCGGAACCCACTCGCAGCTCGAATCGGTCATGGAAGCCTCACGGCGCGGCATGCTCGAGCAGCCTTCCAATGGCTAGGCCATCCCTCCGCAAACCTGCCCTGTTCCGCCCGTTCGAATCGCCGGCCAACCACAATTCCGAGGTTTTCAAGGCTGTCCGGCGGTTCCTGCTGATGGGGCTGGTTGCCCTGGTGGTGGTTACCACCCCGGTGGCCTTCTGGATCTGGTCCGAGGCTGAACGCCACGCACTGCAGAACTCCAAGGAGGCCACCGACCACCTGGCCAACAACGTGGTGGGGCCGCTGCTGGACGCGGAAGTCCTGTCCGGCGCACCCACCGCCGTTGAGCGGCTCGACGAACGCCTCCGCCCCTGGATGGGGGAGACGTCCGTCTTTGAGATCCGGCTCTGGGACAAGAACGGGCGCATCGTCTACTCGGACGACCCCAAGCTCATCGGCCATACATTCGGCCTGCCGCACGAGGCGCAGGAAGTCCTGGACGGCGGGGACGTCCCCGCCAACCTGGAGATGCAGAAGGACGAGGTCAATACACCCAACGTCGAAAACGGCGAGCTCGTGGAGGTCTACGTGCCCGTCATCGCCCCCGACGGGCAGAAGCTCGTGTTTGAGACCTATTACGACGACGACGGCGTCCGCCAGGAGCAGGCAGCCGTTCTGTTCGGCATGGCCCCGCCGTTCCTGCTGTCACTCGCCGTCCTGCAGCTCGCGCAGCTGTTCCCGGCGGTCCAGCTGGCACGCCGGATCCAGGCGTACGAGGCAGGCCGGAGCCGGTTGCTGCGCCGGGCCATCGAAGCCTCCGAACTGGAGCGGCAGCGCATCGCCCGGGACCTGCACGACGAAGTGATCCAGGAGCTCTCGGGACTGTCCTACGTGATGGAGTCCGAGGAACTGCACAGCCCCGTAGGCCAGCGTGCGCTGTTCTCCGACGCCCGGCGGATCCTGCAGGACAACGTCCGCAGCCTGCGCGCCATGACCAGCGAGCTGTACCCACCGGACCTGAATCGGCTCGGCCTCTCCGGGGCACTTGCCCGGCTCGGCGATCCGCTCGAGGAGCGCGGGATCAGCCTGGACCTCGACCTGCCGGAGCAGTGCGAGCTGGACCGGGATCGTGCGGCGCTCTTCTACCGGGTGGCCCGCGAGGCCCTGGCCAACACCGCCAAGCATTCCAACGCCACCAGGGCCGAACTCCACCTCCAGCAGGACCGAGGCCGTTCGGAGATCCGCATCCACGATGACGGTTGCGGCTTCGACCAGAGCCAGGGGTCGCCGGAGGGACACTTCGGCCTGCGCATCATGAAGGACACCATCGGCGAGGCCGGCGGCACGCTCCAGGTAATGTCCGCCCCCGGCCGGGGGACCACGGTGGTGGCCCGCTTCGGCGTCGGAGGCAACAAAGTCCCGGCTACCTTCGACCACGAGCCGGAGCCTGTGCCATCGGGGTAACTCCCGCCTGAGCGCACCCAAAAGCCGCCGGCCCCTCCAATGGAGTGGGGGCCGGCGCAGTTCTGTCCGCTGGTTTTCGCCGTGGCGGGTTGGTGGCAGGGGCGCCGGTACAGTGAATTCATGCCTCTCCAGTACCCGTCCCTTGAGGACCTGCTGCAAAGCGCCCGCGTAGTGGTCCTGCCCATGCGCGTGAAGTTCCGCGGGATCCTGGAACGCGAAACGCTGCTCCTGCGCGGCCCGCTGGGATGGGGCGAGTTCGGTGCCTTCCCCGAGTACGGCGATGCCGAGGCCTCCCGCTGGCTGGCCTCCGCCATTGAAGCCGGCTGGCACGGTTTTCCGGAACCCCTGCGGACCAGCATCCCCGTCAACGCCACCGTGCCCGCCATCGAGGCGGACCGGGTGCCGGAAATACTGGCCCGGTTCGGCCGCGTGGACGCCGTCAAGGTCAAGGTGGCCGAACCCGGGCAGACGCTCGGCGACGACGCCGCACGCGTCGCCGCTGTCCGCGCCGCGCTGCCGGACGCTGCCATCCGCGTGGACGCCAACGGCGGCTGGGACGTTCCTGCTGCAGTGGCGGCGCTGACCCGGCTGGCCGGCGTCGGGCTCGAATATGCGGAGCAGCCCGTGCCGGAGATCGGGGGCCTGGCGGAGGTGCGGCGTAGGCTGCATGCCGCGGGGGTGCCGGTGCTGATCGCGGCCGACGAAAGTGTCCGCAAGGAAGAGGACCCGCTCAAGGTGGCGCGGGCCGGCGCCGCAGATCTCCTCGTGGTGAAGGTGGCACCGCTCGGGGGAGTCCGGCGGGCGCTGGAGCTGGTGGCTCAGGCGGGGATGCCCGCCGTCGTGAGTTCCGCCCTCGACACGTCCGTGGGGATCCGGGCCGGGCTCGCGCTCGCGGCGGCGCTGCCGGAACTGCCGTACGCGTGCGGGCTGGGAACCGTCTCGCTGCTCGCCGCGGACGTCACCAACCAGCCGCTGGTGTCCGACGACGGCGCCATCACCTTGCGCGATGCCGTCGCCGACGAGGGGCTGCTCGAGCAGTACGCCGCCGCTCCCGAGCGCCGCGACTGGTGGCTCGCCCGGCTCCGCCGCTGCTACGCCGTCCTGCAAGCCCCTGCCTAGCCTCCTTTCCCCCGACGCTTCCTCACCTCCTGTCGGTTTCCGCTCGACGCTTCCTCACCTCCTGTCGGTTTCCGCTCGACGCTTCCTCACATCCTGTCGGTTTCCCCCCGACGCTCCCTCAGATCCGGTCGGTTTCCGCCTGACGCTTCCTCACCTCCTGTCGGTTTCCGCCTGACGCTTCCTCACCTCCTGTCGGTTTTTCCCGACGCTCCCTCATAGGGGGTCCGAGTTCACCGGATCTTCATCTGAGTGTCGGCTTCCGGTTCGCTTTCACTGGAAAGGTGGCGGTGCCGCATCTAAACCCTTGGAAGGTCTCTCCCATGTCTGAAATCTCCGGACGCAAGTTCGCCCTGCTGCCCATGCTCGGCCACACCAAAGGCAAGCGCAGCCCTGTCACCTGCGCGCTCAAGTGCGACAACGCCTGCGCGGGCGACGTCTGCAACACGAGCTCGAACAGCTACTTCCGCGACATTGCCTCCACTACTCTGTCCCGCCGCGCCGCCCTGGGCTTCGGCGCCGCCGGTGCCCTCGCCGTCGTGCTTGGCGGTGCCGCAACCTCCACTGAGAAAGCCGTTGCCGACGGCGGAACGGGACTGTCTGCCGCCGCCAAGAACGGCTTTGGCCAGGGTGCATCCAAGCTCCAGTTCACTGCCATCCCCGCCGTTGCGTCCGACGTCGACGCCCTGACCGTTCCCGCAGGCTTCACCTGGCAGCCGGTGATCCGCTGGGGCGACCCGATCTTCAAGGACGCGCCGGCATTCGAGCTGGGCAACCAGACCGCAGCAGCACAGGAACGCCAGTTCGGCTACAACAACGACTACTCGGACATCCTCGAGATCCCCGGCAGCAAGGGCCGGCGTGCGCTGCTGTTCGCGAACCACGAATACACGAACGAAAACATCATGTTCCCGGCCAGCATGCCGGCCGAGCAGATGCGCGCGGTGGGTGCGGCCGCACACGGCCTGACCGTCGTCGAGCTGGAACGCAAGAACAAGAACCAGCCGTGGCGCTACGTCCAGGGCGCGCCGCTGAACCGCCGCTACCTGAACAGCACCCGCTACGAGCTGACCGGCCCCGTCGCCGGCTCGGACCTGGTCAAGACCGTGGCTGACCCCGAAGGCCGCTGGATCAACGGCACGCTGGGTAACTGCTCCGGCGGCACCACCCCGTGGGGCACCATCCTATCGGGCGAGGAAAACTTCAACGGTTACTTCGTTGCTCCGGGCACGTCCGCCTCGGACAAGCGCTACGGCCTCACCAACAAGGCCACGGCGCGGCAGTGGGAGCTGGACGATCCCCGCTTCAACGCCAACAACGCGGGCTACGAAAACGAGACCAACCGCTTCGGCTGGATTGTGGAGGTGGACCCGTTCGACCCGACGTCCACGCCGAAAAAGCACTCGTCGCTGGGCCGCTTCAAGCACGAGGGCGCCAACGTAATCGTGGCCAAGTCCGGCCACGTGGTTGCCTATTCCGGCGACGACGAGCGCTTCGACTACCTCTACAAGTTCGTCTCCAAGGCCAAATACCGCGAGGGCGACCGCAAGCACAACATGACGCTCCTCTCCGAGGGCGACCTGTACGTTGCCAAGTTCACCGGCAACGCCCCGGCTGCGGAGATCGACGGCAAGGGCTCGGTCCCGTCCGACGGATCCTTCGACGGCACCGGCGAATGGCTGCCCCTGGTGGTCGGCGGCAAGTCCATGGTTGCCGGCATGTCCCTCCAGGAAGTGCTCGTGTACACGCGGCTGGCTGCGGACAAGGTGGGCCCCACCAAGATGGACCGCTGCGAGGACGTCCAGCCCAGCCTGCACACCGGCAAGGTCTATGTCGCGTGCACCAACAACTCGGACCGCGGCAAGCCCGGCAAGGAAGGCGCCACCGAAGTCAACCCGCGCAACGAGAACCGTGACGGCCACATCGTCGAAATCACGGAGACCGGCGACCAGACCTCCACCAAGTTCACGTGGAACCTGCTGATGGTCTGCGGCGATCCGTCCACCGGCGACGTCACCTACTTCTCCGGCTTCCCGGCCGACCAGGTCTCGCCGATTTCCTGCCCGGACAACCTGGCCTTCGACTCCGTGGGCAACCTCTGGATCTCCACCGACGGTGCCCCGTCCGGCATCGGCAAAGCCGACGGGCTCTTCAAGGTCACCCTGGACGGCCCCCAGCGCGGCCGCGTGGAGCAGTTCCTCGCGGTGCCCCGCGATGCCGAAACCTGCGGACCGATCGTCCACGACACGGAGCGAAGCGTTTTCGTTTCCGTGCAGCATCCGGGCGAGGAGGGCACCTTCGAGGCGCCGCACTCCTACTTCCCGGACTACGTTGCTGCCGGCGCAACGCCCCGCGCGGGCCAGGTCCGGGCTCCCCGCCCGGCCGTGGTCCAGGTGTTCCCTACCGACGCCTAGCAGCCGCACCCTCTCTCACTTCCTGTCGGCTTTTTCCCGACGCTCCATCAGATCCTGCAGGTTTTCGGGCGACGCTCCCTCACTTTCTTTTGAAGAGTGAGGGAGCGTCGGCCCTTATGCGGCAGGATCTGATGGAGCGTTTGGATTTGGACGGCAGAATGAACTGGTCCCCGATAGTTGGACCTGGTTAGTAAGGCCTAGGCTGCAAGGGCCTGGCTTCGGTATTGTATCGGGCTCAAGCCGTTGAGCTTCGTGGAGATTCTTTCGGTGTTGTACCAGCGGATGTACTCGTGCAGTGCTGTTGCCAGCGCCTCGGTGCTG
>NZ_JBNHFL010000049.1:0-16780 GCF_059090205.1 Arthrobacter sp. CMU6
GTGCGCAACTGATGCAGGTCCACCACGGCAGTTCAGTTTACGGAGTGGCGTTGAGCCCCGACGGAACCCGTCTGGCCACTGCCAGCGAGGACAGGACGGCGCGGATCTGGGACACCGCTACCGGTGCGCAACTGATGCAGGTCCACCACGGCAGTTCAGTTTACGGAGTGGCGTTGAGCCCCGACGGAACCCGTCTGGCCACTGCCAGCGAGGACAGGACCGCGCGGATCTGGGACGCCGCTACCGGCGAGGAATTGATGCTGGTCCGCCACGACGATTGGGTTCGTGCGGTGGCTTTCAGCCCCGACGGGACTCGCTTCGCCACGGCCAGCGACGATACGAGCGCGCGGATCTGGGACGCCGCTACCGGCGAGGAACAGATGCAGGTCCGCCACGACGATTGGGTTCGTGCGGTGGCTTTCAGCCCCGACGGAACCCGCCTCGCCACCGCAAGCAAGGACAGGACCGCGCGGATCTGGGACGCCACTACCGGCGAGGAATTGATGCTGGTCCACCACGACGATTGGGTTAACGCGGTGGCGTTCAGCCCCGACGGAACCCGCCTCGCCGTCGGCGACAAGACCGCGCGGATCTGGGCAACCGCACGGATCCGCTCAGGCAGCCCCACTCATATCAGGGCTTCTGACCACAGGCCCCCGACTCCGGGCACTTACTCAGTTCCCGGTTCGATGATAATGGATGTGCGCCATAACTCTGCCGTTTTGGCGGTTGCGTTCAGTCCGGTTGGCACCCGTCTGGCCACCGGCAGCAAGGACAAGACGGCCCGGATCTGGGACACGAGCACCGGCCGCCAGGTTCTCAGCGTTAAGCACGAAGGCTTCTGGAAATGGGTTAACACGGTGGCGTTCAGCCCAGACGGCGCCCGCCTCGCCACCGGCAGTGACGACAACACGGCCCGGATCTGGGACACCACCTCCGGTAAGGAACTTACGCAGGTCCGCCACACAGGGTACGTTCGTGGGGTGGCGTTCAGCCCGGACGGGATCCGTCTGGCCACCGCTAGCTACGACAAGACCGCACGGATCTGGGATGCCACCACCGGCAAGGAACTAAGGCAGATCCGCCACGACGATTGGGTTCGTGCGGTGGCGTTCAGCCCCGACGGGACCCGTCTTGCCACCGCCAGCGACGACAAGACCGCACGGATCTGGGACGCCACCACCGGCAAGGAATTGACGCAGGTTCGCCACAAAGCAACGGTTCGTGCGGTGGCGTTCAGCCCCGACGGGACCCGTCTTGCCACCGCCAGCGAGGACAAGACCGCGCGGATCTGGGACGCCACCACCGGCAAGGAACTGATGCAGGTCCGCCATAGAGCCTTGGTTAACGGGGTGGCGTTCAGCCCCGACGGGACCCGTCTGGCCACGGCCAGCGGCGCGACCGCGCTGATCTGGGACGCAGCAACTGGTAAGGAACTGACGCGCGTCGGCCACGACTATCCGGCTAACTGGGTGGCATTCAGCCCCGACGGGACCCGCTTCGCCGCCGGGAGCACTGACGGTACTGCCCGGATCTGGAGAGCCTAGCGGGAGGCAGTCATTAAGGGTCTGTGCCCTCTGTGCGGGACGGCGTGAAGAAACGGTAAACGACGGGGCTTACTCCGCCAGGGAACGAGGAACCTATCAAGCGGCCCGGGCCGCTTAATGCAATCCCGAGGGCGAACAGGAAGGACAAAAGATGAAAAAACTGGTCGAATTCGACTCCGCTGGCGGCCGCGTGCTCGTTGAGATCGAGCAAGACCCCGGCGGCCTGGTGACACGCGGAGGCGGCCGTGCCGGAATGGTCGAACAAGCACAGCAGACCTTCGAGGAAGCCGTAAGCCGAATCCAACCCGCAGTGCAGGGAGTTATCAATCAGATGCTTTCCCTGACTCAGCAGCCGGACGAAGTATGCGTCGAGTTTGGACTGGACCTACACGCCGAAGCCGGCGCCTTCATCGCAGCCGCTGGCAGCAAGGCAAATTTCAGCGTCACCCTCACCTGGCGGGCCACGACCCGCACTTTGGAGTAGGGTCAGGTCGGATTCTGTTGACCGAAGCAAGACCGGTGAGTTGGACATTTCGACTCTCACAGTCCGACGCTTCGTCGTTTCTACTATGAGAGCTCGTTCTTAAACTTTGAGCCCACTCAACGGGGCTCTGGAAGGAACCGGTACCGGCGGCTGCGTAGCGCAGAACCAGCTTTAACAACAATCGGGTCTCAAGGGTCTCGCAACCCTTTCGAAACGAGACGTCTCAGCGAGAGACTAGACGTCTGACCTGCACAGTCACAGATCCCCTACGGAATCTTGGATGCGCGATGGCAAAAGCAATTCTCGTAACTATGTCTCATAACCTGGTAGCAAACGGCTGTCCGCGTCTCGTAAAGCCGTCTCACTGAAAGTCGTCTCGCTGGGGGCACGGGGGAAGCTTTTCGAGTCAGAACTGCTTTGTGAGGCTACTGGGTTATACCCGCGTGAGTACTTCAGGCAGGACGCGCAGCTCCAGCTGGACGCGCTGGTTGGCTCCTGAAAGAAGGCGCGGCGGTGCTGGTGTCCGATGCGGCCGAACTGGCCGAACTCCTCGCCAGCTAGTCCCTTTAGGTGGCCGTCCCGTTGCCGGGGCGGTCACCGTGGCGGTCCGCCGTCGTGGCCACCATGCGCGGTGGGTCGCCGGCGGCGGACCGCCAACCGTACACGACGCGTGTGGGGGACCCGGGCGCGCGGCCCGCCGAAGCCAGGGACGCCGAAAGAAGACTCGGGGTGCTGATGGAGGGTTCGCAGGGCTCACCGGGAAAGGGCGTCCGCTGGCGCGGCCGACTGTGGGTCCAGTGCCGGCTCCGCAGGGCTCCGCCGCCTCTGGCCCTGTTTGTCTACGACGTTTTGGCTGCTGTCCTGACGGATTCTACGTGTCCGCTCCGGCCCGTCTAGCCCCTCCTTCGCCGGGCCTGCGGTGCAGGAAATTTCCCTGCCGCGCTCCTGCGTCGCTGATTTCCTCCGGGAATTTCCCGCCCCTTACCCTGCGGGTAGACATGCCTCCGTCGGCCACAGCTCCGCAAGCTTCTGGCCGGTCACCAAAGCCGCCCCCGCCCACAACTCCACGGCTGGCGGGACATCACATTGATTGCCTGCCGCTATGGGCCGGGGTCGGAGGCCGGTTGAGCTAGTCTGCGACTTCGACGTGGGTCACAAACCCCCTTGGGCTGGGCCGGCAGTGCCGCTTAGTGAGCGGTGCCGGTTTTAAGAGGGCTTCCTATCGGGCCTGCATCCGTATCTTGGCCGTTACGGTGCGGGCTGCCCGGCTGATCCCGGATCTGTAAATACCTCCGGTGCAGAGGTCTGTTCGGTCTCGGGGGCAGGTTCCGTGCTCTGCTCGGTTTCGGGGGCGAGGTCCGTCGGCAGAGTGTCGTTTGATTTGTCCGCTCCCGGCGCTTCAGTTCCGGTCGGGCCGCTGTCCCCGCCACTGGGGCTACCGTCCGTAGTCAGGCCATCTTCTTTGGCAGGGCCTTCATTGAATTGTCCAGGCAGTTTCTCCACGTCCTCAGTCGGTTTGTCTGTCTCGTCCGGGACGGTCGGATTGCCGTTCAGTGCTTTGCCCAGCGTCGTAGTTTGCCCGGTCGCACCCGCATCGGTGCTCGACGTCGACGAGACAAGGCTGGAGATGGGCTGATTGGTTCCGAATTCGAATGCGGTGACGCCGACCATCGCGATAACGAATGCGGTCGCACTGACCGCACCGACCTTGATCCAGGTCATGGGTGTGGACTGCATCCTCGCACGTTTGGCTCGAGGTTCAACGCTCTCGACCGGAGCGCTGGCGGCCAGCAAGTCCCCATCGTCAGTGGGCAGTTCGCGCCTGCGCCGCTGGGGGATTTTCGTCGAGGCCAAAATGGCGGCCGAACTCAGTGTTCGGGCATAGAGAGCGGCGCCCACTGTGGCAATAATAGAGCCGAGGGCTGCGCCGATCAGCGTCCCTGCAACGCCTAAAAAGGATCCCACCAAGGCAGAGGTCACCGCGGCCAGAGCCGAGCCAATAGTCTGGGCACCATTCAGTCCGAGGAACTGTTTCGGCTTGTCTTCGGCAGCGGAGTCGGCAGGCATATTTCACACGCAATTCAGTCGGGGAATGTTACGAATAGGTAACGCCCACTGTACGCGGCTGGTCGCCCGACTGGGGCCGCATTTACTTGAGACGCTTCTCACAGTCAGAGGAGCAAGGTCAAGCGTTCATGCCTGGCCCGTCGGTCTGCTCCAGGAGCCGGATGAGGATAAGACTTCGTCAAAGACTTACTTCCGCAAGGTGCCGCCGATGCGGTCGCTGAATGGCAGGCAGCGGCACGTGGACGCCGCCCGGTCACGACCGGCCGCGAAGCCCACGAACCCGACCCACAACTGTGGCAGCAGTACAGCGACGAAGTTGCCCAGCTCCGTGAAACGCTGCGTTCCGTCCCGCTGGATGACCACGCCACCTGGGCGCACGTTGCACGCGAGACATCCGGCGCCTTCGCAGCCTGGTCCACGGCAACAGAGGCAACACCCGGCCCACTCGCAGCAGCAGCAGACGAGCTGTCCAAGACGGCACAACTGCGGCGCTCCCCGGTCCGTCCAATCGGCAGCGTAGGACCATCCGCCCGCGGAGCCTCCCTCATGCTCATGGCAGCCTCGATGGGCGGCACCGGTACCGCGGCGCAGGCAATCATGCTGCGCCAACTGCTCAACGTCGCCAAGGCAGTCCACGACATGCACAAGGCATCAAACGATCTACGCAGAGCACGACAGATCAGCCACATGGTGAAACACCAACTGAGCCAGGTCGCTGCCGCACTGCCAAGCGTCCCTACGCCCGCGTCCACGACGGATGCCGAAGCGGCCGCAGCCGTCCGCGCGAGTGCAGCCGGCCAGGTCACGGGTCGGCCTGCCGGGTCCGTGCTGCCGCCGAAATACGTGCAAGCACGCACCCACGCGGCCACCCGCAGCGGAACGACCCGCCCGGATATAGAGAGATAACACCAACAAGGGGGAACCATGAACGAATCCGACGGCATCGAAGAAGCAATCGAGGGCATCTCGCGGGTCGGGCTGACCATCACCGGCAGGCTCGGTGAACAGCTGGCCCGGGCACGCGAGCAGGAACTGCGCCGCGCCCAAGCGGCCGAGGAACAACAGGCCCGTGAGCTGCAGGCCCGGTTCGACGCGGAGCGGGCAGCAGCCCGCGCCCAGCTCGCACCGGTCATGGACAACCCGTGGTGGGACGCCGCCAGCGGGCGCGACATCGAAAGAGTCCATGAGGCGGCCACCGCGTGAAAAGACCACGACCCGGCGGCGCGCGACGCGGCCGACGTGATCCGCGACCAGCTGCAGCGCCGTTACGGTTTGGACGTGGACAACCTCGGTGCCGATGATGCGTCGGTGCCCGAGGCCTTGGCGAAGGCTGAACAGGACCGCGAACAGGCGGGACAGGAACGCCGTGCCGGCCGTGACGGGACCGCCCAGGCTGTGCAGCTGCTGGCCAAGGCCGCCCAGGAAGACCGGGACCGCCAACAGGACGCAAACGAGGAGAACCAGCGCCCCGAGGCGCAGGCAGAAGCTGCCGGCCTCAAGCACGACTCGGCCGAGCGCCGGCAGGCCCTGGCAGCCAGCCTGGATAGCGTTGCCGACCGCGAGGCCGTACAGGCACGACGCAGCGCCGACCAGGACCAAGCGACCCCGCCCACCGCCGCGATCACCAAGGCGCCAGGACGACACCCGAAGGCCCGCAAGATACGAGGAGCCACCGGGCAGGCCAAAAACCTGCAGAAGGGGCTGGGCCGGTAAGCCGTGCTGGAGTCCAGGTCGCGAGCGGGTGCCCTTGGGGGGCTGCAATCATTGGTCGACAGCGTGATAAGGAACTCGTCGACATCCACGGGATCGTCCGTGTTGGGCAAGCAGACAACGCGTGCCAAGGCAAAGGACGATCCGTCGTCCTGGTGGCTCGGCCGAACTTCGGCAAGCCTGCTCTGGTCAAATCGCGGGGCGAATGGAACTCGCGATGGGCATTGGTCCAGTCCGTATGTGGGCTTGTCAGAACGGCTGGCTCTAGCCCGGTCGACACTGCGCCCGACCCAGCCAGTGCGTGGTCAGTGGACCCATAGAACGTCGCTATTCGCTTGCCCCCTTTGGCTTAGGGCCAATCGTCCAAAGTTCTTTGGACTATTGGATCGGGAGCGCAGAGACCGGTCCAAGCCGGATCTCCGAAATTGTCCAAAGTTCTTTGGACTGATCTGCCTCCTGACCTAGCACGGGGACCCTGTCGGATGCAGCGGCTAAGGTGGGTGCGTGCCCGAGATCGAACCCGAACTGCCCACCGGCTATGCCGGCATCCTCGTGTCCCTCAAGGAGCTCGTCGCCTCGGCGCAGTTGCGGGCTCAGCAGGCCGCGAGCAGTGCCATGGTCGAGATGTACTGGGAGATCGGCTCCACGATCCTGGAACGGCAGGCGACCAGAGCCTGGGGAACCAAGACTCTGCAACGACTGGCAGCGGACCTGAAATCAGCCTTCCCGCACATGCGCGGTTTCTCCCGTTCAAACCTGTTCTACATGCGGGCCTTCGCAGCGGCCTGGGACTTGTCCAACCCAACTGACCGGAACCGGGTTGGCAGGCTCCCCTGGGGCCACATCATCGAGCTGCTCAAGGTGAAAGACCCGGAAATCCGTAATTGGTACGCCGAAAAGGCTGGCGAGCACAACTGGAGGCTTGAAGTCCTCGAGCACCAGATCACCACCGGACTGCACCGCAGAGTCGGGGCAGCCCCAACAACCTGGAAGAACGCCTCTCCGAAGACGGCGCCGCCCTGGCACGCAGCGTTGCCAAGGACCCTCTGGTGTTCGACTTCCTCGGCCTGACCGAGGAAGTCGAAGAATTAGCCATGGAGGAGGCCATGACCCAGAGGATGTCCCAGACGCTGGCCGAATTCGGGCGGGGATTCGCATTCTACGGCCGTCAGTTCCACCTCGATGTCCAGGGCGAAGACTTCTACATCGACCTTCTCCTGGTACATGTCCCCACCAATCGCTTTGTGGTCGTGGAGCTTAAATCCGGGAAGTTCCGGCCGGAGCACCTCGGACAACTGAATTTCTATGTCGCGGCGGTAAACGATCTTGTGAAGTTCCCGGGAATGGCCCCCAGCGTGGGGATTCTCGTGTGCGGCTCCAAGCACGAGCCGACGGTGAGATATGCACTGAATGGTTCATCCCAGCCCGTCGCCGTCAGTTCTTACACTTATGACTCCCTCCCCCCAGAGGAACGCGCGGCGCTGCCATCCCCCGAGGCGATCACTGCGGCGCTCGAACAAGGCACCGTGGCCGATTCCAACGGCACGTAACGGAAAGAACTGGGCACTGCCCACCACTGGGCACAGCCGACCCTCCGCTGCGCGTGGGTTAGGAGACGATTTCTGTCCTAGTCATATGGTTTACGGGTAACAAGGTGGTGGCCTCATAGGCAGTAGGCTTATTTTATGGCCAGTAAAACAGTAGTAACTCTTGAAGACGACCTCGACGGCACCGAAGCGAGCGAAACCATAAACTTCTCCGTTGATGGCACCGAGTATGAGATTGACCTCAACGCCGAGCACGCAAATGAACTCCGCAGCGCTCTGAGCCGATACACCAACGCCGCCCGTAAGACTTCCGGCGGACGTGTCCGGCCGGCTAGTCGTAAAACCAGCAGTTCCGATGTGGACGCTAAGGCAGTTCGGATGTGGGCGATAGATAATGGGCTGCAGGTGAATACTCGTGGCCGCATCCGGGCCGACATCGTAGAGAAGTACCTGGCCGCGAAATAACGCGCCTTATTACGCAATCAGGCCAGAACTCGAATGAGTTCTGGCCTGATTTATTTAATTGCTCGCTTATCCACCGGTGTCACGCTCGATATATGCGAAACCTCTGCGCATTACCCCTGGCCCTGGGGATAACCCTCGGCACTACCGGGGCGGCTCCCCCGAGGCAATCCAGTACCGTCTCGGCCGGCTGGTACGACGCACCGACCACTAAACCGGCAAGTCTGGCCGGCACCAAAACGTCAGGTTGGAGTGAGTCTTGAATCGCATGAAATATGCAAAGCTCGGTAAATGATCGGCTTTTCCGGGCTGAAAGATGCCTCGGCTAACTAATGAGACCGTTGATTCATTCGATCATGCCGCTACCCCGAAACTCACTTCTTCAAATGCTTCGAGCGGGTTGTCCGAGTTGCTGCGAAGCGCTGCGCTGGACTCCCCCACCAACTCTTCTTGATTCGAACGGCCCGGAATAGGGGCGATGCCTTCTGTCGGCCACTTGGTGGGCAGCGGCCTCGTCGATCCGGATCCTGTCATGACCAGAAATTTCGTGAGCGTTCGATACTGCTCGTCCACCTCATAAAGCCAGAGCGACTTCTAAATCATATAAGGCATGAAGTTCAGTTAATTCTGACCATTCTACCTTTACTTGTTGGGCAGTCGCAGTTGACCCTCAGCGGCGATCGCTTCCTTTGATTCATATGTCAGTCTGACGTTGACGTTGTAGGAACCGGCCTTTTTTAGGTCGGGTATCCAAATGCGAGCAATGCCAGAATCATGTTGCGTCGACGCGATAATCCTGTATGCAAGACTTTGAGCCCTCCACGTTTCGGACACATCGACACCGTCCAGGGACCAAGTCAAGAGTAGCGGGACATTGGCTAATCCCTCGAGTTCGATGTCAACGGAAACTGTCCATCCCACTGGTTGCTTTCCCTCATCGGTGGATTTCTCATTATCAGGGGGCTGGTTCCCTTTGTCAGTGGGGTGACTGCCGTCATTTGGGGGACTACCCTTATCGGTGGGCGGGCTGCTGGGTTCGGTTTCTACTTCCCTAAGCGCTTGTACTAACTCTTCGGCTACTTGGGCGGGCGAAAGCGGTTGACCGTTCTCGTCGACGCTGGCTGAGGGGGTGATCTTAACGATTTTGTCTGCCCATTCAGGCGGGACGTCTTTTCGCACGAGTTGGTCCTGCACTGCTGCATTGTGTTCAGTCGAGGGAAGCGTCGGAACCTTTATTTTCGTAGATGTAGGGGTTGCTGTTTCGGACGGGGTAGGCGTCGATACGGCGGACGAAGTGGTGGTAGCCGTAGGCGATGAAGTCTCAGTCGGTGTTGATTGGGTGGACGACTCAGGCCCAAGAGGCAACCCGCTCGTCGCTGGTCCCGGTACAACGTGCTCCGCCTGCCATGTGGAAACGCTGAGCAAAAGAGCAGGCACGGTGCTGGTACTACTCATCGTCTCCAATGAGTCGGCGTACTTTCTGTTTGCCGGATTTGCTGCGTTTGGGTCTCCACGTAGCGCAAGGTTCTTGCCCAAACCCTCTGTGGGGAAGTCGGCTAGTGCGGTTCTTTTCATGATGGATACAGATCTTATGGTTGCCACATCAGCTGGGTCGATTAGGCGATCCCACAATGCAAGAATACTTCCTAGGGCGGCCGCCGCAGTTCCTACACCAATCAGGAGTCGCCTGCTGCGCCGATACCAAGGAGTCAAAGTGCCACGTTCTACTGGGATTCTCTTACTTCCTTGCTTGACTTCCTTCGGATTGTGGGCTCGAGTTAGCTCGGAGCTACCGGCCTTGGGTAAGGGAGATATTGTATAGGCGGGCATGCGGGTGGAACTCGTTGGGGCGGTTTGCATGAGTGGATCATTGCTGTATATGCGTACCTTGATCCTGCCAAATTGCAGGATGTCGTTATTGTATAGACGCGTGGGGCCAGCAACTCTACGTCCATTTATCCACGTCCCGTTTAATGAACCTAAATCGCTTATTGTGACGCCAGCCGCACCGTTAAGAAGAAGCGCGTGCCGCCGGCTTACGCCCTCATATCGCAGAGGAAGGTCGGCGTCATTCCCGCTGCCTATTACCGCTTCCCCTTCGGGGACGACATAAGTGGCGCCTGAGTCTTCACCATGAACGATGACGAGCTTAAGGTCAGAACGGTCCTCCATTGTATTCTCTCCTCAGGAACATACAAAGTAGTTCGTTGTGGGTTCGTTTGTAAGCGGAGGATCACCCGCCAGGGTGAGATGCACTCGTTAATGACGAGGATTGGCAACTATATTCGTGTTCCGATTGTCCTTCGTACTCAATGTTGAAATCTTCAAGAGTATCCTCGTGACGGCCGATTTTACGTCAGTTGAGTACTATTGGGAAGATGCCTCTCGGTTTCGTTGATGCTGTAGAGCTCGCTGACGCTGGCTCTATCAAACTTTCTTTCGTCAAGAGACAATTGCAAGCGGGAGCGGTTAGGAAATGAGCAGGCTCTCTCGGAACGGAAACGCAGCCTTTCCCTTCTGCCAAGCGCACCCCTTCGACCCTGCCAGGGGAGGAGGTTCTGGGACGTTTGTCACGCCTGCTAGTAGGCCCGGCGGAGGGTCAGACATCGACGACAGCGTCCCTGCTGGGATTGCGTACAGTCGGAGGAAACTGCCACCACCTCCGCCGATGCGAGGGCTCTGGCGGATGGAGGTCAAGACGTCAGGTATTGGGCGTGGGCCTACCCGCAAATGGTGGACAGTCGATCAGGCGGCTTGTGCCCCCTGAGGCTTACTGCCGATGAAGATTTGGTCGTGTTCGACGGGGCGTCGTAGCCCAGCGCTGAGTGTAGACGGGCGCGGTTGTAGAACTCCTCAATCCAACGTCCTGTTGCCCGGTTTCGCCCTGACTGGTTGCCCGCGTGCGCCGGTCGTAGACTCCCTGTTCACAGTCGGCCAGAATGATTCCTGCATGGCGTTGTCCCAGCACGCAGCCCTCGGTTTGTTCGAGCCGTGCCGCTCTCCCGTAGCGGCAGCCGGGCTTCGAGCCTGAGCGGTCGTGGGGGCAATGCCGGTTCTTTCATACCACCGCCCGCGGGCAGGCGGGTACGACCGCTTTCTCTAATGAGACCGAGAATACGGGCACGAAGCCTCTATGAGGTCAACGCGGACTCTTGACACTGAGAGAGTGGACGGATCAAAATAAATGAATTATAGCGCATTTGAGGCGCTAACCAAGTGAAATCACGAACTGCAGAATGTAGCTCGCAGAATTTTCAAGCGGTCATTTCTGAAGGTAGCCCCGAAGCCTTGTGAACAACTCGACGTAATTTGATGACCGTTTCATCTGTCTCGCAGAAGGACCAATGTGGCCGGCCAGTTTCCGCTGTCAGCCTCAGCACCCTGCCTCCGAATATCGCCTAGGGATCCTAGGGGACCCGCGATCGAAGTTTTCGTTCCCCTGGGTTTTCGCGAGTACGTAGGAAGAGATCCCACCGCAGGCGTGTCTTTGGAGGATATGCAAGTCTCCTTTCGCCATGCACTACTTGTCCACGACCAGCGTGGTGTCGTGGTGGCCGACTGCAATTCCACCAATGGCACAACAGTAAATGGGCGACGCCTAGCCAGACCGCATGTGTTGGCGGACGGCGATCGCATAAGCTTTGGCGGCGTCCCGGCGGTTTTTTACGCCACATCCGCGGTGCCATTCTCATCAGAGACGGAAAGTCCTTCGCAGCGCCCAGACGCAAGCGAAGGGGTTGATTCGCTTGCTCACGAGGCTCCCATTCGCCGACGACCAATGAAGATAATCAGGTCACGGCCACTTCCTCATGAAGAAGTTGAGGAAACCATCCGAAGCCCTCGAGCCGAAGGATATCGGGGAACTGTATCGCGGATAGTTACTCCACAGGTCAACGTACAGCCTTATCTCTTCGCGGATATTCGGACCCAGTCAGGTCAAATGATCACAATCCGAGTAATGTTTTGGTTGCCCTTCTGGACTCCTCACATTGCGGAAGGACATGAACTACTTGTGAAGGGCCGCCAAGCTAATTCGGGCTACTTCATACCTAATACTATTGTGAATGAAACAACGGGTACGCGCTGGCAGAGGAAGGGGCCAAAGTTCCTGTTTATACTTACGCTCCTGCTTTTGGCAGCATTAGTGTTGTACTTTTGGATGAGTGCGATTTCAGCCCTGACCCACGTTAGCTCCGCACCGTCAATTTTCTACGCCGAGTGGACTATGCCAATGGTAACTACGTATTTAAGTAGCGGCGGTATTACCACTGCGCGCATCCCACACTTCAAGCGGGGTTAATAGTGACTGATGTAAATGAGTCTGCAAGAAACGCTATTGGGGCCATCAATGAAAGACTGGCCTATATTCTGGGAGCCGCCCGCAGCGGTAGACATAAAGAGGATCTGACAGCCCGTCCTACTTACGTTCCAGGAACACGCTATGAGTTCCAGGTCCGAGGCGTTGGGCGGGAAGAGAAAGCGCCGCCTGCTCCACCTATGGACCTTGGAAACTGGCACTTGCAGTTCGAAGATTTCCTAGCAGGTGCTTATGCATATCGAGTGCCAATCTCTTACAGAGTCTCATCAACGGGAGTGTCAGGTCACACGGAGTTCTGGCTAGGCACTTGGTCCGGCAGCCACGGGCAAGATGATAAATGTAGGCGTAGATCGGCACTACTTCAGTCATTGGCCGGGGTCATTTATCCATATGTTGGAGCCGCCATGCCAAAACCGTTCCTCCCTAGCCCACACGTTTTCGAGGGAACGGGCTTGGTTACCGGGCATCCTACAATCAAGCCTCCAGTGCTCGGCGACAATGTACTGCCCATCGATCGTCTACTACGGTCCATGGAGCAGGGCATGTGGAGTTTCACGATACTTGCGTCCCCTGAACCTGATAGCGTTCCACGCCTGCTCAGGGAAGCCTTATTGGAAGACATGATGTTCGCCCAGAACGTCCAACGAGTGACGGGCCATGACCTACCTGTGGTGCGTCAGATCACAAAACTGGTTGACGGGGCTTTGAGTGCTTTGCAGGACGCATCTACGATGGGTGCCTGGAGAACAGCCGTCTACCTACAGGCTGATGCGACTAATTACCCGGTACTAGCGAGTGTTTGGAAGAGCGTTTACTCTGGCGAGCAATCCATTCCGGAGACAATTAACATCACAGACATAAGTTCTCCCGAGGGCGGAAACATTGCTGCGACGTGGGCCTTTCCTCTTGATGTCACCGCTGCGGATGCACGGGGTTACGTCCACCCCTATGATTGCCAAACACTGCTCAGCTCCAGACAACTCGCCGGCTATATTCACCTTCCAAGCCTTGAGCGTTCGGGCTTTTCGGTCGATCTGGTACCCCGCTTTGATGTAAGCGCACCCCGCCTGAGGAACGCTGCTGACGGCATCCAATTGGGACATGTCGTAACTCGGCCTGCTAACACCCGAAATAATGACCCTGAATTGCATCAGATACATGCCCCAGGTCCGCCTCTTGACGTCTCACTGGACTCGATAGGCAGACACGTGTTTGTTGCTGGTGTGACAGGATCGGGCAAGACTACGACGAGTTTGCATCTGCTTCGAGGAATCTTTGCTCACGAGATTCCCTTCCTAGTGATTGAACCTGCCAAGCGCGAGTATCGGCAGCTTGCTGCACCAGTTGACGAGGAGCCAGATTCTCTGCAACTGGCCAAGCAGATTTCAGTATTCACCCTAGGGGAAATGCAAGGTGATTCGTTCAGACTGAATCCCTTTGAGGTCGAAACGGGAACTACCATAATTGAGCATATAGACATGCTCCGAACAGTATTTGCTGCAAGTTTCGGGGATATGTGGACCCCGTTGCCGCAAGTTCTCGAGCAATGCATGATCCGGGTCTACCGCGACAGAGGGTGGAATTTATCTAATGACCAAAATATTAGACTTACCACGGAGGATGAGCGGGCACTCGCTTTTCCGACACTAACGGAACTAGCGGCTGTAGTAGACGAGATAGTTGACGATCTTGGGTTTGATCCCGAAGCGAGAGACCGCATTCGGGGATCTCTTTCCACCCGTATTGACGGTCTCCGAGTAGGAAGCAGGGGCTACCTTTTCGACACTCGTTCATCTCTCTCGATGTCGGATTTACTGGCCCGACCGGTAGTGCTGGAATTAGAACGTCTTGCTGACGAAGCAGACAAGGCCTTCCTCATCGGACTTATACTCGTCCGGATTGTTGAGCATCGGCGTGCGGAGGAACGGTTACGACGGGTCCACATCGGAAAAGAGGACCGTCTCAAGCATCTACTTGTGGTCGAGGAGGCACACCGGTTGCTCACCAACGTCTCAATCGCCACCAACATTGGGGACAATACAGCGCGAGCACTAGCGGTGGAATCATTTGCCAACCTGCTCGCGGAGGTACGTGCATATGGCCAAGGAGTCATGGTCTTGGACCAAATACCAAGCAAGCTCGCACCCGATGTAATCAAGAACACTAACCTGAAGATCGTTCACAGGATCGTCGATGAGACCGACCGAAGGCTATTGGGCGGTTCTATGGCGATGAGCGAACCTCAAACGTCTGCCCTCACCTCACTTGCCCGTGGAGAAGCAGCAGTTTTTGGCGACGGCGACGATGCGCCGCTGTTAGTCCGAATCAGCCCTCCCAGGCCGTTTGATCCACATTTTGACGCTGCTGAGACTGGCGTCAGTCGCCAGCCAGGCCAGGAGTCACATTGGCGGTGTGCATGCAGAGGCGAGGAAACGGGTGCTTTGGAGTGCCAAATGGCCGAATCGATGCTGGAAGAGAACGAGGTCAGGCAAGCCCTTCTGCGTCTTGCGACCACTGCACTGGAGGCAAAAAGCTTCGCTGAGCTCAGCAGTGAGGAGATTAGGCAGACGGTGCGGTGTCAGATGCACCTACAACTTCAAGAGGAACAGCTCACCCAGTGCCTCCTGTCACGAGGCGCCGAGTGGGTTTGCGAGGAATGGGGTGCCCGACGGGTTTGGAGTTTCCGGCGTATGTGGGACTTAGCATCGGCACTTAGAAGAGTGCTTGAAGTGTCTTTGAAGCAAGATCCAGAGCGTCACGACCCGCTGGCATTGCCGGAATATCAAAAAATTGCGCTGCCCTTGCTCAAGCGGAATGTTGACCCGTACGCCGGTTGTAGCAGCATTTGTGTGGGTCACCGGTCCGGTCTCTGCCTGTACAGAGATACTGCTGAGATTACTTTGGCAAGGCAAGACATGCTTGAGCTTTGGGATGATGCGCGCAATAACGAGCCCCCTGAGGAAATCAGTTACCCGAGGACATGGGCAACCTGTCTGGAGACCATCGGTCCTGAAATTGTTGGTCCTCGCGCCACATTCGGTGCCACCACTGCAGCAGCCCTCTGTTTCGCCCAACAAGCTGTTGCTGCCGAATCCCCGTCCTGGCCCCTCTGGCACAGGGAGGACTTCGTCTCAGAACTGGTGTCCTTAGCTCAGAACAGTGTCACCGACCATGATGCGATCCCGGACGAAGCTTCAGGGGTAGGCGACGGGGATCGGGGGGACCTCGAATGAGCAGACTTGCTCCAAAGAGTGGCAAGGCGAAGACGCGTCCTAAGCGAGTTGCACCTGCACCCAAACTTGTACGTGCTCCGAGGTCGGCGGCAAAGGCTCGTGGTGCGAAGGCAAAAAAGGTACGTGCAGCAAGGGATGCGAAGATTCGCGCCGCCAAGGCAGCCAGGGTTCGGGCGGCCAAGCGCAGTAGGGTCACCGAAGCCAAAACGCGTGCTGCAAATCCTAGTGCTTCTACCGCAGCGAAAATTCGTGTTACCCAGGCTGCAAAGTCCCCCGGCGGCCAAGCAGCGAAAATTCGTGCCGCAAAGGCTGCGAAGACGCGCGCGGCTAGCGCTGTAAAAAAACCTGTGATACCCCGAACAGGCTCCGGATCGCGGGCTATCATCACAGCCAAACCAACCGTTCGAGGGACGAGGGCCATCAAGGTCCAGGCCGGGAATGCGATGAAGAAGGGAACGGCGGAGCTCGATTCCGCGTCTGGGCTTCGGGCCAATCATGTGGCGGGCCAAGGGAGGGTAGGAAAAAAGGCAAGGCTAAGGGAAAGTTCTGTGAAACAATCGCAGCCCCTACGGGCCCGTAGTCACTCGAGGAAGCCGGCACTTCCTGGTAAAGCGTCCTCCCCGCTCCCGGAATCTGGTGATAAGAGTCTTCGCGTTGGCCGGAATCTAGCAAATAGCCGCAAAGCGAGACTCGACAACAGCGGCTCCATTAAGGGCCGGGCAGAGCGATCTGACCTTCAGAAAGCTTTGGACGGGGCGCTAGAAAAATTGGATCACCCGGAGACACGGCTTGTCCAGCAGGGGAAAGGCGGCCGCTCTATGGGGTCTATGTCCATGGACATAGACCACGTTCTTCCCGTTGGTGAACGAGGCATCTCCGTTGCGGAAGCGCGTTCCCGCGCATTGGACGTAAGTAACTATCAATTTCTTGAATCCCTCACGAACCGGTCGTCAAAGCATGTGGGCATCGACACCCGTAAGACGCCGACTAATGCAACTGCCTCAGTCTCCCTCGATCCGAACGTTTTGATCACACGAAGATTCAGTGAAGTGGCCGAATTGCAGGACGTATTTAAAGAGGCTTGTTCGAAGGTTGCTAACTCGAAAGGACTGCCGCCGGGCGAGCTGAAAAAACAAATTACCGCCCAAGTTTGGAATACCATCAAGTACAGCAGGAGCAACTCCGCGTTGCGTGTTCGGGAGGGGCTTCGGAAACTAGGATTCGAAAACGTTCCTGATGTGGGCTACATCCTTGAGCCTTCGCATTCAGGTTCAAGCCTTAGAGCGGTTCCGGAGACTGGCGTCGAGGTGCCTGGTGCTTCACCGGTTCCTGAGGGAAGCTCGGGGTTGAAGGTGAGTTCGGGCGAGGCGCCTGCTGCTTCACCGGTTCCTGAGGGAAGCTCGGGGTTGAAG
>NZ_JBNHFL010000050.1:0-15026 GCF_059090205.1 Arthrobacter sp. CMU6
TGCGCTGGACCTCTGACAACGAACTAGACGCACGCATAAAACTGCTCCCCACAAAACGGAACTGAATATTTCAGTCCAACTTCCGGGGAGCAGTTCAGGAGCTGAGGGAGCGTCGGGGTTTTAAGCGGCGGGAGCTGAGAGAGCGTTTTTCCCTAGAACTCCCGGCGGTTGGCCAGCACCGGGAGTTTGGTGCGGGCTTCCTTGACCAGATCGGGGTCGAGGTCGGCGAACAGGAGGCCGGGGGCACCGTCGAGCTCCTGGAGCACCTCTCCGAAGGGCGAGACGACCGCGCTGTGTCCGACGCCCGTGGGCGCTGCGCCGCGGGGCTCGATGCCCTGCGTGGCGGGGTCGCCCTGGCCGCAGGCGAGGACATACGTGGTGGTGTCCACGGCGCGGGCCCGGGCCAGGAGCTGCCACTGGTCCACCTTGCCCGGGCCCGAACCCCAGGAAGCACACACGATGTTGGCGACCGCGCCCCGATCAGCATTGGCCGTGAAGAGGGCCGGGAAACGGATGTCGTAGCAGGTGGCCAGGCCAAAGGTGAGGCCGCCGACGTCGAACGTTACCGGGCCGGTTCCGGCATCCACGGTGTCGGACTCCAGGAATCCGAAGGCGTCGAACAAGTGCACCTTGTCGTAGCTGGCGTCCACGCCCGGCCCGGTCACCAGCAGGGTATTGCGGACTTTCGTCTGCCCCCCGGACGGCGATGAACCCGGGGTGAACATCCCGGCAACAATCACGATCTCCAACTCGACGGCAATCGCGCGGACGCGGCTGGCCCAGGGGCCGTCCAACGGCTCGGCGATGTCCAGCAGGGAATTGCCGAATGCGCGCATGGTGGCCTCGGGGAAAACGACCATCCCCGCGCCGCCGTCCTTGGCGCGGCGGGCGTATTCTTCAAGCGCGGCGAGGTTCCCGGCCACATCCCTTCCGGTGATGATTTGGGCCAATGCAATCTTCACGAAAACCTCCAGTCGGTGCGTCTTAAGAGCATTCAGCAGTGCCGGCACAGTCCGCCCGCGTAACATGCGGGCAAGATCAGCGATTTGGACGTGACGGCTAAGCTTTAATTGATGGTAATGCCCCTTTTAGACACAGCCCTGACGGCGGATGACTCCCAGGCCTTTCCCCTCGGGGTCAGCGAAGCGCGCCAAGGCCCGGGGGGTACCTCAGCCAGCCGTGCAAACGTCGCAGTTTATGCTCCCGGCATCGCGACGCTCGAGGTGGCCTATCAGGCTCCTGGCCAAAACTGGCGGCTTCAGACCCTGTCCGGCCTCACGAACGGTGTCCACCACGGGGTGGTGGACGGATTTCCCGTTGGATCCCGCTACGGCTTCCTCGCCGCTCAAAGGGCCGAAACCGCCGCCAAGGGCGAAGACGTGCTGCCGCTTGCGGTTCCCACCGTGGATTTTGATGACGACGACGGCGGCCGGCAACCGCTGTTGCTGGACCCTTATGGCCGGGCCGTCGATGAACGGGACGGTTTCCTGACCAGCGTCCGGATGTCTTCGGACTTCGACTGGGAAGCGGACGAGAGACCGAATACGCCGTGGCGCAACACCATCGTGTACGAGGCACACGTCCGCGGACAGAGCATGCTCCATCCGGACATCCCCGAGGCGCTGCGCGGCACGTATGCGGGCATGGCCCATCCCGCGATGATCGAACACCTCACAGGTCTCGGCATCACGGCCCTGCAGCTGCTGCCGGTGCATTTCCACCTGGATGAGCCCCACCTCCAGAACCTCGGCCTCACCAACTACTGGGGCTACAACACGGCGGCGTTCTTCGCCCCGCACCCGGCGTACGCCACCAAGGCCGCGCAGGAAGCCGGACCGCAGGCCGTCCAGGACGAATTCAAGGAAATGGTCAAGCTGCTGCATGCAGCCGGAATCGAAGTCATCCTCGACGTCGTCTACAATCACACGGCCGAAGGCGGGCCGGACGGGGCCACCCTGAGCTTTCGGGGGCTGGGCGAGCAGAAGTACTACCGCACCGACGGCCACGGAAAATACGTCGACACCACGGGCTGCGGCAACACGCTCAACTTCGGCGAGCCGCGCGTCGTCCAAATGGTGCTGGATTCGCTGCGGTACTGGGTGGACGAGTTCCATATCGACGGCTTCCGCTTTGACCTGGCCGTCACGCTCTGCCGGAATGCTGCCAACGAGTTCGAGCCCCACCACCCGTTCCTCGTGGCGGTCGCCGCCGATCCCTCGCTCTCCCGCGTCAAGCTGATCGCGGAGCCGTGGGACGTGGGTTATGGCGGCTGGCAGACGGGCCGTTTCCCCGGCGGCTGGGTCGACTGGAACGACCATTACCGGGACGCTGTGCGCTCCTTCTGGCTGGCGGACCGTGCCGCCCTCGACAACGGCGGGCAGGGCGGATCCGTGGCCCGGCTGGCCGACGCACTGTCCGGCTCAGCGAGCCTGTTCGAGCCGTCCGGCCGCTCCAGGCTGGCCTCGCTGAACTTCATCACCGCCCACGACGGCTTCACGATGACCGACCTCGTGTCCTACGACCGCAAGCACAACGAAGCGAACGGCGAACAGAACCGGGACGGGCATGGCGACAACCGCAGCTATAACCATGGCTTCGAAGGGCGCACCGAGGACGAGGGCATCCTGACGCGCCGCGCCCGGAGCAAGCGCAACCTCATGGCCTCGCTCATGATTTCCCTCGGCGTCCCCATGATCACGGCCGGGGACGAACTCGGCCGCACCCAGCAGGGCAACAACAACGCGTACTGCCAGGACAACCCGCTCACCTGGATCGACTGGACCAGCACGCCGGAATCCCACGCCATGCTCCGCAGCACCAAGCGTGTCATCCGGATCCGGCGGGAATTCCTGGCTGCCCAACCGCACGACTATCCGGTTCGCGATGCCCGCTCCTACCTGTACTGGTACGACCGCACCGGGCAGCCTATGTCCATGGAACGGTGGAACGACAACGGAAACCGGGTGGTCCAGCTGCTCCTCGGCTCCGACGACGGGCACGTGGCCGGGCTCATCGTGGTCAACGGCGGCCCCGAGGACATCGTGGTCACTCTTCCTGAGGTCACCAACGACGACGGCACCGGCAAGCGGCTGTTCGATCTGCGCCTCACCACGTCCGAGCTGCACGACCGGCGCCAGGGCGCCCTCGTTGCCTCCGGCGAGCCTGACGAAGTGCAGGCCTACACCATCAACATCTACCGCACATAAACTACGGGGAATCAGGCATGCGCAGGCGTTGGACTGTAGGAACGCTGCTGCTGGGGCTCGCCGTGGCTGCCCTTGTGGTCTTCAACTTTTTCGCACCCGGCGGCACACCGCCTGCCGCGGGACCGCAGGCAACGACGACGGCACCCGCCGCGCCGTCGGCACCCGCTGCTGCACCGTCGTCGGACGGCTCGGCCACCGACGTGCCGAACGTGTCCGGCCTCCCCGTCATCCGGGAGTCCCAGCTGCCGGCTGAGGGCCGGCGGACCCTTGCCCTGATCCGGAAGGGCGGCCCCTACCCATACACCCGCGACGGCGTGACGTTCGGCAACTTCGAACGCATCCTGCCCCGCAAGGCCAGCGGGTACTACAGGGAGTACACGGTTCCTACCCCGGGCGAGTCGGACCGCGGGGCCCGCAGGATCGTGGCAGGACAGGCCGGCGACAAGTACTACACAGCGGACCACTACGAATCGTTCAAGTTCATAGCAGAAGGCAAATAGCACCATGAAGATCTACTCCGGCGACACCTGGACCCTCGAGGAACTCCGCGACCAGGCTGCGGACGCCGGCCGCCGCAGCCTCCTGGTGCCGGCCGCCGACACCAGGAAGTCCGTCCTCGCAGCCTTTGGTGAGGCCCTGGATTTCCCGGAGCACTTCGGCGTGAACCTTGATGCGCTCAACGACTCACTGCACGACTTCGCGGACGCCATTTCCGACGACGGCGCGGAACCGTTGACCGTGATCTGGCAGGTCCCCGCAGCCTTCCGCAGCGACCGCTCCTTCGGCATCATCTGCGAGATCCTCCAGGACGCCGAGACCTACGCCGGCAAGGATCTCGCGGTCATCGCGGTATTGCTATAACCCGCCTGGGCCCACGCCGTTAGGGTTCCCAGGCCGAGCTGCGAGGCTAGGGAGGCGGTGGGGACTAGGCGTTGACGATCAGCCCCAGCTCGGCCTTGGACGCCAGGGCCTCGTGCTTGGGGAGCACCCTCACGGTGTAGCCGAAGGACCCGGAGCGGTCGATCACGATGGACCCGGCGAAGAGGTAGCGGCCGTTGCCGAGCTCCTCCTTTGCCTCCAGTTCCACCATCGTGACGTTGGCCAGCTCGTCGCTCTCGGCTGCCTGCCCGTACGCCACCTCCACGGCCACGTCCTGCGGAGACAGGTTGTGCAGTCCCACGTAGGCGTGGACCTGGAGGGTGTCGCCGATCTGCGGGTCCTCGGAGACGCCCAGCGAGTCCACGTGCTCCACGTGCAGCTGCGGCCATGCCGCGCGGACCTTGGCGACCCATGCCGCCAGTGCCTTGGCCTGGGCGTAGGAGCCTGCAACCGCCTCGCGTCCCGAAACCGCGGCGGGCCGGTACAGGACGTTGACGTAGTCCTGCAGCATCCGCTCGGCCGAGACCGCCGGACCGAGATGCGCCAGCGTGTGCTTGATCATGGAGACCCAGTGCGTGGGGATCTTCTCGTGGCCGGACTCCGACGGCCCGGCGGCACCGGCGGCTTCAGAGACGGTATTGCCGTAGAACCGCGGCGCCACCTGTGTCTCCAGCAGCTCGTACAGCGCCGCGGCCTCGATGTCGTCCCGTTCGTCGGCGGAAGCGCCGTTGTTGGCGGTGGGGATCGCCCAGCCGTTTTCGCCGTCGTACATTTCATCCCACCAGCCGTCCAGGACGGACAGGTTCAGGGACCCATTGATGGCGGCCTTCATACCGGAGGTGCCGCAGGCCTCGAGCGGCCGCAGCGGGTTGTTCAGCCAGACGTCGCAGCCGGGGAACAGCGTGCGGGCCATGGCGATGTCGTAGTTCGGCAGGAAGACGATGCGGTGCCGGACCGCCGGGTCGTCCGTGAAGCGGACCAGGTCCTGGATCATCTTCTTGCCGGCGTCGTCCGCGGGGTGGGACTTGCCGGCGATGACCAGCTGGATGGGGTGTTCCTTGTGCAGCAGCAGGGCCTTCAGGCGCTCCGGGTCCCGCAGCATGAGGGTCAGCCGCTTGTAGGTGGGCACGCGGCGGGCGAAACCAATGGTCAGGACGTCCGGGTCCAGCACCGAGTCGGTCCAGGCGAGCTCGGCATCGGCAGCGCCGCGCTTCTTCCACGCAGCCCGCAGCCGGCGGCGCACATCCTCCACGAGGGACACGCGCATCTCACGGCGGAGCCCCCACACCTCGGCGTCGGAGACGTTGTAGGCGAGGTCCCAGCGGCCCATCACCTCGGCTTCGGGCCCGAACCGCTCCCGGGCGAGCTTCGCAATCCGCGGATCCACCCAGGTGGGCACATGCACGCCGTTGGTCACAGAGGTGATGGGCACCTCCGAGTGGTCAAATCCCGGCCACAGTGCCGAGAACATGCCCCGTGAGACTTCGCCGTGGAGCTTGGCAACACCGTTGGCGCGCTGTGCGAGGCGCAGGCCCATCACGGCCATGTTGAAGACGAAGGGGTTGCCTTCGCTGAAGTTCTCCCGGCCCAGGTCGAGGATGCGCGAGGTGGGAACGTCCGGCGCCAGCCCGGCTTCGAAGAAGTGCTGGATCTGTGCTGCCTCGAAACGGTCAATGCCGGCCGGAACGGGCGTGTGGGTGGTGAACACCGTGGATGCGCGTCCGGCGGCGAGGGCCTCGTCGAACGTGAGCGCCTGCTCGCCGGACATCAGCTCCTGGATCCGTTCGATGCCGAGGAAACCGGCGTGTCCCTCATTCGTGTGGAACACTTCGGGCGCCGGCGTGCCGGTGAGCTTCTGGTAGGCGCGCAGCGCCTTGACCCCGCCCATGCCGAGCAGCAGTTCCTGCTGCAGCCGGTGGTCGCCGCCGCCGCCATATAGGCGGTCGGTGATGCTGCGGGCGGCGTCGTCGTTTCCGGGGACGTTGGAGTCCAGCAGCAGGAGGGGGACGCGTCCGACGTCGGCGCGCCAGATGTGTGCCGCAAGGCGCCGCCCGTTGGGCAGCGGCAGGGATATTTCCAGCGGCTTGCCGTTGCCGTCCGCGGCCGGTTCCCGCAGCAGCGTCAGCGGCAGGCCGTCGGGGTCAATGACCGGGTAGGTCTCCTGCTGCCAGGCATCCCGGGAGAGCGACTGCTTGAAGTAGCCCGCCTGGTAGAGCAGGCCCACGCCGATCAGCGGCACGCCGAGGTCGGAGGCGGCCTTCAGGTGGTCGCCGGCGAGGATACCGAGGCCGCCCGAATACTGCGGCAGGACCTCGGTGATGCCGAATTCGGGGGAGAAATAGGCAATGGAGGCGGGGGCGTCGCTGCCCAGGCCCTGGTACCAGCGGGGTTCGGTCAGGTACCGGTCAAGGTCCGCGGCTGCCGCCTGGACCCTGGCCACCACGTTCTTGTCCGTCGCGAGCCGGTGCATGTCTTCACGGCCCACCAGGCCCAGGAAGCTGACGGGATCATTGCCGCATTGGGCCCAGACGCGCGGGTTCAGGCTTTCGAACAGTTCCCGGGTGGGCCGGTGCCAGGACCAGCGGAGGTTGGTGGCCAGCCGGGCCAGCGGCCGGATCGGCTCGGGAAGAACGGTACGGACTGTAAATCTGCGGATTGCCTTCACCTGCGCCACACTAACCGACAAGGTGAACAGCAGGAACCGCTTTCGATTACTTTCCGGTAAATGACGAATCGCTTCATTAATTAAGTTCGCAGGCTTAGCAATCCGCCTCATTTCTCGCTAACGTCGAGCCTGTGACGACTAACACGCGAACCAGTGCCCCAGCAAAGCAAACGCCGAAGGTTTCGATCACGGAAGGCCTGCGGTTTGGCCGTTTCCCAATCACGGACGTTCAGCCTGTTGTCGAAGGGGGGAAGTTCCCTGCCAAGGCGCTGCCCGGTGAAGGAATCGTGGTCAGCGCCAGGTCCTTCCGGGAGGGCCACGACCAGTTGGGCGTCAGCGCGGTCCTCCTTGACCCGAAAGGCAACGAGCGCCAGCGGACCCGGCTCCAGCCACCGGCCGGTGACCGCGGCAAGGGAACCGACCTCTGGGAGGGCCTGCTCACCCCTGAGTCCACCGGGAAATGGTCCTTCGTCATCGAGGCCTGGCACGACCGCTACGGCACCTGGCACCACAACGCCGAGGTCAAGGTGGACGCGGGCATCGACGTCGAGCTGATGCTGGCGGAGGGCGCCGCGCTGCTGTCGCAGGCCGCCGATGAACCGGGCCGGAATGATGCGGACCGGCAGACGCTGCGCTCGGCAGCCACCATTCTTTCGGACACCTCCCTGTCGGCCGAGGACCGCCTGGCCGCCGGCTTCAGCCGGGACGTCGCCGGCGTGGTTGAGCGCGAGCCGATCCGTGAGCTCGTCACCGTCTCCGAACCGTTCCCCCTGCTGGTTGAGCGGGATCGGGCAGGCCGCGGATCCTGGTACGAGTTCTTCCCGCGCTCCGAGGGCGCTGTGCGGGACCCCGGCACCGGGGCCTGGACGTCCGGCAACTTCCGGACTGCCGCCAACCGGCTGGACGCCGTGGCCGGCATGGGCTTCGACGTCATCTACATGCCTCCCATCCACCCGATTGGCGTCCAGCACCGCAAGGGCCCCAACAACACGCTGATTGCTGGCCCGAACGATCCCGGCTCGCCGTGGGCCATCGGCGCCAAGGAAGGCGGGCACGACGCCATTCACCCAGATCTCGGAACCTTCGAGGACTTCGACGCCTTCGTGGCGCGGGCGAATGAACTCAACCTCGAGGTGGCGCTCGACCTGGCACTCCAGGCCGCCCCCGACCACCCCTGGGTCACCGAGCACCCGGAATGGTTCACCACCCGGGTGGACGGCAGCATCGCATACGCCGAGAACCCGCCGAAGAAGTACCAGGACATCTACCCGCTCAACTTCGACAACGACCCCGAGGGCCTGTCCAAGGAAATCCTGCGGATCGTCCAGCTGTGGGTCAGCCACGGCGTCAAGATTTTCCGGGTGGACAACCCGCACACCAAGCCGGTGTGGTTCTGGGAGTGGCTCATCGCCAAGGTGAACAAGAAGGACCCCGACGTCGTCTTCCTGGCCGAGGCCTTCACCCGCCCCGCCATGATGCACGCGCTGGGCAGGGCCGGCTTCCAGCAGTCCTACACCTACTTCACGTGGCGCAACACCAAGAAGGAACTGGAGGAGTACTTCCACCACGTCAGCCACGAGTCGGCCGCCTTCTTCCGGCCCAACTTCTTCGTCAACACGCCGGACATCCTCACCGAGTACCTGCAGTACGGCGGGCCTGCGGCGTTCAAGATCCGGGCTGCCCTGGCGGCAACCGCGAGCCCGCTCTGGGGCGTTTACGCAGGCTACGAACTGTACGAGCACGTGGCCCGGCCCGGTGCCGAGGAGTACATCGACAACGAGAAGTTCGAGTACAAGGCCCGCGACTGGGACGCCGCCTCAGCCTCCGGCCGGACTCTCGCGCCATACCTGACCAGGCTCAATGAAATCCGCAGGGCCCACCCGGCGCTGGGGGATCTGCAGAACCTCACCCTGCACCAGTCCACGGACGACGCCACGGTGGTCTACTCCAAGCACAAGACGCTGCCGGACGGCACGCGGGACACCATCATCGTGGTGGTCAACGTGGACCCGCACAGCGCGCGGGAAGGCATGGTGTCGCTGGATCTGGCCGCACTGGGGCTTGACCCCGCCGACCTCACCCCGAACGGCGGCTTCTGGGTGGATGACCTGATCTCCGGCGAGTCGTGGGAATGGGGGGAGTACAACTACGTGAGGCTGGACGCGCATGTTGAACCTGCACATATCCTGAACATCCGGAGGTAGCCGCCAGTGAGTTTCAGTCCGCAGAGTCCCTTCCAGCACTTCACCCCCAAGAGCACGTTCGAGCTCAATGCACCCGGTTTGCAGCATGATCCGCTGTGGTACCGGAAGGCGGTGTTCTATGAAGTGCTGGTCCGGGGCTTTGCGGACGCCAATGGTGACGGGTCGGGCGACTTCCACGGGCTGATCGAGAAGCTCGACTACCTGCAGTGGCTGGGCGTGGACTGCCTGTGGCTGCCGCCGTTTTTCCAGTCCCCCCTGCGGGACGGCGGGTATGACATCTCGGACTACAACTCCGTCCTGGACGAGTTCGGCACCATCAGCGACTTCAAGAGACTGGTGGCCGAGGCCCATGCGCGCGGCGTCCGGGTCATCATCGACCTCCCGCTGAACCACACCTCGGACCAGCATCCCTGGTTCCAGGAGTCCAGAAAGGACCCGGACGGTCCCTTCGGCGACTTCTACGTCTGGAGTGACACGGACGAGAAATACCAGGACGCGCGCATCATCTTCGTGGATACCGAGGAATCCAACTGGACCTTCGACCCCATCCGGCGGCAGTTCTTCTGGCACCGGTTCTTCAGCCACCAGCCTGACCTCAACTTCGAGAACCCGAAGGTCATCGACGCCGTGTTCGACGTCGTGCGGTTCTGGCTGGACCAGGGGATCGACGGGTTCCGGGCGGACGCCATCCCGTACCTGTACGAGGAGGAGGGGACCAACTGCGAAAACCTCCCGGCCACGCACGAGTTCCTGCGAAGGCTGCGGAAGATGGTGGACGAGAGCTACCCTGGCCGGGTCATCATCGCGGAGGCCAACCAGCCGCCCAACGAGGTGGTGGAGTACTTCGGCACCGAGGAGGAGCCGGAGTGCCACATGGCCTTCCACTTCCCGATCATGCCCCGGCTCTACTATGCCCTGCGTGACCAAAAGGCCGCGCCCATCATCGAGACCATGCACGACACCCCGGACATTCCCGGAGGTGCGCAGTGGGGAACATTCCTGCGCAACCACGATGAACTGACCCTGGAAATGGTCACGGCCGATGAGCGGGCGGCCATGCTCGGGTGGTACGCGCCGGACCCGCGCATGCGGGCCAACATCGGCATCCGGCGCAGGCTGGCGCCGCTGCTGGACAACTCCAGGGCAGAAATCGAGCTCATCAACGCCCTGCTGCTGTCCCTGCCCGGCAGCCCGTTCCTGTACTACGGGGACGAGATCGGGATGGGAGACAACATCTGGCTTGAGGACCGTGACGCCGTCCGCACCCCCATGCAGTGGAACCCCGACCGCAACGCCGGGTTCTCCAACGCCGATCCCGGCAAGCTGTACCTGCCCGTGATCCAGTCGCTGGTCTACAACTACGCCATGGCGAACGTGGAGGCCGAGGCCGCCCATTCCGGATCGCTGCTGCGCTGGACCCGCCAGATCCTCAGCGTTCGAAAGAACCACCCGGCGTTCGGGCTCGGGGCCTTCAGGCATGTGGAGGCCGACCACGAGGTGGTGCTGGCCTATCTCCGCGAACTGCCCGAAGGCAACGCGGCAGGCGAACCGGCCGAATCGATCCTGTGCGTCTTCAACCTTTCCCAGCATCCGGTGTCCTCCACCCTGACGCTTCCGGACTTTTCCGGCCGGGGCCTGCGGGACGTCTTCGGCGGCCAGCCGTTTCCCGGCATCAGCGACGACGGACACCTGACCCTGACGCTGGGCAGCCACGACTTCTTCTGGCTGCGCCTGCGGGCCGCGGCTTCCAATCCAGCTTCACCCTTTACCCAGGCGATGCCGATACTGTCGATTGAGGGATGAGATGACCCAAACCACACTGACACCCACACTCGAACAACTGCTCCGCGACTGGCTCCCGGCCCAGAGATGGTTCCCGGTGAAGTCCCCGGACTTCTCCCTGGCGCCAGTGGGCGGCCTGGTGCTGGATGACGCCACCGGCAGGGCCGGCCTGGAGGTGTTCCTCGCCTCCGTCACGTCCAAGACGGCCGACGGCGTCTCCCGCACCGATGTTGTCCAGATCCCGCTCAGCTACCGCAGCCAGCCGCTGCCCGGTGCGGAACGGGCGCTGATCGGTGAAAGCGACGACGCCGGGCTGGGGCACCGCTGGGTCTACGACGCCGTCCATGACCCCGCCTTCATTGCCGCGTGGCTGGATCTGATCCGGAAAGAGGACACCGCCGGCACCGCCAGCGGCCACCGTTCCGGGGCCGGGCAACCGCTGCCGCAGGCCTCCGGTACGGTTCGAGTCCTGTCCGGTGAGCAGTCCAACACGTCAGTGATAGTGGACGACGGCGACTCCGCGGCCATCGTGAAGTTCTTCCGTGTGCTTTCCGCCGGGCGCAACCCGGAGGTGGAGGTTGGTGCCGCGCTGTCCGCAGCCCGCACCCCGGAGGTCCCCGCCACGCTGGGCTGGGTCACCGGTGAGTGGTACCCGCAGGGGCACGTTGCCGGGTCCGCCCCCGGCGGCACTGCGCAGGGCGAACTGGCAGTGGCCCACGAATTCCTGGCCGGCGGCCGGGACGCGTGGCGGCTCGCCGTTGACGCGGCGGCCGGGGGAGTGGACTTCACGGCCGAGGCACATGCCCTTGGCCATGCGACGGCAACTGTCCACCGCAGGCTCGCGGAAACACTGGGTGTTTCGGCCGAAGCGGTTCCGGGCGGCGAAATTGCCCCCGGAGTAGCCCAGCGGGTGCGCCAGATGTGGGCGGAAGCGGGGCCCGCCGTCGGACCTTACGAAGCAGGGCTGGAAAGCCTGCTCAGCAGGCTCGAAGGCACCCCGGCCGGCGCGCTTCAGCGCATCCACGGCGACCTCCACCTCGGCCAGATCCTGCAGGTTCCCGGGGGTGAAGGCGGCCATGACCGGTGGGCCATCCTCGACTTTGAGGGGGAGCCGCTCCGGCCGATCTCCGAGCGCAACTTCCCCGACGTCCCGCTCCGGGACGTGACGGGCATGCTGCGCTCCTTTGACTATGCGGCGGGCGCCGCCGAACGGGAACAGCCGGACGCCCGTGTCCCGGAATCCTGGGTGGATGACTGCACGGAGGCCTTCCTGGCAGGCTACGCGGAAGTAACTCCCGGAACGGTGGACCGCAATTCGCCGCTCTTTGTGGCATTGTGGCTGGACAAGGCGCTCTACGAAGTCGTGTACGAATTGCGCAATCGGCCCGGCTGGCTGGCCATTCCGGTGAATGCGGCCAGGCGGCTCCTCAGCACTAAAGGCTCCGGCGAACCGGCCGGAGCAGCAGCGGAAGGTAAGAACATGACAGGCTCTGCACACACTGACAGCCCCCACGCACCGTTGCACGTGGACGCGCACACGCTCTCACGCGTCGGGGCCGGTGAACACCACGCCCCGCACTCGGTGCTTGGTGCCCATTTGGACGACTACGGCCACGTGACCATCCGCACCGTCAAGCACCTTGCGGAGGCGGTCAACGTGGTGACCCAGGCCGGAACCGTGCCCATGACCCACGAGGCCGAAGGCGTCTGGGTGGCGGTACTGGAGCCGCTGCAGCACGGCCACGTGCCGGACTACCGCCTCGAGGTGACCTACGAAGGTGCCGACCCGATCATCGTGGACGATCCCTACCGCTACCTTCCCACGGTGGGCGAAGTGGACCTGCACCTGATCGGCGAAGGACGCCACGAAAAGCTCTGGACCGTGCTGGGTGCCCACGTTCAGCACTACAAGTCCGCGATGGGCGACATTGACGGCGTGTCCTTCGCCGTATGGGCGCCCAACGCCGAAGCCGTCCGGGTCAAGGGCGATTTCAACGCCTGGGACGGGCGGGAAAACTCCCTGCGCTCCCTGGGCTCCTCGGGTGTCTGGGAACTGTTCATCCCGGGTGTCCCGGCTGGCGCCTGCTACAAGTTCGAAATCAAGACCAAGGGCGGCTACTGGGTGGAGAAGGCCGACCCGCTGGCCTTCGGCACCGAGGTGCCCCCACTCACCGCTTCGAGGGTTGTCGAATCCCACTACCAGTTCCAGGACGCGGACTGGATGAAGGAACGCGCCGCCCGGGATCCGCACAACTCGCCCATGAGCGTCTACGAGGTTCACCTCGGATCCTGGCGGCTGGGGCTTAGCTACCGCGAACTTGCCACGGAACTCGTGGAATACGTGAAGTGGCTCGGCTTTAGCCACGTTGAGTTCATGCCCGTGGCCGAGCACCCCTTCGGCGGCTCTTGGGGCTACCAGGTCACCTCCTACTACGCACCCACGTCCCGCTTCGGGCATCCCGACGAGTTCCGGTTCCTGGTGGACTCGCTCCACCAGGCAGGCATCGGGGTGATCCTGGACTGGGTGCCGGCGCACTTCCCGAAGGACAACTGGGCCCTGGCGCAGTTTGACGGTCAGCCGCTCTACGAACACGCCGACCCGAACCTGGGCGAGCACCCGGACTGGGGCACCCTGATCTTCGACTTCGGGCGCACCGAAGTCCGGAACTTCCTCGTGGCCAACGCGCTGTACTGGCTCGATGAATTCCACATCGACGGCCTCCGCGTGGACGCCGTCGCGTCCATGCTGTACCTGGACTACTCCCGGGAGCACGGCCAGTGGCAGCCCAACCGCTTCGGCGGCCGCGAAAACCTGGAGGCCATCTCCTTCCTTCAGGAAACCAACGCCACGGTGTACAAGACACACCCCGGCACCGTGATGATCGCCGAGGAATCGACGGCGTTCCCGGGCGTCACCGCGCCCACCAGCCACGGCGGCCTCGGCTTCGGCCTCAAGTGGAACATGGGCTGGATGCACGACTCGCTCAAGTACACCTCCGAAGACCCGGTTAACCGCAAGTGGCACCACGGCACCGTCACGTTCTCCATGGTCTATGCCTTCACCGAGAACTTCCTGCTGCCCATCAGCCACGATGAGGTTGTCCACGGCAAGGGCTCGATGCTCCGCAAGATGCCCGGCGACCGCTGGCAGCAGCTGGCCAACCTCCGTGCCTTCCTCGGCTACCAGTGGGCGCACCCGGGCAAGCAGCTGATCTTCATGGGCACCGAATTCGGCCAGGAAGCCGAGTGGTCTGAGCAGCACGGCCTCGATTGGTGGCTGGCTGACATCCCGGCCCACCGGGGCATCCAGATGCTGCTCAAGGACCTCAACGGGCTCTACCGATCGACGCCGGCCCTGTACGCCCGCGACAACGAACCCGGCGGATTCCAGTGGATCAACGGAGCCGACGCCGACCGCAACGTCCTGACCTTTGTCCGCTGGGACACCGAAGGCAACGCGCTGGTCTGCGCCGTCAACTTCTCCGGCGGCCCGCACAAGGAGTACGCCCTGGGCGTGCCGTCCACCGGAGCATGGACCGAGGTGCTGAACACCGACTCCGAGGACTACGGCGGATCGGGCGTCCTCAACCGCGGCACACTGACCGCAGAGGACGAAGGAATCGACGGCCAGCCGGCGACCCTCACGGTCACGCTGCCGCCACTGGGCGTCGCGTACTTCCGGCCGGCCGACGCCAACGTGATCACCACTGCGGCGGCGGCCAAGGCCAAATCCACCGAGGCCGGATCCGTCTTTGCCGGGCCCACGGCTGCTGAAGCCCGAGCCGGTGAGACCCGCGCTGCCGAGACCCGCGGTGCTGAGACGCGAGGTGCTGAGGCCGGGGGTCCTGAAGCCGGAGCTCTTGAACAGCAGGGCGCTGAACCAACGGGCGGGACGGGGAAGGCTGCCTTGCCCGGCGGGCCCCTCGCCTAAGTCCGGCCAGCCACTGACGTGAGCCGGACGGGCCGCTGGCCTGAAAGCCGTCCGCCACCCGGGGGTTGTGTCGCTGCAAGCAGGGCCCGGAATCCCTTGGGATTCCGGGCCCTTCCCGGCTTTGCGGTAGCCCAGTTGGCATGGCGCCGAAGTAGTGGTATAGTTTATTTCCGCGCCGCTCCCCGGAGCGAGTCGGCAGGGTGAACCGGAAGCCACAGGCTGTGCCGGATGAAAACCACCGATTTGACTCGGATGAAACGAGCGGGTAAGTTTGAAAAGTTGCTCCGGAGCGATCCTGAACGTTGGTTTGGGTGGTGCCGGGTGTGTCTGTTGTTTGAGAACTCAATAGTGTGCCAAGT
>NZ_JBNHFL010000051.1:0-14862 GCF_059090205.1 Arthrobacter sp. CMU6
GCCACCTGGACATCTGCGTCCTGGGCGCGTTCCAGGTCTCCGCGACCGGCGACCTCGCCAACTGGCACACCGGAGCACCGGACGCCATCCCCGCCGTCGGCGGCGCGATGGACCTCGCCACCGGCGCCAAGGACGTGTTCGTGATGATGACCCTCCTGACCCGGGAAGGCGCCTCCAAGATCGTCGAATCCTGCACCTACCCGCTCACCGGCGTCGGCTGCGTGACCCGCGTCTACACCGACAAAGCCGTGTTCCTCACCGGGCCCGACGGCGTCCGCGTCCGGGAAACCTTCGGCTGCACCCTCGAAGAACTCCAGTCACTGGTGCCCGTCCCCCTCACCGCAGCCCCCGCCGTCGAGCAGTAGGGACTCAGGTGCGAATTGTCGGAGTCAGGCTCTCACAAACAGGTCCGGTTTTTGCTGGTCGAATGGACGAGGACGGCGACCAATCAACGGTTCTGCTCCTCACCGACCTGCAGACCTTCTGGTCCGACCCATTCGCATGGCTGTCCGCCGGCAAAGAAGAGGCAACACCTGCCGGCCACGCCCTTCCGGTGCAAAATGTCAGCATTGTTCCCCCCGTTATTCCGTCTGCGAGGGTCTTATGTATAGGGCTGAACTACCTTGCCCATGCTGCCGAAGGGAGCATCATCACGAGGAGCTGCCCTCGCACCCAACAGTTTTTGGCCGGTGGACACAGTCACTTACCACCGGAGACGCTCCTGTTCCCGTTCCATCAGGAGAGAGGGGACTGGACTGGGAAGGAGAAATTGCTGCCTATGTCGGCAGACCGCTGGCCGATGCCTCAGCCGATACAGCAAGAGCGGCAGTAATAGGGTTCTCAACATTCAATGACCTGACCGCCCGCGCAGCACAGAAACGCACCTCCCAGTGGACACTCGGGAAAAATGCCGATCAAAGCGGTCCCTTGGGACCGATCGTGACCGCCGATGAAGTCGGGGATCTCCGCGAGGGCCTTCGGATTCAGACGCGCGTCAACGGTGCGGTGGTCCAAGACGGCAATTCAAGGGACATGCTCTTTGAGCTCGGCGAAACCCTATCTCACATTTCCCACACCCTGACACTCAACGCCGGCGACATCCTCTGCACGGGGACTCCAGCGGGAGTCGGCTACGCACGCACGCCCGAATGGCTCCTCCAACCAGGAGACCTCGTGGAAGTAGAAGTAGAAAAACTCGGCACCTTGTCCAACCCCATCGTCTCCAACCGACACCGTATCGGGCCGCAATGACCTCCGGATCACCCAGACCGACCCTGCTCAAGGGCGCAACCGTCATCTCCATGGACGATTCGCTAGGCGTCCTACCGATCGCGGACATCCTGATTGAAGACGGGCACATCAAAGGTGTCGGAGCCGAGATTGCCAACGTCTCCCCCGCAACCGATGTCGTAGATGTCACCGGACACATCATCATCCCGGGCTTCGTCAACGCCCATATGCACACCTGGCAAACTGGACTTCGCAGCATTGCCAGCAATTGGACGCTTCTCCAGTACTTCCGGCGGACTCATGCCGGGCTCGCAACGCATTACCGGCCGTCAGACGTTTATTGGGGGACCTTCTCTGGCGCGATGAACCAGATCAATTGCGGAACGACCACGCTTGCTGACTGGTGCCACAACAACCCGACCCCCGAGCACACCGATGCCGCAGTCGACGCCCTTCGCGACAGCGGCATACGGGCCATCTACTTCCACGGCAGTCCGAAACCGGACCCCCAGCCAGGACAAACACCCTTCTGGGAAATACCCCACGACCGGTCCGAAATCGAGCGGCTTCTGAACGATCCGAGGCTATCCCAGGAGGGCAAGCTCCAACTCGGCATGGCGATCCTCGGCCCGCACTACTCCGACCTCCAAGTAGCCCTCACCGACTTCAGGCTCGCCCGGGAACTCTCCCTCGTCACCTCCATGCACCAGGGCGGAGGCCCTGCTCGTTCGCCCGAAGGATGGCTCCTCCTGGAACAGGAGAGACTCCTCGGGCCGCACATCAACATTGTTCACGGAAACGAGCTCTCAACGCCACAACTACAAACCTTCATCGATCATGGAGTGACGTTCTCAGTGACACCCGAGAACGAGATGACGCAGGGACACGGCCACCCCCTTACCGGTCGCCTGCGCGATCTAGGCGCCCGTCCGTCGATAGGAATCGACCTGGAGTCAGGCCTTTCCGGGGAAATGTTCCTCGCTGCCCGAATAGCACTCGTCCATCAACGTGCCCTTGATAATTTCGGCTACCGAAACAGTCAGCCGGGAGGTGCGCGTATCCCTGAAACATCGACGATAACGACCCATGAGGCTCTTCGCTGGGCAACCATTGAGGGAGCACGAATGATGGGTCTGGGCAACCGCATTGGTTCCATCACACCAGGCAAGAAAGCTGATCTCGTCCTCGTCAATGCGACGCAACCGAACATGCAGCCCGTGCATAACCCCATCGACACGGTCGTGATGCAGACAAGCTTGGCGAATATAGAAGGCGTCATGATCGACGGAACATGGCGCAAACGGGATAACAAACTCCTCAGCGGCGAAGGCGTTACACTCAACCCTGCATCGTGGTTGGACCCCCTCAGAGAATCCGGTCAGCGCATAGCCTCTTCCATGAAATGGTCAGATTGAAGCACACCCCAACCTGACGTAAGGGCCCCTGACGAGGGTGTATTCGGCATGCCGGCGTAGGTCCGGTCTCGTTCTCCAGACGCCGACGAGCCATAGCAGGTGACATCAGAGTCCATGTCCTAAGCGGGATTCATCGCGTCCAAATTCTTTGGACTATTTCGACCTCATAGCGCCTGCGCCGCGAGGGACTGGGGGCATTTTTGTCCAGCAGCTGCACAGGGTTTCCGTCCATTGTCTGTCAGAGTGGATTCTAAGATTTCCGTGAGCCGCTGTCAGTTATTGAGGAATTTCGGCCTATTCCGACGCCGCTTGGGCTTCTTTCCGCGCACCCGGATCCCGTTAGCGCTCCGCCTTGCCCAGCACGGGTAGTTGGACATATCGTGGCAGGAGTTTCACCACTTTCACCAGTTTCACCTAGTTTCACCTATCATCCACAGGAGGTCGGGTGCAGAACCCCTTCAAGCCCACGGCCGGCGCGACGCCACCGGAGCTCGTGGGGCGGGCTGGCCTTCTGGACGAGTTTGAGTACGGTCTGCAGCAAGGCTCCGGGGCCCCTGGCCTTCTGACCATCATCACGGGATCCCGAGGCATCGGCAAGACCGTCATGTTGAGCGCCGCCGAGGACATCGCTCGAGCTCAGGGATGGGCCGTCATCTCGCGGACAGCAAACCCAGGGTTCCTGGCCCGGGTCGGTGATGACATGCTCCGGCTCCTCGAGGAACTCGGGGACGGGCCTCCCGCCCGGAAAATCACCGCCTTCTCCGCAGCCGGATTCGGGCTGACAACCCAACTTCCCCCAGAACGGGCCGTGGATTGGCACCGGACCGGTCGTGAGCTGCTGCGCGTTCTGGATTCGAAGCGCACAGGACTGGTCATAACCGTTGACGAGATTCACGCCGTCGACCGGACGGAGATCTCGCAACTGGCAGCCGATGTCCAGCACTTCATCCGCGACGGGCTACCGATCGGCCTGATCTTCGCCGGCCTGCCCTCAGCCGTGTCCGACCTCCTCAACGAAGGCGTCGCAACCTTCCTCCGGCGGGCCGACAGGATCAATCTTCACGAAGCAGCCATCGCCGAAGTCACCACCTCGTTCAGCCAATTGTTCAGCCGGGGAGGCATCACCATCTCCCATGACCTCATCAGCGAAGCGGCAGAGGCAACCGAGGGATACCCGTTCCTGATCCAACTGGTCGGCTACTACCTCTGGCTCGAAGCCGACAAAGCAGGATGGACGCTGGACCAGGCCAGCGTCCAACGTGCCATCGCCACTGCTCAACGCCGCAACACCCTGGTCGTCGTCGAATCGGCGCTCTCGGACATCTCCGACAGAGACCGCCAGTTCCTCGACGCCATGGCCACGCAGGATGGCCCCTCGGCCGCAGGGCAGATCGGGGCCGCCCTTAAGGCCAAACCCAACGTCGTGTCCAAATACCGCAACCGGCTCATCGCCGCAGGACTCATCGAGTCCGCAGGCTACGGAAAAGTCGACTTCGCAATCCCCGGACTCCGCCAATACCTCCGCCGATAAAGCGACAGAATTGCTCATCGTCCCCCAAGAGGTCGGAGTGCTCCAGATGAGACCGGCGAGCAGGTGCTGGTTCAAAGCCCCGCTCCTCGCTGCCCAGCACGATCAACGTCGCCCACCGACGTACACCTAAGATACTCGGCAGCTACTTGACGGAATCTTTATTGTCGGCCTTTATAGTCCGGCCGGGGGCTGCGTTCGGACACCGTTGCTCGGCCTTTTCGCCCCTAAGACTCGCCGCTTAGGAGCGATTAGCGCAGGCGGCGCGCTCCTGGTCATCTACAGGGCATGCCTTAGTGGGTCAGTCCTCGAAACGCAGGGAACCGTCGGGAGTGACACCCAGGCGGGCGATGATGTCCGCCGCCACAGCGTGGAGTTTTTGATTCCGATGGCTGGACGCTTTGGCCAGCAGCTCGAACGCCTGGTCGTGGCTGCAATGGTTCTGGGCCATAATCACACCGCAGGCCGAATCAATGACGGTCCGGGTGGCCATTGCAGTTTTCAGGTCAGCGTTCAGTTGCTCCACGGTCTCGATCCGGATTGCAAGACGGAGGGTGCTGCCTGCCACGTGCGCGAACGTGGCTGCCGCGTTAATGACTTCGTCAGTGAATACGCCTGTTGTGGGAGCGAAAAAGTTCAGGACCGCCTCGGAGGTCTCCCCTAAATCCATCGGAACGCCCAGAGCGCTGCGGCACCCCTCCGCCGCCAGTGCGCGGCTGTATTCGGGCCAGTTCGTGTCGGTGGACACGTCAGCCAAGAGCACCGGGTAGCCCACGTCCAAAGCCTCAAGGCACGGTCCTTGGGCCAAGCTCTGTTCGATGCGGTCAAGCATGACAGCCTTGTTACTGCTGCCTGCGACGGTGGCGGTGCGTTTGCGCCGGCGCAGGGTCAGCGCACAGTCGATCGATTCGCCGGCTGCCTTGCTGATCGCGTCCGCCGCGAAGCCGGTCAGGCCGTTCAGAATCGTTTGAATGTCAGCACTGCCTGCGACCAGCTCGTGCAGGCTTAAGATGTGCTCGGCGTGTCCGGTGGAGTCCATGAGCCTAATCGTAGGAACTCCCCCGCCCCACGTCATCTCCCCGCAGCCCCTAACCGGGCTCGTCGGTGAACTCAGGCATGTGCTCCCAGGCCAAAAATAATCTGCATTCCCTGTTGGTTGACGCACTGTAATCCCGTAACCTTGATTAGTAAGTATGCTGATTAACGGGCGGCATTGCCCGCCAAGGTGATCAGGTAGCAGTGATGAGTGACCCACGGCAGGCCGCACGAGGCTTGATAGAACTGAACATCATCACCCTTGAAGGCCTTTGGGTGAGGTACTGGGGCAACGGCGGGAGTGCTGACGCATTCGACTTCGACGCCCACCTGTACGAGATTCAGGAAGCTCCCCCGTTTGAACTCAACGTTCTGGCCTGGGCAATGGAAGACCTGGAAGCAGACTTCCCATATTGACGTCGAACTCGGCGCCCGGGACGGCGTCCAGGACGAAGAGGAAGCTAATACTTCATCGAATGCCCAACGTCTCACCCGTAAGGGCGTGCGTGTGGAGTTCGTCAAGGAGCATCTGCTCTTTACGGGCGAGGACTCCCCCCATGGCGAACCTCATTCTCTCGGTCATGGGGCTTTCGCTGAATTCGAACGGGCCCTCATTAGGGAGCGACAGCGCGAAGGCATCGCCCTGGCCAAGCAGCGCGGTGCCTGTAAAGGGCGGAAGAAGACTCTCACGCCGGAGCGGGCAGCCGGGTTGGCGCAGCGGGCTGCCGGCGGCGTTCCGAAATCCGTCCTTGCCCGGGATTACGGCATCAGCCGGGAAGCGGTGTACCAATACGTGCGCCTGGCCAAACTTTCCTAAAGCCCTCTCCTGCCAACCCGGCCAGCCGCCAGCCATAGCTCGAAAGACGCAGGACGGAATCATGGTTATCGGCGTTTCGAAACGCGCACGGGAGGAGTGTGAAAGGGCCTTCTTTTATTGTCCGTTTTGATTCCGGGGAATCTTGTGAGTCTGGCCGCGGCCATCCTTTCGCCTCAGGGTTTGGCCGCTTGCCTCTGTTGAAGACATCGGGCCTCACACCTACCTGTTCGGACGTCGTGTCGGCAGCCTGTGGCACAACAAATCCCATCTCGGTCAGTTCATGGACGCCAGTTTGAGGAAACTATCGACGAAGGCGGACCACTGCACGAAGCTGGTCGAGTTTCTGCCAAAGGCGTCCTGGAGGGCTCTATGTGCACACTGGAGGTCAGGATTATCTTCGCCCGCTCCACTGCGCGCAGTCCTTAATCAGGACACGGCCGATGCCTACAGGCAGGTACAGCCCCCAGGCCATCCCAGGGATGAAGCAGTTCAATGTACTTTGACCTGGGCTTCGCGTAATCATGCAGCGGGTGCCTGCTCTGCCATTTCAGGGAAGGCCGGTGGCGTGGCGGGCGCAAGGCTAGGCCTTTAGCTGAAGCTCCGGGCAAATCACTCTATTGGATTCCAGCCAGAACAGCAGCAGTTCCGTGTCCCTTGCTTTTGGTTCCAGTTTCTTCGCTCCTTCCAGGAATTTCGTTGAATCAGCATTTAATTCCATATACATGCAGGAAAGCAGTCCGAGGCGAGCGACCCGGTCATCTGGCAGCCTTCCCGATCCACCCTTCCCGAGCGTTCCAAGCCGGTCCGAGTTCACGAATCCTTCCAGTTTGCCTCCCCATTTATCAAAGGCGTTCGTAACTCCTTGATCGCAGGCATTCTCGGACAGGTCTGAGCACGCGTATTTTTTGCCGTTGATTTGAATGGTCTTGGGACCAGAGTTGGGCCGGGTCGCTGCCGGAGAGTCGGTAGGCGTTCCTGTGCCGGTTTCCGTACTGGTCGGCGACTCTGTTCCTGTGGGCGCCGCTGACCCTGCAACGGTAGACGTCCCCGTAGCGGTGCTCGTACCGGATGCCGTGGTGGCATCCGGGACCGGTGTTGTGGGCAGGAGCCCTGGCTCGGTCTGCGTCTGGGTGGGAGTCACCGCCACTGTCTGGGTGATAGTGGTCGCGGGAGCGGAGGGTTCCCCGCCTGCGCAGGCTGAGAGGGCATAAATAAGGCAAAGCCAGATAAACAGGGGTGATCGTTTTTTCTGCATGGGGTCATCCCGATGGTTGCTTCAGCCCATTGGGCGAGCGGCTAAATTGAGCAGCAGAACCGCAACGCGGCTCCGTGATGAGACGACAAGCGGACAATAAGCACCCTGAACACGATTTCAGGCGGCCGACACCTCCTCGTACCAGCTACCTCACGACCCTCAAGGGCCTTCCCAGCCAGCGCCGGAAATAGGCCCGAGAGCAATCAAAGTACGCCTGGGCATCAGGGGTGTCAAGAACGCAGACGTCCGCTTAAGACACGGCGTGGGTATATACCGTAAGAAGTGGCTACACCCAGCAATCCCTTGGCTCAAGCTAATGATGTCAGCGCTTTACTACCGGATAAATTTACGATTTTTGACTACAAATTGACAACTCCATATAATTGCGGGGCTTTATTTATGGAGGATGAAGCAACTGTTTGAGGCCCGGACTCAGCCCTGCCTTGCTCACGGTTCACCAACCCGGCCGGTTGCGCTTCCAGCGCCCAGACTTCGATGCCCAGGTCATCCAGGGCTTGGAGCCTCACATAGCGGCCCGGTTGCCTGATCAGCATGCGGGATGAAGGAGAGGTGCTCGCTACGGAGCCACCCGGCGGGAACCCCACGGGCCTGCTGCAAAGGAACCGTGCCAAGGATCAACGTCCCCGAACAGCCGAAGTCCCTGAGCTTTTCTGTGTGACGATGCCATCGCTCGGGCATCCGCGTCGGAATGGAAGCTCCTGCCGGAACGTTAATTTCACGAATGTAATTGTGGGGCACCGATCGGAAACTGCAGTCCCCGGGAACAGGAAGGGAATGACCAACACAATCGAATCCGTCGAGGACGATGCCGGCAACGTCCGAACCTATCGTCGCCATCCCAACGGCGGCGGTCTCCTCTGCCGCGGCGCCCTGGCCGATCCGACGTCGTTCATCCGGCCCTCGACCTACGTTGAGGCCGGCGCCTACATCGGCCCGGACTCCCGCATCGGAGCCGGCAGCTGGATTGACCGGAAGGCACGGATCGGCAATCACACCACCGTCGGCGACGCTGTCTACATAGGCCCTGGCGCAGTAATCGGCGACCACGTCCGAATCGGAAGCCACTCCCGCATCGGAGCCCGCGCTCAGGTCGGGGACCATGCGCGCCTGGAAGCGGACAGTACCGTGCCCGACGACGCCTCCGTTCCACCGGTCATCCGGCCACCCTCGCACTCGGTGGGGCACCAGCAGCGCAACCATCAATACCCGAAGCGCCGCGCGGCATAGACCCCAGGACCCCCTCGATCCGGAAGGTACACGGTTGATGACACGCCGGTCATAGGCGCGGTCCCCATCCGGCCGCCAAACCGGGCTCATTCAGAATGAACCCGGGATCGCTGCTGCCGCCTCGTTCCTCAGTAGAGGGGAGGGACTCCGCCGGTGGCGCTTTGGTAGCCTTCTGGTGGTTCCTTGGTGGCTCCTCGGGTAGCGTCGAAGACATCGGAAGGAGCCGGGGGAATCATGAATGTCTCGATTGGTGTTGGAGCGGCCCACAGCGGCACAGCCCGCCTTGGGGGCCAACTGAACAGTGCCCTTGGCGCGACTTTGGTGGCGGCATTGGCGGGCTAAGAACCGCAAGATTAGCTACCGGTGGCCCGCACCGACGGGCCCGAACCACGACCGGAAGCGCAGGCTCGGCTGCAGCTCGCGCACCGGGCCTGGACTGCGGTTTCGAGGGCTGAAGGCGAACATGTGGCGAAACTATGGTTTGTTGGCGCCAATCTGTGGCTGGATGAAATCTCGCCGATCGAGGCGATCAAGGGCATGCGCGCCCCTCGAGGTAAAAGTAGTCAGCAATGGCGAGCTGGTCCTTAGCCGCCGGGGACTCATTTACAGATTTGGCAACGATCGCCCCGGCCCCAGTCTCGATGCATGCTGCGATTCCCTCAAAGCTCATCGTCAGTTCGGACGAGCCCACCCGGACAGCGTTCTTCGTCTCGAACCCGCCCAGGCGGGTTTTCTGCCACTCAAGTGGACCAAGTTCTCGCGGACCTGCGGGCGGCATAAGCTGCTGTTAGCGTGAAGTCCCAGCCAATGAAGGAGGAGCTATGACGATCAGTTCACCTGACTCAATGCCCGAGGACGAGCCGCAGAAGGGCGCGGCCGACGGCGGGATTCCCCAGGGCGGGGACGGGATCGGTATCGCTGCTGATTCTGAGCCCAACACATTTGAACCCGAAGAAGACCCTGAGGCCACGGAGGAACCAGACCGCTAGGACGCCGTTTGGGGTGAATGCTCAGCTACCCTTTCAAATCCTGCGCATGCTGCTGCTCACCCTGCTGCTTGGACGCGAACTTACGGCCGTGGCGGGTTAAGGGCACCTGGGCCCGACCTGGACGGGTGAGACGGTTCAGGCGCTAGAAACCGCGCAGTTTTAGGCTGTGCGGGGCTCTGACCTGCCCGCAAGCGGACAGAACCCGTTAGCTCAAGCTCTGCGTTGCGCTGCACTCCGTCGAGGAACCAGTGCTCCTGGGAAGTAAAACGTCAGCCACGAGACTGCCAGTTGCCCGATCTGCGACATTTGGTAAGTTTACTGATTATTACCACATGCCATTGGACTTCGGTTCTCGGCCAACCAGGTCATCGAGACCAGCGATATCAGCAACGGCAACGGGAGGAAGCATGACACAGGAAAACCACGAGCAGGCTGAACCTGAGATGATTCTCGGCGGCGATTCCGAGGAGTCTACGCCGGCGTCCTCGGGCTCCGGCCAGGAAGCCGCAGGCATCCCGAACGGCAGTGGCAACGACCTTCCCCAGGAGAAATCGCCCAATGACGAGGACGAAAGCTTCGACGCCGGTTAAAGCGCATCATAGAGTGCCGCAAGCAGGGGCGCAGCCCGGAACTTCCAATTCTGAGATCAACTCGACTCGGTGGCGAAGCTCTGACGCAGCCCATGGGCCCGCGCTTGTTACTAGGGCACGTGTCCTCAGTACCGCGTACGAATTGTTTTCCCGGCGGAGTATCCGGGATGTCGGAGTTAACGAGCTGATCGAGACCTCCGGGGTTGCGAAGTCGACCTTCTATCGGCACTTCCCATCGAAGGACGACTTGGTCAGGGCCGTTCTGGCCCTCCAGCACGAGGTCTGGTTCGAGGAAGTCGTTGCCGAGGCACAACGTCGCAGCGACACTCCAGAAGAGGAATTGCTGGTCATCTTCGATGTCTTCGCGGATCGGCTCGGAAGCGGAGGCTACAAATCCAACATGCTTATCAGGGTCCTTATGGAAATGGGCCCTGATCATCCCCTGGGCATGGCTAGCGTCGAATACCTCGCCAGGATCAGGGGACACGTGCGGGTCTTGGCCGAGGACGGCGGGCTGGAGCGCTGCCACCTGTTCGCCCGGGCGTGGCATCTGCTGCTGAAGGGCTCCATCATCTCCACAATGGAAGGGGACCGGGAGGCCACCGAGCTAGCCAAGCAGATGGCCACGTGCCTCATCGAGCTCCACCGCTGCGCCGGGCTCTAACTTTGGTGCTGACAAGCGAGCAGTCTGGGAAGTATTGCTGAACATGGACCGTGGAAGTACACCGAAGCTGTTACCCGACCTCATGGGTCGCAGCGCCGCATGTGCCCTTACGAGCCGGATCCGGCAGGGAGCGGATCTCCTCTGGGCACTTCACAGCGGGTTCGTAGCAAGGATTCGTTAGCAGGAATCGGTGGGCAACGCCATCAAGCTTCTCTGCTTCGGACGAGCTGAGCGTCAGCGATCGCGCCGCTCGGGGAGCGCACTCAACAAAACGGCGCCGTTTTGGCCGTCCAATCGTCTTGTCCCTCCTGGCCGGGGGCGTTCGGGCTCTTCTTTTCAATGGATCAAGTCGGTTGATCACGGTGTGCTTGGGTACGTCTGATCTTGTTGGCCAGCCGGACGACAGGGAACGGTAGGGAGACGGAATGGATTTCAGACAGATCATCGAGACGGCCGGGCAGTACATGGACTTCGCGGGTGTGGCGATCATGGTTATTGGAGCCGTGGTGTCAGTTCCGCTGGCTGCCCGTGGGCGGAACTTTCCCGGGGGCTGGGGAGGGCAGGAACGTCAATCGGTGTATCGGCAATACCGGCAGTTGCTTGGCCGTTCCATCCTCCTGGGCCTTGAGCTTCTTGTCGCCGCTGACATCATCCGCACCGTGGCTGTGACCCCCACTTTTACCAGCGTAGGAGTCCTCGCCGTGATCGTGCTCATCAGGACGTTTCTGAGCTTTTCCCTGGAGCTTGAGATCACCAGGCGCTGGCCCTGGCAGAAAGCTGACCAGCCCAGCACGTCGGCGTCTTCCGCCTGAGTTCGTGGGCGCCGCAGGGGAATCATTAGGGCCGCCGGCAAAGTCATAGCGGGCATGGGTGGAGCCTTCGGTAGTGGCTGCTGAGGCTGGGCACCGTTCTTGTGTAAGGCGGGAGAAGGCCGGCGTGCAGCCGGTGCTGGTCTTTTTGGGGGGCATGAAGGACGGGGGTCGCCCGGACGAATTCACGGCGAGGTGTTTTGTCCCTCCAACGGCTGTGTCCTTTGGTTATTCCGTGGCCCTGTTCTTGGCCTGTTGCTGGTGCTGGGATAGCTTTGCCTCGGCCTCCCGGCGGCGGTTCCCGATGGCCGAGGCCTGCGCAGCGGTGGGATGGCGGTGCTCGCGCTCCCAAGCGTGATCGTTCACCCCGGTCCTTAGCAGCTTCTCGTCGTTGGGGATCCCATCTTCTTCATTCATGGCTGGAAATCCTTTCATTCGGGCAGTTCCAACCGGAACCCGCAGCCGCATGTCAGGACGCGGGCCGGGAGGTAGACATCCGGCAGAGCAGCGGGTGCTTCCGGGGACGGCGGGGCGGAGAGCCTTCGTAGCTCCGACCCGGTCCTCTTCATGATTTGTCCGCAGTGCATGTAGTTCCACCCGAAAATGAGCACCGTCGCTTTCCGGGTTCCGCGGATCATAACCTGGGAAAGGTCAGCGACCCGGGCGGGATGTTCCCGGAAGAGCCCGCACCGGGCGCAAGTGTAGGCGACGATAATGACGCCTGTCTGATTTTCCGGGGGATCTGTGACCGCTCTGATGATGAGGTGGCCGTCGCTGCCGCAGCGCTCACACATGACCGGCAGAACACGGGCCCGGCCGGCACCGTCAGGCCGGAACCCGGGAGATCCTAGTGACACGATCAGCCCGCGTACGGGCAGATCGACGGGGAAGGAATTCGCGGGGGGACCGGCCAGTGAAGGCTGTCGAAGCCCGGGGCGCTACAAGTGTGAAGTGGCTGATGGGCATTCGAGGTGGCCATGGCAGGCTCTTTCCTCAGGTGCAGGACGGGCCGCCACGAGGCTACAGCGGCATTGCTCCTGGTGTGCTGCACACCGTCAGGAGGGGCTCCCTGCCCGAGACTGCGGCATTACAGAAATGCAGGGTCCTGTACCGAAACTACCCCGTGCTTCCCGGCACTGTACATAGGCGCTGTAATCACCTCATCAGCCTTGGGTGGAGATGGAGCACCAGGAACAGGAGCTGATGCTAACCTCCCCGAGTAGGGTTCCTTGATCCGGTCATCTCTCATAGTCCCGGAACGAAAGCCGCAAACAGGGTGGGGTCTGCCCTTCCGCTGGCTTCGTCATGGATCTCGACTAGGGCTTCCTGAATCTGCCCAACACGATAGATACGTGTGCAGACCTGATGATTACCAGCCGGATCCCCTTCTTCAGCAGGGTGGAGAATGCCGGTCGCGTCGCTAGCCTTGAGCCGGGCACCACCTGTTTGATGGTGACCCAACACCAGGTTGTACTGGTATTTAGCCTCAGATTCACGCGTCGCCGTCCGCAGGAAATCCCGCCCGATAAGGCGCTGGTACCCCAGAGCAATGCCGTCGAATCATGCAACTGGCAGTCCTTAACTGTAGTCGCTGGATACTGAGGACATCGAAGAGCCGACGTACCCTGCCCTCGCGCTTATGTGTCCTTGTCCTTCACGTCCGCGGCCGTCCTCACTGATAGCGGTCATTCACCAGGGCCGGATGACCAGCGTGTTTGCAACGATATCTTCTATACGCAGGTGCCGGAGACTGAGGCGTGCGGTCCTTTCCTCTTAGTCCATCCGTGCGTTTCCCCCGTCTGGCTAACGCAGTCTCATCAGCAGGATCAGAGCTCTTGTGGGCCTGCCCGATGGTTAAACCACACACCGCCATCACCGGTGGCTGGGCTTCGATGCGCGTCCGGCGCCGATCGAGCAATAGCACCCGGTTCGTTCTCTGACGTGTCCGTGTCATGAATGCCTTTGCCTCCAGGGGCAATCCTGATTAGACCGGGTGCTGTGCAAACTATGTGTTCCGCAGGCCGGTTCCGCGCCGATTTCAGCTGATTGTGCAGACACTGTCTGCACAGAGTCTCCGGTTTCGGGTGAGCGGTTGTTCGAGGTCCGGTGCGGAGACAATCGCATCTGATGAGGGCAGCATTCGATGCTCCCGCCACGCGCAGGGCCTCGTAGGTGTAGGAGGCGACGGCGAGAGGGGTGGGCAGCATCGTTCAGGGCATAGCGAACCGTGTGCCCATTTTTGATTTGCAAATCAATATTAACCGACCTGACCAGTCGCCGAGGGGAGAACGCAGGCTCCGAAGTATTCGTCCGAAGCTGGGGGCGCTTGCCGGACGGTATCTTGTCAGCCGCCGAAACGGGTGCTATTAAATCTATGTCAGTGGATATAGATCGATTTGTTCATGGGCCAAGCCGGGAAAGCACCATCCTTCACATCACAAGCCATGTTGTCCACTTAGTCAGGACAGTGCCGCCGCCCTGATTCCAAACGGAGGCAAGACGAAGACGATCCAGTACATGAACAACGGTTTCGCTCCCCGTGTTGACAGGGGCTTGGAACGGCAAGGTCGCGTCTTGACTCGAGCGCCGTGGGGCGGGACCCAGGGCGGGGGCGGAGAAGCACTCCACGGCTCTGGTCGAGCATATTCTCGCCCTTGGAACCTGCACGCGTCCCCGCCGTAACGGCTGACCAGCGTCTGCCGGGGCGGCCCGGACACGGGGGCGCCGACCTCGGCGGATGCTTCTCGTGCCGGGGTGCGCCGCCGGCACAGGCCACATAACAGGAAAGGAAGTTCCGATGCACCCCCGGAAGCCAACACCGCGCCGTATCTCCCGCATGGGCGGGAGCATGTGTGCGGCGGCGCTACTCGCAGCAATCCTATCGGGGTGCACGGCGCCCGGGCAGGTACCGGTTCCGTCATCACCGCAGTCTTCGGGCAGTGCCGAAGCCGGCGCATCAGGGAGTGCTTCGGGCGGTGCACCAGACGGCCAGATCACACCGGGCCAAGGGCAGGTCGATATTCCCACAATTGTCAGCAACGTCCAGCCCTCTGTTGTGACTGTCTTCACCGACAGCGGGCTGGGAAGCGGCGTGGTGTATTCGAAGGACGGGCTGATCATCACCAACGAGCACGTGGTGCGCGGAAACAGCACAGTGGAGGTGGGCTTCGCCGATGGCCGCCGGGTGGCCGGAACGGTACGGGCAACGGACCCGGTCTCGGATCTTGCCTTGGTGGAGGCAAAGCGGACGGGCCTCCCGGCCGCCAAATTCCAGTCTGCCCT
>NZ_JBNHFL010000052.1:0-14785 GCF_059090205.1 Arthrobacter sp. CMU6
ACGACTCCGCCGCAGCAGGCCCCTCCTTCAAAACCGCAACCGCACGCGAAATCTCCGCCCGCGACAACGGATCCAACGGATGAGCCACCCCAACAACGGACTCAATCTCGGTATCGATAGTCATGATTCTCCTAAGTGGTTTGGATTAGGGCCCTGCGGACTGGAAGCCGAAGTGCTTCGGAAAACGGGCCGGAAAGGAGCCGAGGGGTAGGCAGTGGTTGTTGGCCCACACGCGCCCGGCCTGGATTCGTTTCCCGGCCCGATGGGTGGTGTTCCCGTCGGAGCCAGCAGAGCTCTGCGGCGAGCCGACCGGTGTGATTCCGGTCACCTGCATGCCTTACAAGAAGCAAAGCTACGTGAGCGAATTCTTTTAGGCGAGGCTTTCAAAAGGATTTACTTGAGAAATTCGGGGACGGAAATTCCCACTCGAGTTAACATGTTGGAAACATTCGGAAACGTACCGGTGGCTATCGTTGCCAGTGCGGAAATGCTAATGTTCTGCACCGCGGCTCGATGACTTGCGCCCCCTCGGAGCGAGGCGAGCACGCCCATCCGAAGGGAGAGTTGGTACCCAGTGTCTGCACGCGGTGATCGCTTCATCACTCCCCGGTCTCCGGTGGAGGGTCTGCGCCGCCGAAATCTTTCCTTCTTGCCGGTCTTCGCACAGGCAGTTGCCGGTGTGGCGCCGGCCGGTGCCATGTCCGTCATCCCGGCTCTTGTGTTCCCGGGTCTTGTCTTTGGATCCAATGGACCGAACCTTTTGGTGACGTTCGGCGTAGCCATGGCCGTCATGGTGCTGGTTGCCTTCTGCCTAAGGCCCATGGCACAGCGCATGGCAGCGGTAAGCGGCCTCTACAGTTACACAGCCAAGGGACTTGGCCAGCGGACGGCGATCACCGCCGGATGGTCGGCCATCTTCGGTTACGGCCTCGTGGCCATGGCCGGCCTGCTGCTCGTCGGCATATACGTCGCCCAGCTGTTCAGCAACCTTGGTGTCCCTGTCACACACTCCAAGGTGTTCACGGTGCTGGTTATTGTTGCCGCTGCAGCCGCCGCCTGTCTCCTCATGGTCAGGGGGATCCGGATATCGGCGTGGTTCACGGTGTTGATGGAAGCGATCTCGATCGGCGTCCTCGCCGTCCTGATGATCGTCTACTTCGCCGTCAATCCGTCGAAGATCAGTCTCGGGAGCGTGTTCGCCTGGAACGGCAATTTCGACGCGTTACCCATCGGAATCGTCGTGGCCGTTAGTGCCTTTGTCGGCTTCGAAAGCCCGACGACGTTGGGAGGGGAGGCGAACAAACCCTTCGTTACCGTCCCCCGGGCCATCACGTGGACTCCGATCCTCATGGGTGTGCTTTGCCTTCTGGCCGTGACCGCCCAGGACGCTGCCCTCAAGGAGGCACCGTTAAACATCGCGGCCAGCTCCACTCCCCTGTCCGACCTGTTTTCCCAGGCTTCCCCTGTCTCCGCTGCAATCCTTGACCTGGGGATCGCGGCATCGTGGTTTGCGTGTGCGATCGCCTCGATGAACGCCCTTGCCCGGATATTCTTTTGCATGGGCAGGGAAGGCGTTGCGCCGAAGATAGCCGGCAGGACCCATCCCGTCTTTAGAACGCCTTCGATGGCAATCATGGTCATAATGCCGGTAGTTGCCATCGTTCCCATCGCGATCATCGTCGCTGGTACCGGTCCTGAACGCGGCCTCGTAAACCTGCTAACGCTTGGCGCCTACGGATACCTAGGATCCTATGTGCTTGCCAGCGCCTCGATGCCCTTCTTCCTGCGCCGTATAGGGGAGAGTACCCTCGCCAACTGGATACTGGGAGCAGCAACCACGCTGGTCCTCACGGCGGTGTTCTGGACCGCGGCGGCGGCATCGATTCGTACAGGCAGCCTGGAGACCATCATCTACGCTGCCGTCCTCCTCGCCAGTGTCGTTTACGCCACCTTCCTTCACGTGCGGTTCCCCAAACGTCTGGCATCTGTTGGCATCTACGACGAGACGCGGGAACTGGACCTGTTTCAGGGCAGGCCCACCCAGTGAACTACTACCGGCCCAGCTCCAAGCCCAGCACGGCGTCAAACCCGCTCAAAATCCTGGAAATCGTGGCGCAGTACGGCACCGGTACGACGGCAAAAGAAATCACCGACGCCCTGCAGATGCCCCAGGCGACTGCGTACCGGGTCCTCAATGCGCTTGTCGCGGACGAATATCTGGCCCGCACGTCGGACCTCCGCGGCTTTGCGCTCGGACACGCCATTGCGGGCCTGGTTACGGCTGCGAATCCCCCGACCGTTCCCACCGCCGCACGCTTGGCAATAGAAGAATTCCGCCGGGGTAACCGTTTCGCCGTGCACCTCATCATGTTCCGCAACGCATCCCTCAGAATCGCCGATGAGGACAGGGATTATCCGCTGCACTCGGCTTATGAAATGCTGCGTTACCCGCACGCTTCCGCCGCAGGAAAACTCATGCTCGCCGAACTTGCCGATTCGGCCGCCCTCCTCCCGAGAGGGCCGTTGACGAAGCTGACACAGCACACCATTACGGACAGCGGCCAGTTGGAAGCGCAGCTCGCAGAGATACGGCTCAAAGGTGAGGCCGCGGAATTCAACGAACTTGAGCAGGGATCCGCGAGTCTGGCACTTCCCGTGGGACTGCCCGACGGGCCTGCCGGCGCAGCCCTGTGCCTATCCGGCCCCTCGGAACGGTTCGCCACTATTTACGAACATGCCGAAGCTGCCCGGGAAGTGAGCAAACGACTGGCTCCGCTCCTGTTCTGAGTTGAACCCGGAGCGGAGCCATGCTTACTGGGAGACCTTCGGCCGGCAGCTTCAGCGGTCGCCCGCGGATCGGTTCAAGCCGGCACCCCGAAGGCGGCGAGTTCCAGGGTGCCCGGCTCGTAAAGGGTTTCCTGGTGCACCTCGGAGCTACCAAGGCTACGCACCGTTTCACCGAATACATCGTCGGGATCGAGCCGGCGCAGTTCCTCGACCAGGCAGTCCTGGAGGCTGCGGCGCGGCAGGGATATCCGCTGCGTGGGTTGCCCGGGCTGGGTCAGTTCGGCCACGGTGGATCCGGACCGGATAAGCCGGATGTCACCGGAGGCCCGGGACAGCCGGACGCCCCGGATCCCGGTGCCGGCGGGGTGCTCGACGATGGTGACGTGGGCGTTCAGGGCCCGTTGCAGCCAAGCGGCCAGCAGGAACGTACTGGGGGAATCGACGGCACCCTCGACGGCGACCGCGGTGACCGGTGAGCTATCCGGTTGGTCCAGGACGGCTGCGAGCTGGATCCGCCAGTTGGTCAGGCGGGTCCAGGCGAGGTCGGTGTCGCCTGCCTTATAGGTGTTCCGGATGTTCTCCAAGGCCCTCTGCGGATCCGTCCCGTTGGCCGAGTCCGTGATCCTGCGGTGTGCGATGCGTCCGATCGAGGTTTCGCTGGCATTGTCGGGTGCTCCATGCGGCCACCACGCCACGATGGGGGCGTCAGGCAGCAGCAGGGCCGCCACGAGGGACTCACTTTCCCCTGCGAGTTCCCCGAAGCCGCGCAGCACGATGACCTCGGACGCGCCGGCGTCCCCGCCTACCCTGATCTGGGCGTCCAAACGGGTGGAGTCCTGCGCTGAGCCCGCCGCGAGCACGATGATCCTGCACGGGTGCTCGCGGCTGGCCTCGTTGGCTGCCTCGATCGCTTCTTCTTCGAGTCCCGACTTTGTGATGACCACGAGGGTCAGTACGCGGCCGAGGGCGATCACGCCGCCCTGCTCGCGCAGGGACTGGATCCTTTTGGAAACCTTGGAGGTGGTAGTGCTTGGAAGATCTACAATCATGGCCTTCTCCAGGTACGCCCATCACGGGCTAGCAGCTCATCAGCCGAGGCAGGGCCCCAGCTGCCGGGCGCGTACGGCTCGGGCTGTTCGCCCAGGCTGGCCCAGTACTCTTCGAACGGGTCCAGGATTTTCCAGGACAGTTCCACCTCTTGGTGGCGCGGAAACAGCGGTGGCTCACCCAGCAGCACGTCCAGGATCAGCCGCTCGTAGGCTTCGGGGCTCGACTCGGTAAAGGCATGGCCATAGCCGAAGTCCATGGTCACGTCCCGGACCTCCATCTGGGTGCCGGGGACCTTGGAACCGAACCGGATCGTGGCGCCCTCGTCCGGCTGGACCCGGATCACCACTGCGTTCTGTCCGAAGTCGTCATCCCCGTGGTCTTGGAAGAGCAGGTTCGGTGCACGTTTAAACACCACCGCGATCTCCGTGACCCGCCGGCCCAGCCGCTTGCCGGCACGCAGGTAGAAGGGCACACCGGACCAGCGCCGGGTGTTGATGTCCACCCGGATTGCCGCGTACGTTTCCGTGGTCGAGTCGGCCGGAATCCCGTCTTCCTCCAGGTAGCCCCGAACCTGTTCGCCGCCCTGCCAGCCGCCGGCGAACTGCCCGCGGGCCGAATGCGTGGACAGGTCCTCAGGAAGTTGGACGGCGGCGAGGACTTTCTCCTTCTCCGCGCGCAGGTCATCGGCCTTGAAGGAGATCGGTTCCTCCATCGCGGTCAGCGCGAGCAGCTGCAGCAGGTGGTTCTGGATCACGTCACGGGCCGCACCCACGCCGTCGTAATACCCTGCCCGGCCGCCGGTGCCGATGTCCTCCGCCATGGTGATCTGCACGTGATCCACGTACTTCGAGTTCCACAACGGCTCGAACAGCTGGTTGACGAAACGCAAGGCCAGGATGTTCTGGACCGTTTCCTTGCCCAGGTAATGGTCGATCCGGAACACCGAATCGGGTGGGAACACGGACTCCACAATGTCGTTGAGTTGCCGGGCTGTTTGAAGGTCGTGGCCAAACGGCTTCTCGATCACCACGCGCCGCCATTTCTCGCCTTCGGCCCGAGCCAGGCCGTGCTTTGAAAGCTGCCGGCAAACGAGCTCGAAGGTCTTCGGCGGGATCGACAGATAGAACGCGTGGTTCCCTTGGGTGCCGCGCTGCTCGTCCAGTTCAGCCAGAGTGGCGGAAAGCCGCCCAAAGGCGGCGTCGTCGTCGAACGCGCCCTGAACAAAACGGATGCCCTCGGAAAGCTGTGCCCACACCGTCTCATCGAACGGCGTCCGGGAATATGCTTTGACGGCCTCTTTTATCTCGGCGGTGAGATCGTCTTTCGTCCGGCTCTGCCGGCCAAAGCCCACCAGCGCAAAGCTCGGTGGCAAGAGTCCCCGATTCGCAAGGTCATACACGGCGGGCAAAAGCTTCTTGCGCGCCAGGTCTCCGGTTATGCCAAAGAGCACCAGGGACGACGGACCCGCCACGCGGGACAGCCGGCGGTCGCGGGGGTCCCGGAGCGGATTCTGCCCGGACCTCACATTCGAATCAGGGTAAGTAACAGACATTGTTGCCTTCTAACTTTCGACAGGCAGTGTGCCCTCGACTGACGGTCACGAGAGAATTAGCTCGCGTGTCTCCCCAAAGGGAACGGCGTCGCTGAGCGTGAGCGTGTACCGGTCTGGCGCATGGCGCGTGACCAGGATGCCGGCAAACCGTTGTGGCTTCTGCCGGAGCACGGCTTCTGCATCATCGAGCAACTCGTAAAGTCGAACGGGGTCGTTAACGAGGACTTCCACGTACTCGGCGGCCTGACTATGCATGATGAACAGCTTCCTTCCCGGGGGTTAGGGTCCCCCAATATCAACCACTCATCCTGGGGTGTACTGCGTCTTAACTCCGGCGGCGGCGCCCCGCAGCCGTACGCTGCGGGACGCCACCGTCAACCGGAGACTTAGACGATGGCTGCGCGGAGTTCCTTGGCGGCCAGTGCGGGGTCGGCTGCACCGTAGATGGCACCGCCGGCGACGGCGACATCAGCGCCGGCCTTCTGGACGTCCGCGATGGTGGCGAGCTTCACGCCGCCGGCCACGGAGAACGGAACGCGGGCTTCGGCGCCGGCGCGGAGCAGACCGTTCAGGTCGAAACCGGGCTTGGCCTGCTCGTCCAGGCCGGCGTGCATCTCAACGAACTTCGCACCCAGCGCGCGGACTTCCTTGGCACGGGTGACCTTGTCCTCGATGCCGATGAGGTCCACGACCACGCCCTTGTTGTGGGCCTGGGCTGCCTTGACCGCACCGGCGATGGTGGAGTCATCGGCGGCACCGAGCACGGTGACCAGGTCGGCGCCGGCCTTGAAGGCGATGTCGGCTTCGAGCTCGCCGGCGTCCATCGTCTTCAGGTCAGCGAAAACGATCTTGTCGGGGTGGGCTTCCTTGATGGCCGTGATGGCGGACAGGCCTTCGGCCTTGATCAGCGGGGTGCCGAGTTCGATGATGTCCACGTATTCGGCAACCTTGCCGGCAAGTTCGAGGGCAGCTTCGGTGGTCAGGAGGTCGATAGCAACTTGGAGCTTCATGATGTTGTTTCTTTCTGTAAGGGAACTGCAATTGGGTGTTGAAAATTGGGTGGCTTGAAGTGCAGGCCGCCTGGGCTAATCGAGGTTGGCTGTTACTCGAGGTTGGCGTGGCGCAGCCACAACTCCTCCGCCGGCTGGGCGTCGTTGTCCCAGAGCGACTGGAAGATGGCCTCGGTGGCCACGAAAAGTACCTGTTCGAAGAGCGACCCGGCGTACTGGCGCGAAACGCTGGTGCCGTGGTCGGTCTTCTGGGCGGCGGGGATGATCACCACTGCGTCGGCAAGTCCGGCAAGCGGCGAGTCCGGGTTGGTGGTGAACGCGGCAATCCGTGCTCCGGCCTTGGCTGCTGTTTCCGCTGCCTTGACCACTCCGGAGGTCGTTCCCGATCCGGAAGCGACCAGGAGCAGGTCACCGGAGCTGATGGCCGGTGTGGTGGTGTCGCCGGCGACGTGGACGTTCAGGCCCAGGTGCATCAGCCTCATGGCGGCCATGCGCAGGACGAGGCCGCTGCGGCCCGCTCCGGCGACAAAAATGCGGCCTGTCAGGCTGATGTGGCGTGCCAGACCGGCTACCTGCTGTTCGTCGATTTTGGCCGCCGTGGCCGCGATCTCGTCCCTGACGAGGGACAGGTTGCGGACGATGTCATCTGTGGTGCTGTAGACCGTACTCGTCGCGGTTGCTGTCGGATTCACGATTTTTCCCTTCGATTCGGCCATCGGCCTGTAAGTGCCGAGTGGATGCTTTCTGGTTGATATCCATGATTCCGAAGCAGACGGGCAGGGGTAACACTGTTTTCTGACGGTTCTGACTACCCTTAAGGATGGTCGGTGTGTGGGAATTGGCTCAGGAGAGGGCAACGGCCCAAAGACTCTAGATGAGATCAAAGTCCTTAAGTACTCCCGGACTGTAGTATTAGCCCCAACCCGTAGCCCATCTTCGGAGCGCAGACTTTTGGCCTCGCCGACCCCCTTCGAGTCGCAGATATATCGCTCCTTGCCCGAAATCGAGCGGGCCGATGCCATTGTCGACAGAATTTCCACGGCCATCTCCCTGGGGTTGCTCAAGGTGGGTGAACGATTGCCCCCCGAAGCGGCACTGTCGGAGATGTTCGGGGTTGGCGGCGCCACCCTACGCGAAGCGTTGGGGGAGCTGCGCGAGCGGGGAATCGTAGAGACTCGCCGCGGCCGCAGCGGTGGATCCTTTGTCGTCCGGCAGCCTCAGAGCCAGACCGACGCCATACGGGACTGGTTTCTCTCGACGTCTATTTCTGAAATACGCGACATCGGAGACGAGCATTCGGCTATTGCCGCCACCACCGTCCGGCTGGCATGTGAACGCGCGGAAGCACATGACTTCGAGCGCCTCCAGGAACTTGCGCGGGCATTGGTTCTGGCCAGGACGCCCGAGGTTCGAGCATCTGCTGACAGCCGCTTCCACATCGAGTTAGCTGTATCAGCGCAATCACCAAGGCTGGCCAACGCCGAAATCCGGCTTCAGGAAGAGTCAGTTCAACAGCTATGGGCCCCCCTGGGCGTAGCGCTTGACCCCGAAACGGCAACCGCTGAACACTTGGAGTTGGTCCGGGCAGTGGCCCAGGATCAACCCGAGAAGGCCCAGAAACTGGCACTTGAGCACATCAGGCGGAACATTTTTCACCTCATAGACACGAAACTGACCCTCGGTTACAGCCAATCAATTCAGGAACCCAATGAAGCCCGACACTGAAGTCGTACACGCCGCCAATGCCCTTACTTCGTGGACCAACGGCGTCTCCACGGAGATCGAGGAACTCTCCAGGAACGTTGCCTCGCTGCTTGAGCGAAATCTCGTCGGCAAGTCCAAGGTTGATAAGGCCGCCTTGGTGGGGTTGGACAAACTCTCACGGGAGTTCCTCGCGAAGAACGATTTTGCCGTCGGCGCCGGGGCGTTCTTCGCCCATGAATCCGTTGAGGAGGGCGGCCGGGCCTTGGAATGGTGGTCCCGCAAGGGATCTGGTGCCGTCGGAAGGCTGGATTTCGACCTGACTCCGGGCAGCAACCGGTATTACGACTATGAGAAGCTGCCGTTTTTCTCCACCGCTGCTTCCACAGGTGAACAGACTCTATGGGGCCCGTACATCGACTATCTCGGCTTCGAGGAATACATCCTGACGTTCACTGCACCTTTCTCCGTGCATGGAGCCTTCACTGGGGTTGCGGGATGCGACATCCGCATCAAGGACCTGGAACCCCTCATCATGCCCCACTTGCGCGTAATCCCGGGCGATGCGGCCCTCGTAAACGCCAGTAATCGCGTCATTCTCGGCAACTCCGGAATGTACTTGGTTGGCGAGCGGATCAAACCCGGATCTCCCGAACAGCACCGACTGGCCCTGAACGTTCCGCACTTGGGACTCTCTTTGATCTACACCTCGTAGTGTAAAAACCTTCACTTCTGGATCTTTAGCGGATGACCGGCGTGGGTAGCCGCGGAGCTCGGTTGGCACCCAATGATGCACAGAAGGGGCAGGCTTGAACCGGCGGGGATCGCTAGCGACACCGGCCTCTCCGGCCACCACCTCCATGGACCGGCTGGCACGTTAGCCCGGTCACGGCTCCTGCCGCTCACTTAAAGATAAAGCTACTGTATTGCAGCTTTAAGGAGTAATCTTCGAAGTGATCTGTTTCACAGGAGAGCCGCGGCGTGTATCCGTACGCCGCAGGCTCGGAAGCCTTCAGCTCGAAGAATCCGCCGCTTATCAGCGGCGGCCCGCGGGGGTTGGAGAGGGGATCACCGATAGCGGATTCGCTTCCAGGTCGGATTCAGTGACGAACCAGGCCTGAACTTGCAGCGGAACCGGGACGAAGGTGTCGTATTCGGGAAGTGCTTCCTCATCCGGCCTGCAACATTTGCAGGACTCGGACCAAAATCTGACAACTCTTACGTTGTTTAAGGGAGATTGCTATGAGTGAAAAGCGTTTGGATGGGGGCGATGGCCTGGAGAGGTCGATCGACTGGAAGCAGGGCCTGGCCATCGCGCTGGGGGTGCCCTTGCTGATTCTGCCTTCTTTGGGCTACCTTCCGATGTATTTATCGGCTGCAGCAATTCTGATCTGGGGATTGTCTGTCGTTCAGGGCTTCTTTCAGAACGCTGCGTACGCTGAGATGGCCACAACCTTTCCCAAGGCCTCCGGCCTGCCGGGTTTTGCGCAGCACGTTTTTCGTACCGAGAACTACCAAGGCAAGTACGACAAGAGCAAGCTGATCGGCGGCTTCAGCGCCTGGAGCTACTGGTTCGCCTGGACCCCTGTACTGGCGATCTTTTCCATCCTGGTCGGCGGTTACCTTCACGGGCTGTTTCCGGTGCTGGGCGAGACGTTCACGGAGTATCAGCTCTCGTTGATATCCGGGGCAGTGATTTTCGCCGGATTGTTCGTGGTGAACTGGTTCGGCCTCAAGGACGGCGCGAAGCTGGGTTACATCCTGGCGGCATTCTCTCTAATACCGCTGGTTGTCCTGACAGCGGCACCTTTTGCTACCGGGCACGTTGAGATGTCCAACATCACCGGCAGCTGGATGCCGGCCGACTGGGCATGGGACATGCACCACATCCTGATCCTCCTGGGCATCTTCGCGATCGCACAGTGGAGTGCCTGCGCATGGGAAACGGCAGCCATCTATGGCCCCGAATACAAAAACCCGGCCAAAGACGTCGCCAAGGCGCTGTTTGCCTGCGGCATCATCTGCTTCTTCTCGTTCGTTCTGGTGCAGGCTGCGGTGATCGGTGTGCTCGGTGTCGACGGCGTACTGGACGAACCCGTGTCGCCACTCATTCCGGTAGCCCAGGCAGTCTTTGGCCAAGCCGGTTCCATGATCACCATCATTATGCTGATCGCCGCCATGATCCTGATCATCCAAACGGCCTACCTGGGTTCGTCGCGGGCAATGCACTCCATGGCGACAGAGGGCAACCTTCCCAGGTCCCTCGGCAAGACGAACCGCCACGGCACTCCCTTTGTTGCCATGCTGGTGATTGGAGCCTTCAACCTGCTGCTGATTTCGATGGGAAACCCCGCGGCAATCGTCGCGGCATCGGCGATAGGCTACACCTGCGCCAACGGCATCAGCCTCTTCGCCTACGTCAGGGCCAAGAGGCACCCTGCCTTTGCTGGCCTGGAAAGGCCGTTCACGGCGCCCAAGGGCTGGAAGAACGTCGCCATGATCTTCGGCCTGTTCAATCTGCCCCTGTGCCTGATCGGCGTGGTTTACCTGAACAGCCTCGAGATTGGCTGGACCCCAACCTGGGTCGGTTTCATCGTGCTTGCCCTCTACATCCCCATCTGGTTCTACTCCCAGCATGAATCGAGACGCCTGAAGGACAAAGGAACCACTGCCCGCTCGTCAGATCATGATGCCGCAGATCTGGAAAAGGCCAGCTCGTAGGTGCTGGAACCAGCCTCTCTGAGGGACTGGCGTCTCCGGAAGAGGTCAAGCTTGGCCACGCCGTGATCTGACCTGCCACAGACAGGAAGGCAAGGCCGCTGGAGAAGCGGTCTTGTCTTCCTGTCTTTGCGTCCTGGGCTCTGCGCCAGTCCGATGTTGCCAAGGCACAGCCACGCAATCACATCCCGCCCAATACCGGCACACGTGGAATTTTTAGATCCCCAAAAGGCCGGCAGCGCCGCAGAAGCAACCGCGCGCGGGTAGTTGTTCTGAGGGGGGTTGCTGCCCTGAGACAGGCCATCCTGAGGCTGGGGGGTGAAGTGAGCACCCTCGGGCCGCATGCTTGGCCTGGGACTTAATAGTGACCCAGTGCACAACTTTTTAATAAAAAAAGCTGGACTAGAAGAATTACGGGGGGTAGGTTTGCTTTTGGGACGAAGAAGCGTGATCGGCATCACACCAGCAGACGTCAGAGAAGAGCTCGGCTGGCCCCTCTGGAAAGCAGGCGATGCCGGGTTTGCGGGTCCCCTCCCGGAGCATAACCGGGGTTGAGGTGACCTTCAGCGCAGATTCATTTGCACCCGAAGACGAACAGTTCTGACAAAGACGAACAGTTCTGACGAACCCATTATTGACACAGGAGAGACCCATGGAAACCACCCTCGTAGGAACACTCAGCAAGGCCGGATCCATCCACAAGGTAGTAGGCGGCTACGTAGGTCTGCCGTCGATGGACGAGCCTGGGACAGTGGCCGCAATCGGCGACTCCCTCCACAACCCCGAAGGCTCGGTCATGAGTGCCGGCTTCTTCGAGCTGAAGGCTTCCGAGCCTCTGGTCTACACCTACACCTACGACGAGATGAAGGTCGTCATCGCAGGTGAATTCATCCTCACCGACCAGACCACCGGCGAAGTCACGCACGCCAAGGAGCGCGACGTGCTGTTCTTCCCGAAGGGCACGACCGTCAAGTTCGAGACCCCCGAATACGGCCTCGGCTTCTTCGCCGGCGACCGCACCTTCGCCCCGTAAGGACCGACCATGCGTTCCGCGTCCATGCCGCCGGCAGCAGGCACAGGCCTGGAACCTGGTTTCCGCGGTGTCATCTGTGCGTCCTTTGGCGCCACAGGTGACACCGCGGGTCAACACACCGGTGTCCAGCCCAGGCATGACTTCCGTTTTCAAGCTGCAAACCGCGAGGCACTAACGGAGCTGAGGTCCGCACTCGGACGATCGCACGTCGGAGTCCGCCTCGTACTCGCCGGCCCCCCGGCGGACATCCGTGCAGCCGCAGCAGTCGCCGCTGAATGCGGACTGCAGCAGGAGGAGATCACCCTCCTGAATGACGAGGCTGCTCCCCGGGTAATTTACTGCCCGCACTGCCATACGACTACCACCACCGTTCGGCCAGCCGGCTCCGAGGTGCAGTGCCAAGGATGTGCCACCAGCCTGGCCACCACAAATCACTTTTCGCGCCGAATGGGCGCGTACCTGGGGTACGCAGCTCATGCCGAGGAGGCATCATGACTATCACCGCACTCCCTATCAGCGCCCACCCGGCGGTGGAAGGTGGTCTCCAACTTGAGGTGACGAACGTCAGCCCTCAGACGGAATCGATCGTGAGCATCACGCTGGCAGATCCGTCGGGTGCGCGCCTTCCCTCCTATGTCCCGGGCAGCCACCTGGTAGTCCAGTACGGCAGCGGCGTGAATGCGTACTCGCTCACTGGCTCGGGCAACGGCCCTTCCGAATACACCATCTCCGTCCTCCGGGTCGAGGCCGGCGCGGGGGGTTCGGTAGCGATGCACCAGCTCGCTGCCGGTGACCGGGTGTATGTTTCCCGGCCCCGCAGCGCCTTCGCACCGGCCTCAACAGCCACGCACCACCTGCTGATCGCTGCCGGTATCGGCATCACCCCTGTCCTCTCGCACGCCCGGGCAGCAGCCGACCGCGGCACGACCTCATCGCTGATCTACGTGTACCGGCCTGGCGCCGGGGCCCATGTAGACGAAGCAAGGGAACTGCTCGGACCGGCCCTGACCGAATGCAGCAACCGGACCAGTTTCCAGAAGGTCCTCACTGAACACCTCACCACCCAGAGCCTGGGAACACACCTCTACGTCTGCGGTCCCACGGAATTCATGGACTCCGTCCTGGAGCAGGCCCGGGAGCTTGGATGGTCACCGTCGAGGCTGCATTCGGAAGCCTTCGGCGCCGCCGAACTGGATGATGGCGAACCGTTCACCGTGAACCTGGTCCGCAGCGGCATCAAACTCGACGTGCCGTCCGGCGTTTCACTGCTGGAAACCCTCGAAAAGGCAGGCAAGAACATCCCCAACATGTGCCGCAAGGGCATCTGCGGCGAATGCGTCCTACCGGTCCTGCGAGGAACCCCCCTGCACCGGGATCTCTACCTCACCGAGCAGGAAAAGGCCGAGAACACCACAATGATGTGCTGTGTTTCACGCAGCGAAGACCCAGAATTGGAGTTGGACCTTTGAGCATCACCATCGACAGAGACCCTGACACCGCGACCCTGCCGGAACGCATCAGGCGCTTCCCCTTCCCGTTCACCGGCGAGATGTACCGCTACAGCGCCAACGTCGAACCCGCCAATAAAAATGTGGCGACAGACGCCGGCTCCTGGGGCGCCGGGCTGATCGACATTGATGAGTTCTACCTTAAGGAACTGGCGGACCGCGAGGAGATCCTGGCCCGCGACCCCTCACGCATGGCGGTCCTCCCCCACATGCGGCCCGCGGTGTGGGACACAATCGCCACCCTGCTCCCTGCCATGGCTGAGGAAAACCCGAACATCATGTCCTTCCACCGCGAAGGAAATACCTGCCGCTGGCACAACGGCCTGCAGAACCTCGACATCGAATTCACCATCGGCGACGACGACTCGCTGCCCATGGAGCCCATCCGGTTCCTCGGCACCCAGATCCAGGACGACATCGTCCTGCTCGACGTCCGCGACAACACCATGTGGCTCGACGCCGGCCTGGTCACCTTCGCCGCGGACTGGTCCTTCAATTTCGACGTCGGCATGAGCTTCCTCGAAATCCACGGCCCCGTCCCGCGCCTCAAGGAAGAAAACATCATCGCCCGCGCCGAGCAGTTCCTCATGCGCCTGCAGCCCGGCGAACAATTCCGCCGCACCAACTGGACCATGACCATCGGGAACCGCCTGGACACCTCGACCGAAACCTACCCCGAATGGGGCCCGGACCGCGGAACCATCGCCACCGATCCCGACATGCCCGACAAGCTGCACCTTCGCGTCGAAGTCCAGCACCTCATCCGCCTCCCCCACACCGGAGTCCTGCTGTTCCTGATCCGCAGCTACCTGCTGCCCCTCAGGGACATCGCCAAAGTCCCCACCTGGCGGAAAAAGTTTGGCCACGTCCTGGCAGAACTCCCCGACGACATGGCCGAATACAAAGGCATCATCCGCTACCGCAAAGCTGCTTCCGACTGGCTGCTGGCCGGCTAACGCCCGAGTCGTAACGCAACCCACCTTTTAACTTCAGTCATATGGAAGTAATTCCTAAAAAAGGCTGGACTAGATGTTTTATATAGCGTAGCTTTTTCTACACAGACCGATTGAAAGTGGCCGGCATCACACCGGCAGGCGGTCCCTCCCGAAGCCTTAGGGCTTCGGAGGGTGCGCCGACACAGTCTTATTTGCATCAACGATGAACAGTTCTGACAAAGGTGAACAGTTCTGAGAATCCACACAGGGCCTGCTTGGACGAACGCCAGCAACCCACACCAGGGCGCCGCACTCCGCGGCTCCCAGCCGCTAGGCATCCTCATCACGTTCTATCTAGGAGATAAGCATGACTCTCGATATTGAAACCTCGGCTGTTGTTGGGGTGGCTCATCCGTTGGATCCGTTGTCGCGGGCGGAGATTTCGCGTGCGGTTGCGGTTTTGAAGGAGGGGCCTGCTGCGGCGGAGTCGT
>NZ_JBNHFL010000053.1:0-14040 GCF_059090205.1 Arthrobacter sp. CMU6
CGATGAGGCGGAACACGACGTCGAACGCCAGGGCGGAGAATCCGCCTGCCATCAGCCACCGGTGGCCCTGCAGGTGGGGGCGAACGCACCGCAGCGTCCGCCGCAGCCCAGAGACAGGCCTGGCCGGACGCGCGGAGTGGGCGGGGTTGGCGCTCATCAGGCCACCTCCTGGCGGCGGGACAGCGCCGCGGTGATGCGGGACAGCACGCCGTCCCAGCTGTAAAGCCCAACGGCGGCGGTCCTCGCCTGGGTGCCCAGGCGCTCCCGCAGCGCGGCGTCCGCGCCGAGGCGGAGAAGCGCAGCGGCGAAAGCGGACGCATCGCCCGGCGGAACGAGAAGCCCAGTGCGTCCGTCTTCCAGGATCGACGGTATCTGGCCCACGGCCGTGGCGACGATCGGCATGCCAGCGGCAAGGTACTCGTAGACCTTCAGCGGCGAAAAGTAGTCGTCCCGGCCGGGCGAAGGCTGCGGGTACGGAGCGGCGGCGGCGTCGCATTCGTGCAGCAGCCCGGGCACCGCATCAGGTGGCACCGCGCCGGTGAACTCCGCCTCGACTCCCAGCCCCGCTGCCGCCCGCTCGAGGTCCTGCCTGCCGGGGCCGTCGCCAATGATCTTCACCTTCCACCTTCCGTCAGTACCTGCCCCCGCGTTGGCCAGCGCAACCGCGGTGAGCAGGGCGGGGACACCGTGCCAGGGTTTCAGGGTGCCCACGAAGCCCAAGGTCAGTCGGCGCGGATGGCGACGGCCGCGCGGCCGGGGACCGATCCGTTCGGTATTTACACCGTTGGGTGCCAGCAGCGTCTTGGCGCCCGGCACCCGGCGCTCCACCCACCGGACCACGGGCTCCGAGACAGCGGCCACGGTGTCCGCGGCCAGGGCGTTGCGATGGAGCACGGCCTCCGCCAGACTGCGGTCGAACAGCTGCCGGTACCGCTGTTGCTCCTCGATCAGCGGCGCGTTGACCTCAAGCACAGACGGGACCCGCAGGGCTCCGGCGGCCATGGCCAGGGCCGGGCTAAAGAGCGAGTAGCGCTCGTAGACCACGTCGCAGCCGTCCCGGACCACCGCCTCCGCCAGGGCCGCTGCTGCCTCCCCGATGGCACGTTCCCGCTCCGCCCCGGAAGCCGTCGCCTCCCCGAACACAGGCCCAGGCCCGGAAGCCGGGTCACCGCGGTGCGGCGGGATTTCGACGACGGGCAGCCCGGCCAGGTCCGCCGGCCGGTCGGTCCCGGCAGAGGTGCAGTAAACCGTGATATCGGCCCCGGCCCGGCGCCAGGCCCGCACAATCTCCTGCACATGGACTGAGGAACCCTTGGTGCCGAAGACGGGGACGCCGGGGTCCGCACACACATAGGCGACGCGCATCACGCTACCTTCCTTGCCGCCGGCGACAGGGCCCGGAGTGCCTCCGCCTGCCGCCGCACGTCGTATTCCTTCTCGATCAGGGCACGGGCGTTGCGGGCCAGAGCAACCCGGTCCGTGGCTGGTGAGCTCATGCGGCGGATCGCCTGGGCGAGCAGATGGGGCTGGCCGGGCTGCGTCAGGATTCCGGTCTGCCCGTTCCGTACCGCCTCGGGTATGCCGGTTACTGCCGTGGAGATGCACGGCACGCCGGCGGCCATGGCCTCCAGCAAGACGGTGGGCATCCCGTCGGCGTTGCCGTCCGAACCCACGACGCACGGCGCGATGAAGGCGTCGGCCGAATCCAGCAGGTCATGGACCTGGTCCTGGGTCTGCGGACCGAGGAGCCGCACGTGCCGGTCCAGCCCGAGCTGTTCTAACGTGCACTGCAGCTGGTCGGCCAGCACCCCCGTGCCGGCAATCCTCAGGTCCAGCGGGAAGCCCTGCGACACCAGCTCCGCGGCGGCCGGGAGCAGGTGCTGGAACCCTTTCTTCTCCACGAGCCGTCCCACCGCGGCCACCCGCACCGTCCGGCCGACCGGGCGGGGGTCCCGGTAGGGGAACCGGTCCAGTTCCAGGCCGTTCCGCACCAGGTGGAGGCGGGAAGTGACGTCCGGGAAGCGGTGCTGCAGAAAGCGCAGGTTGTACTCGCTGATGGTCACCGAGTGGTGGGCCTGGGCGAACTTGGTCCGGAGGTCATCGTCGACGGTCTCTACGAAAATATCCACCGCGTGGGCCGTGAAGGAATAGGGGATGCCGGTGATGGCCGAGGCGAGCCTCGCCACGGTGGTGGGGATTGACGCGAAGTGAACGTGGAGGTGCCTGATGTTGCGGTTCTGCAGGGCGACGGCGAGGTTGATGGCCTGCAGGGCATCGTTGGTATCCATGGTGGCCAGTTCCGCGAAAACCCGGGAGACGGCCGGGGCAAGCCCGGCGGCTTCAGCGGCGCGGAAACTCTCCCAGACGCGCTCGGCACTTTTGGGGCGGACAATATACGTCACAGGCGCCTTGACGCGCGCCAGCTCGGGATGGAACCGCGGATCGTTGGGCGGGCGCAGCGAGAAGATCTCAATCCTGTCCCCGGCTGCCTCGCGGGCCAGGATCTCCGACACGATGAACGTCTCTGAGAACCGCGGGTACATCTTCAGGATGTAGGCGGTGGCCGGTTCAGACTGCAGCATGGGCTGCACCTTCCCGGACGCTGCCGGCCACCGGGGACGCGGCGGCGCGGGGCACGGGCTGGAGCAGCACCGGCTGCAGCAGTTCGGCAGCCAGTTGCGGAACACGAACCAGCCCGTTGAGCCGCGCCTGCCTCCTGTCCACCCTGGTGCCCAGCCGTCGGGCGAGCCAGCCGGAGATGATCCCTGGCGTGAGTGTGCCGATCTCGTGGTACTCCAGGTATCCCGCGGAGGTCAGGGAAGCAGCCCTGATGCGCTGCTCGTACCGTGCATGGGTGCGCGGCACGATGAGGGCGGGAACATCAGTGCTCATGATTTCGCAGACGGTGTTGTAGCCGCCCATCGACACAATGGCGCGCGCAGCACGCAGGTGAAGCACCATGTCATCGAGCCGCTCGACAATCCTGACCCCCGGGGCCGCCCACCGCCGCAGGTCCGCGAGCTGGTCGGACGGCATCTGGGGTCCCGCAACGACCAGGTGCCCCATGCCCGGCGGAAGCTCCGCAGCCGACGCGAGGGCCGCCAGTGCATGCCCGTCGGTGCCGCCGCCGACGGTGGTCAGGACAAAGGGGCCGGGCATGGTGATTGTCCCCGGACCGGTCGGCCTGCCGGCCGCGAGGTAACCGGTGTAACGGACCAGTTTCTGCATTGACGGCGGGATTTCGCCAGTGGCTGCGGGGTCATGCACTGCGGGGTCGCCATAGACCCAGATGGCGTCAAACAGGTCGTTGACCACCGCGGCGCCGCCCATCCTGTCCCACTCGGCGATGGCTGCCTCCGGTGCATCCAGAATCTCGCGAAGCCCCAGAACCGTGCGGACAGTGCCGGCCGCGCGTGCACGGCGCAGGGCTGCTTCCAGTTCGCCGTGGATGCCCGTCGCGTGGCGGTCAATCACCACAAGGTCGGGGAGGAAGCTGCCCAGCACAGAATCGAGCAGGCCCGCCCGGAGCGAGACGAGGTCCTGCATCGGAACGGTGAGGTTGCGCGGCTGATAGCCTGCGGGACTTTTTTCCACGCCGGGCAGGATGACCCAGTCCCAGCCGGCCGGAACATCAAACCCCGGAGCTAAAGCGGTCCCGGAAATTAGGATGCCCGTCACGTCCCGCCCTGTCAGGTAGGGAAGCTGGTTACTGAGGGCGTGGGCTAGCGCCAGATTGCGCCGCACGTGGCCCAGACCCAATGAGTCGTGTGAATAGAGAACAATTCTTAAGTGTTCCATGTGGGCCCCCACAGCCTGCCGACTCCCGATGGGAAATGCTGTAATTCGGCAAGCCGCAATGAGAAGACTTAATCGGAATAGAGATTTCGGCCGAACCTCATATATGTCCGGGCGCGCGACACCGCTGCCGCAACGTTGCGGTATCAAGTTGTACTTGCACGGCGCAGGGGCCGGGCAGGAAATGTTTGTGCGTGTCCCCCGGCACTGGGGGAAAGAAGGTGAATCCCACGTTGCCACTGCGCGCCGTCGAGGTCAATGCTCAAATTAAAGCGATCGAAGCGGATATCCAGGGGGGCAAACGGACAAAAACGACGGCGGGTAATCCCGCCGTCGTTTTTTCGCTTCTCTCCGGTGCCGCCGTGATTTCTGTTCGGGACTAGTGCTGGCCGGAGGTGCCGCCCAGGGGCGGGATGGTGCCCGGGTCGCGGTCCGCGCTTTCGGCCCGGTCCGCGGCGCTTCTGGTGTCGCTCGCCGCTGTCTCGTCCGAGTCGCCTTCATCGTCGATCAGGCCGTTGGTCTGGTCGAACGGATGGGCGACAGTCTCGTCCGTCAGCGCCGAACCAGTGCCTGCCGCAGTTCCGGCAGTTCCGCCTGCGAGGGTGCCTGCCGCAGTTCCGCCGGAGAAGCCGGGGGTGTCGGTCGTGTCGGTAACCACCGTGGTTTCGGTGTACTCCGGAACCACGGGGGTGACGGTTTCGTCGGCAACGTGGGTGGTGTCCTTGTCCTTGCTGCCCGCCGCCACGGCCGCTGCCGCACCAGCTGCAGCAGCCATGCCGGCAGCCGCCGCGACCTTGCCGGAGACGCCAGCCTTGCCGCTGTCGCCGAGCGATCCGGCAGCGTGTTCGACGCCCGGCGTTCCCACCGAGCCGCCTTCGTTGACCGATCCCCGCCAGGCGCCGCTGGCGTAGCCTTCGTCCTCGATGAATGCCTTGAACCGCTTGAGGTCGGCCTCGGCCTGGTGCTCCACGACGTGAAGCTTGTCGCCGATCTTCTCCACGAGCCCCTCGGGTTCGTAGTCGATGAACAGCTTGATGGAGGTCTGGCCGCCGCCCACGTCTTCAAATTCCACCGAGCCGGCGTTGGTGGCCCCCTCGGTGGCGGCCCAGGCTACCTTCTGGTCCGGCTTCTGCTCGAGGATCCGGGCCTCCCACTTCCGCTTCACGCCCGCGATCTCGGCCACCCACTCGAGGCGGTCATCGCTGAGCTGGGTCACTTTCTTGACGCCGCCCATGAAGTGCGGAAAGTCCTCGAACTGGGTCCACTGGTTGTATGCCGTGCTGACCGGCACGTTCACCAGAATGCGCTTCTCAACCCTCGTGCTCATAGTGTCTCCTTCGTCGAAGTGAACAGATGATGGTCCGGCAATCCGAAGTCATCAGCATGCTTACTGTATCTTCGACCGGCGGGCTGTGGCCAGAGCGGACCATGCCCGGTCCGTGGTTTGGCGGGCAAAAGGGAAGCCTCCGCGCGAATCAGTGGACTCCAGCGCGGAGGCTTCCAGCGCTCCGGTTTGGGGGGAAAGAGGAGAGCTTGCACCAATGTACAGCGGCTAGGACGTCAGGGAACGCATATTTGGCCATTTCGGAAATTCTTGACTAAACCTTGAGTAGCCGGCGGAAATCGACCGCGGCAAGCAGCCTTGCCAGCACGTCGGCCGGAGGGCCGCCGGCGTCGATCTTCACCATGTCCGCGTACTCGGGCAGTGCGCGGTAGGCGTTCCGGAGGGCGGTCAGTTCGGCCACGGGTTCCTCGTCCGTGCCCCGCGCCATGACCCGCTGGTGCGCGGTTTCGGGGCTCACGTCCAGGTGGAGAACCACGTCCGGGGCGGGCAGAGTGCGGAGCAGCCAGGGGAGAAGCCGCCCGCGGCGCAGGCCTCTTGCCTCGCGCAGCGCCAGTTGGCAATGAAGGTGCCGGTCCATGACAACAAGGCCATGGAACCGGGATGCCCGGGCATGCGAGACCAGCACGTTGAACACCCGCATGATGGTTTCGGCCCCGTCGGCCAGGCGGTCCGGCAATCGGATGCCCAGTCTGGCACTGAGCAGGGACATCCGCCGCCGGCCTGCATAGTTGCTCAGCAAGAGCGCATCCGTGCCCTCTGCCCGGGCCGCGGCAATCAGGGAATGGGCCGCCGTCGTTTTTCCGGAACCGTCGATTCCTGTCAGAACAATGATCATGTGGCCGCCTTCCGTCCCCCTGTCCAACGGACGGGGAGCGGACAACGTTGCTGCTTTGAGGCGCACGCCACTCTGCAGGCCCAGCCAGCGGGCCCCTACCCCCAAGACCGACGACGGCGTGGCCCCGCCGGATCTTGCAGCGATCCTTCCATAAAGTTGCGCCATTCTTGAGCGTTGAGCGGGACAGTATTTCGCAGGGGCCGTGCAGAAGCGCCGCGGCCCCGCTAAAGACCCGGTACGCAGATCACCATCCAGAACACCCACGGAGAACCATGGACTGGGACGGGCAGGCGCAATGGGGCGCCGGCCCGTCCCCGGCACGTTGTGAAAAAATGAGCACCGCAGGAATGCAAGGGGCGGGCGGAATTACAGGAAGACGCTGCCCCGGATGACCGTGCGGCTGGTGCCGCCCACCCAAATGCTGTCGCCCTCGCTGGTGATGGTGAGCCGTCCGTCGCGGCCCAGGACGGTGCCCTGGCTGACGGTGTAGTTGCCGTCCGTGACGCCTGAGCTGCGCAGCCACTGAGCCAGGCCGGCGTTGAGGCTTCCCGTCACCGGGTCTTCAGGAACGTCCAGCCCGGGAACGAATCCGCGCACCTCGAAGTCCGCCGGACCGCCGTCCCCGTAGGCGCCGATGACCCCCACGTTCAGCTTTCCCATCGCGACGAAATCCGGCCTCAGGTCCAGCACCTGCCGGGCCGAAGCCAGCCGGATGCCAAGCCAGCCAGGTCCGTTGTCCACCCAGTTGCTGTCCAGAACCTGCTCCGGGCCGATGCCCAGGCTCGCGATGGCGCGCTCCAGCACGTCAGCTTCCACAGGGCCGGAACGGCGCAGCGGCGGGGCCTCGAAGAACTGTTCGCCGGCGGTCTGGCTTATTTTGACGAGCCCCACCTCGCATTCCTGCACCAGTTCGCCCGGCCGACGCGGCTGGCCGCCGTTCTCCAGCCATGCGTGCGCGGAACCGAGGGTCGGATGGCCGGCGAAGGGAAGCTCGGACGCCGGCGTGAAAATCCGCAGCCGGTAGTCCGCCTCCGGCTGTGTCGGCTTCAGCAGGAACGTGGTCTCGGAGAGGTTGGTCCAGTCGGCGAAGCTCTGCATCTGTTCCGCAGTCAGGTTGTCAGCGTCGTGGACGACGGCGACCGGGTTGCCGGGCCTTGGCCCTGGGGCAAAGACGTCGACTTGTGAAAAGGGGTATTCGTTCACGGTGGCGGACATGTTGCTCTTTCTCTGGCATCAATCACTAAAATTCAGGCTCGGGGTTGCACGGGCGGCGAGCCCCGGAAGCCGGGCCCGCAACCACGGTAGGCAACCGGACGGACAGCGCACCAGAGCCAATCCGCAAAAGTGGCCTGCCCGATGCCCAGGACCACGCACACCGCGGCGGCTCGACCTTTTTGCAGGCCCGTCGGCTGTCAGGCGGCCGGCAGATAAGCCGGCGCGTTCCGTTGGAGCAGGAAAAACCGGTTGGCCGCCGGAAGCCACATGAGCACGGCGCCGGCCAGTGTCAGGGACAGTGCGGCCAGGACCAGCCCGGACAGGTCCAGCGGTGTCCCGGCGACAGACAGTGCGGCGACCACGGTCAGCACGACGCGCGTCCACCGCGCCCCCTGCAGCAGTTCGACGGCCGCCCACACCTGGAGCGCGGCCAGCGGCACTGCCGATACCACCAGGAAAGGTACCGCCCAGCCGGGCGTGGACTGGCCGTAGTCAATCCCCGCCACCTCCAGAATGACCGGCAGGATGCCCACGCCTACGCTGACCAGCCAGAATGCAACCGATGCCCGCAAAACCAGCGGTATGGTTTCCGGCGCACCGGAATCCGATCTCTGTTCCCCCAATGAAGTCCCCAATCTTCAACATGGCCATTGCCGGACCTACCCGGCGGTAAGTCACAGCCTACAGGCAGGCCTCCGGGACAGGCCGAGGGTCAGGGCCCATCCCGGGGCTCCGGACGTACACTGGCCTTCAAAACTGTTTGCGCGGGGAGTTCTTGGAATCTCCGCGGCGGAAAGTGGAGTCCGGATGCTCTGGAAACTGCTGGTTGAACACCTGCGGCCGCAACGGCGGCTGCTGGCCGCCGTCGTCGTTTTCCAGCTGGCACAGTCCATCGCCTCCCTCTATCTCCCCACGCTCAACGCGGACATCATCGACCAGGGCGTGGCCAAGGGGGACACGGGATACATTCTGCGGGTAGGCAGCCTGATGCTGTTCATCACCCTGCTGCAGACCGCGTGTGCGGTGGTGGCGGTGTACTTCGGGGCGAAGGCTGCGATGGGCATGGGCAGGGACCTGCGCGGGGCCATCTTCACACGGGTGGGGGAGTTCTCCGAGCAGGAGGTCACCCGGTTCGGGGCGCCGAGCCTCATCACCCGCTCCACCAACGACGTCCAGCAGGTCCAGCAGCTGGTGCTGATGTCCGCCACGCTGATGGTGGCCGCGCCCATGCTGAGCATCGGCGGGGTGATCATGGCCGTCCGGCAGGATGCCCAGCTGTCCTGGCTGATCGCCGTCAGCGTGCCTGTGCTGCTGGCCGGGGTCGGCCTGATCATCAGCCGCATGGTGCCGCTGTTCCGCAAGATGCAGGTCCGGATCGACACCGTGAACCGGGTGCTCCGCGAGCAGCTGACCGGCATCCGGGTGGTGCGGGCGTTCGTGCGCGAGGACATCGAAACGGCCCGGTTCGCGCGCGCCAACGAGGATGTCACGGACACCGCACTCCGGGCCGGCCGGCTGATGGCGCTCGCCTTTCCCGTAGTGATGCTGGTGTTGAACGTCTCCAGCGTGGCCGTGATCTGGTTCGGCTCGTTCCGGATCGAGGACGGCTCCATGCAGGTGGGCACGCTCATCGCGTTCCTCAGCTACCTGATGCAGATCCTGATGTCCGTCATGATGGCCACGTTCATGGCCGTGATGATCCCGCGTGCCGCGGTCTCGGCGGACAGGATCGGCGAGGTGCTGACAACGGAGTCGAGTGTCCGGCCGCCCTTGGCGCCGGTGGCGGTTGCCGCCGGCCAGCTGGGCAGCGGCGAACTGGAGATGGACGACGTCGGGTTCGCCTACCCGGGTGCCGAGCAGCCGGTCCTGTCCGGCATCAGTTTCACCGCCCGGTCCGGGCAGACGACGGCGATCATCGGCAGCACCGGGTCCGGCAAGACCACCCTGGTGAACCTGCTGCCGCGGCTTTTCGACGCCACCAGCGGATCGGTGAAGTTCGACGGCGTGGACGTTCGCGAACTGCACCCGGACCAGCTGTGGGGGCACATCGGGCTGGTGCCGCAGCGGCCGTACCTGTTCTCCGGCACAGTGCGCAGCAACCTGCTCTACGGCAAGCCGGACGCCACCGAGGACGACCTGTGGCGCGCCCTGGCCACGGCGCAGGCGCAGGACTTCGTCAGGGAGATGGAAGGCGGGCTGGATGCGCCCATTTCGCAGGGCGGCACCAACGTCTCCGGCGGCCAGCGGCAACGGATCGCGATCGCCCGGGCACTGGTGAAACGGCCCGAGCTATACGTCTTTGACGACTCGTTCTCCTCGCTGGACACCGCCACCGATGCCCGGCTGCGGCAGGCGCTCAAGCACGACACCTCCGGTGCCACCCTGGTGATCATCGCCCAGCGGGTGTCCAGCATCGCGGACGCGGACCAGATCCTGGTGCTCGACGACGGCAGGATCGTGGGGCGCGGAACGCACGATGAACTGCTGGAGGCTTCTGAGACGTACCGCGAGATCGTGTCCTCGCAGCTGGCAGCGGAGGAGGCGGTATGAGCGGGCGCAGCACCCCCACCCGGCCGGGACCGGCCCCGGAAGCCCGGACCACCGCCGTCGGACGCCCGCCGCGTCCGCCCATGGGACCCGGCCGCGGAGGCCCATTTGCGGGGATGAACGTCCCAGCGGAGAAGGCGCTGAACTTCTGGCCGTCAGCCAGGCGGCTGCTGGGCCAGCTTCGGCCGGAGCGGCTGTGGCTGGTGCTGGTGATCGCGCTGAGCGTTGCCGGGGTGACGCTGTCCGTGATCGGGCCGCGGTTGCTGGGCGAGGGCACCAACATCATCTTCGCCGGCGTCGTGTCCAAGGAGCTCCCGGCGGGGATGAGCAAGGCGGAGCTGATCGCGCAGCTGCGGGCGGCGGGGGAGAACCAGAAGGCGGACATGCTCAGTGCCATGGCGCTGACGCCCGGGACGGGGATCGACTTCACGGCGCTGGCCTCTGTGCTGCTGTGGGCCCTGGCGCTGTACGTGCTGGCGTCCGCGTTCATGTGGATCCAGGCGTACGTGCTCAACGGCGTGGTGCAGCGGACCGTGTACCGGCTGCGCGAACGGATCGAGGCGAAGATCAACCGGCTGCCGCTGCGGTACTTCGACTCGATCCAGCGCGGCGAGCTGCTCAGCCGGGTGACCAACGACGTGGACAACATCTCGCAGAGCCTGCAGCAGTCCATCAGCCAGGCGGTGACTTCGCTGCTGACGGTGCTGGGCGTCCTGCTGATGATGTTCCTGCTCTCCCCCACGCTGGCGGTGATTGCGCTGGTGACCATCCCGCTGACGCTGGTGACGACGGCGATGATCGCCAAGCGATCGCAGAAGTTGTTCGTGGCGCAGTGGAAGCACACCGGCGAGCTGAACGGGCAGATCGAGGAGACCTATACCGGGCATGCGCTGGTGAAGGTGTTCGGCCGGCAGCAGGAGGTGGGGGAGCGGTTCCGGCAGAAGAATGCGGAGCTGTATGAGGCGAGTTTCGGGGCGCAGTTTATCTCCGGGCTGATCATGCCGGCCATGACGTTCATCGGGAACCTGGTGTACGTGGGGATCGCCGTGGTGGGCGGCCTGCAGGTGGCATCCGGGGCGATGCAGCTGGGCGATGTGCAGGCGTTCATCCAGTACTCGCGGCAGTTCACCCAGCCGCTGGCCCAGCTGGGGTCCATGGCCAATCTGCTGCAGTCCGGGGTGGCGTCGGCCGAGCGGGTGTTCGAGCTGCTGGATGAGGACGAGCAGTCGGCTGATCCTGTGCCTGGTTCTTCGCCGGACGGCGGGCGGGGGCGGCTGGTGTTCGAGAACGTCTCGTTCTCCTATTCACCGGACAAGCCGCTGATCTCCTCACTCTCTTTGGTTGCCGAGCCGGGGCAGACGGTGGCGATTGTGGGGCCGACAGGTGCGGGAAAGACCACGCTGGTGAACCTGATGATGCGGTTCTACGAGCTGGACGCGGGGCGGATAACGCTCGACGGCGTGGATGTCACCACCGTTTCCCGGCGCGAGCTGCGCTCGCGGATGGGCATGGTGCTGCAGGATACCTGGCTGTTCGGAGGGTCCATCCGGGACAACATTGCCTACGGGCGGCCTTCTGCTACCGAGTCTGAAATTCTCGAGGCCGCCCGGGCTACGTACGTGGACAGGTTCGTGCACTCGCTGCCGGAAGGATACGACACCGTGCTGGAGGACGAAGGCTCCAATGTGTCCGCCGGAGAGAAGCAGCTGCTGACGATTGCCCGCGCGTTCCTGGCCCGCCCCTCGGTGCTGATCCTGGACGAGGCGACTTCTTCGGTAGACACCCGGACCGAGGTGCTGGTGCAGAAGGCTATGCGTGCGTTGCGCTCCGACCGGACGAGCTTCGTGATCGCGCACCGCCTCTCCACGATCCGCGACGCCGACCTCATCCTGGTGATGGAGGCCGGCCAGATCGTGGAGCAGGGAACGCACACTTCCCTGCTGGCGGCGGGCGGGGCCTATGCCCGTTTGTATGAGGCGCAGTTCGCGGCGCCGGCTGCGGAGGTTTGAGGCGGCTGGCGCCGGCTGACTTGCAGTGGAGCAAGACGCTTGCAGCTCAGCTCGCCACGCGCCGCAGGTGCGCTACGAGGCGACCCGTGCCGGTGCATGCTGGAAGCCGATTTAGGGGTCAGACCAGACCAGCCGTGGAAGGTGCCATGATTAGGCCCAGTCCCTTAGGCCGGCTCCGTATGCGAAGAGCGGGTCGTCACTGCGACCGGGTATGTGGCTGTGTCTGCTCAGTACCGCCACTGCTGAGCGGGGAAAGGCACCCAATGAGGGAATGGTCCCTCAAGCAATCAGTGGCGACAGTCAGACGCCAGCCTTGGCCAAAAGTGCGTCTACCAGCATGAAGAACATCGTCCGGTGGTCGGCGGCCGTCGGGTCGGTCAGGTATTGGATGACCGCGCCGTCGTAAGCCATCAGGAAGGAGCGTACAAGCGTTGGAAAGCCGATGAGGCACTCTTCGCCGCAGCTTTCCGCCGCGGAGGAGAATATTCTTGTCAGCTCCGTTACGTAGGCCGGATAGATTTTTGCGGCCAGCGGGCTGGCAGGAGCATTCCGCGTTGCCCAGAGAATCAGTTCGAATTCGGCCAGGAGGCTCGCGGGCTCTTCTTCCAGTGCCCGCCAGTAGCCTTCGGCTACCTGTTCCACAGCCTTACGGAGGCCCAGTTCGACCGGGACGTCGCCAGAGAAACTGCTGAGGTTCTTAAGCCAGGCCTCGGCGGCCGCGTCCATGATTTCATCTTTGCCACTGAAGCAATAATGTGCGGTAGCCAAGGGAGCGTTCGCCTCCTTGGCTATGGCGCGGACGGTCACCGACTGAACGCCCTCGCGACGCATGAGTTCGACTGTCGCTGAAATTAGCTGTTCTTTGCGTTCCTCTGCGGGTACCCGCATAGCCCACTCTCTAGTCTCCGGCTTCGGCCCCTCTGGGCCCTGCCCTTAAGACTATTGCTTGGACAAACATTGCGCACATTGTCCTGAACTAGCGACTCGATTGGAGGTCCTGGCCGTCGGTGATGTCCTCCAGAAATCGCGCGGACACCCCGCGGTCCACAGTGGGACCGCGGGGTGGGGTTGTGCCGGGCGTTGGGCTATTTACCTTGCGGCTACGGTTTCGTCGATGGCGTCGGGGGTGTTGGTGCTGATGTCTTGGGAGGTGCCGTGGAGGTAGCGTTCGAGGGAGTCGTCCATGGCGTTGAGCCAGCGGGTGTGGTGTTTGGTGGCCATGGTGCCGGTGATGACGGAGCGGTGGACCATGTCGCGGTATCCCAGGATGTCATCGTGTTTGTGGCGCATCCAGTCTTTGAAGAGTTGGGATACGGCGTCCAGGTCGAAGGGCGGGTAGTCGGTGGCGTTGATGAGTTCGCGCAGGTAGTCGGTCTGGAAGTCGGCTTCGGCGTCGTGGTCGGGGAGGGTGTCCTGGCGTTCGAGCCAGAGCTGGATGTCTGCTTCGCGCTGGGCGAGGGAGGGCAGGTTGATTGCTCCGGTCATGACGTCGCGGGCGAACCAGGCCTGGGCGTCGAACATGTTGAAGGTGTAGTACTGGTCCTGGGCGCCGAGGTAGAAAAGGTTGGTGTTCTGTTGCCAGACCACGCCTTTGTAGAGGTTGCCCGGGTAGAGGACGTTGGGGGATTTCAGGGACAGTTCGCTGGGCAGGAACGGGTATTTGTGCTGGTATCCGGTGCAGAGTACGACGGCGTCGAAATCGTCGTGGGTGCCGTCGCTGAAGTATGCGGTGCTGCCTTGGAAGTGGGTGACGAGCGGCCGCTCGACGGTGGTCTCGGGCCAGTGGTAGCCCATGGGGTTGGTGCGGTAGCTCATGGTGATGGATGCGGCGCCCATCTTGTGGGCCTGCATGCCGATGTCCTCGGCGGAATAGCTGCTGCCGATCATGAGCAGTTTCTTGCCGTAGAACCGTTCGGCTCCGCGGAAATCGTGGGCGTGCAGTACCTCGCCGGGGAAGGTTTTGATGCCCTTGAATTCGGGGACGGCAGGGACGTGGAAGTGGCCGGTGGCAACGACGAGCTTGTCGAATACGTGGGTTTCGGTGAGGTTGGTTTTGAGGTCCTGGACCGTCACCGTGAATTCCTGGGTGGCCTCGTTGTAGGAGGTGTGGCGGGCGACGGTGTTGAACTTGACGTATTTGCGGACGTCGGACTTTTCCACGCGGCCCTTGATGTAGTCGAAGAGCACCTCGCGGGGCGGGAAGGAGGAGATGGGGCGGCCGAAGTGCTCGTCAAAGGAGTAGTCGGCGAACTCGAGGCATTCCTTGGGCCCGTTGGACCACAGGTGGCGGTACA
>NZ_JBNHFL010000054.1:0-13927 GCF_059090205.1 Arthrobacter sp. CMU6
CGGCGACATCAAGCCCTCCGGCGAAGCCCTGCTCGGCCTCACCGCGGACACCCCGCCCCTGATCGAACGCGCCGAAACCCTGCAGCGCAAAGAAACCGCAACGTCCTAGTCCGTTGAGCGAGCGCTAGTCCGCTGATTGAGCCTGCCGAAATCAAGGTTTCGGCAGGCTCAATTATTTAAGCGGCCGGGGTCACCGGTGCGTGTAGCCCATCTTTCTGCTGATGTTCAGGCCGGCCTCCCGGAGGCCCTGGATCAGACCCGGTGTATTTTCCGGGTCGAAGCGGAAGGCCGGGCCGGAGATGCTGACGGATCCGATGACCGTTCCGAAGTGGTTGTAGACGGGCACGGCAACCGCGGTCAGTCCGATCTCGAATTCCTCGTGGACAACTGCGTAACCGTCGCGGGATACGTCGAGGAGCTGGTTTTCCAACGTGTCCCGGTCTGTGATGGTCCGCGGGGTGCGGGCCGGCAGGCCCACCTGCTGGAGGATCCGGGAGCGTTCTTCAACCGGCAGTGCCGCCAGCAGTACCTTGCCGCTGGAGGTGGCATGGAGGGGCGTGAGGCTGCCCACCCAGTCGGATGTTGCCAAGGTTGACGGGCCCATGGCCTGGTCCACGTTCACCGCATAATTGGAGCGCAGGACGGCGAGGTTGACGGTTTCCTTGTACTGGTCTGCCAGGCTCTCCAGGATGGGGCGTGCCTCGTGGACCAGGCTCAGCCGCCCTGGAATGGAGCTGGCCAGCCGCAGGATGCCAAAGCCCAGCTGGTACTTGCCGCGGTCGCTGTTCTGCCGCACGATCTCCCGGGACACCAGCGAGCCGAGCAGCCGCGAGACGGTGGACTTGTGGACCCCCATTTCGTCCGCGATGTCGCTGACGCCTGCGTGTCCGTCCCGGGCGAGGATCTCCAGGATCTGGAGGGCGCGGTCGACGGACTGGACGCCTCCGCCTTGGGCATCCGGATCCCTGCCAGTTCCCGTTTCGTCTCTTGCAGCCATCAGAGGTGCTCCCATGTAGTCGCCGTGACCAGCGGTCAGGCGCTGCGCCATCCCGCGTGCTTCACACATCTGATCCTAGACTGCGGCGGGAGGAGCGGCCCATTCAGCCGATGGCGGGGCTCTTCAGTGCAGGTGCCAGTCGTTCCTGGCCGACATACGCGTTGAGGCTCTTGCCCCTGCTGAAGCCCACAAGCGTTATGCCGGTGTCGGCGGCGAGGTCGGCCGCGAGACTTGAGGGTGCGCTGACCGCGGCCAACACCGGGATGCCGGCGAGGGCAGCTTTTTGGACGAGCTCGAATGACGCCCGCCCTGAGACCTGCAGAACAGTGCCGCGCAGCGGCAGAAGCCCTTCGCGCAGGGCCCACCCGACAACCTTGTCCACGGCATTGTGCCGGCCCACGTCCTCGCGGAGGCAGAGCAGCTCCGCTGCACCGCCGTCGTCGATCCTGAACAGCCCAGCCGCGTGGACGCCGCCGGTCTTGTCGAACAGCGCCTGGGCCTCGCGCAGCTGTTCGGGCAGCCGCGCGATGACGTCCACCGGCACGCGCAGGTGGTCCTCGTGCACGTCATAAGTAAGGGTTTTGCGGACGGCCTCGATGGATGTGCTGCCGCAGATGCCGCAGGAGCTGGACGTGTAGACGTGCCTGCCGGTGTCCGGCAGTGCCATGCCGGGGCGGAACTGCGCTTCGACGACGTTGAAGGTCTGCCGGCCGGTTTCGTCCTCGCCGGCGCAGAACCGGAGCGACACGAGATCCGCCTGACTGGCGATGATGCCCTCCGAGACGAGAAAACCCGCCACGAGGTCAAAGTCATCGCCCGGCGTCCGCATCGTTACGGCAAAGGACAAGTTTCCGAAGCGGATTTCCAGCGGTTCCTCCGCCGCCAGCACGTCTTCCCGGAGCCGCACGGGGTATTCCGTGGCGGCTTCGGAGCCGTCCAGCAGGTAGCGGTGGACCTTGCGGCGCTGGGTCAGGCGTGCCACGGGCTAGTCCTCCCAGTTCAAGTTGCCGGGCATTGGTGGCCGCAGCTCCGGGCGCCACGGAAGGGCGAATGCAGGAACCGCTTCGCCCGGCTGTACTCCACGGGACGGAACCACCATGACGCCGTCGGCGCTGGCGAGCCCGCGCATCATTCCGGGGCCCGTGTGGTGGGCCGGGGCCGCCTGGCCGTTATTCCAGCGGAACGGCATGAGCCGGGTGGATGCCCGGTGGGCGTCGATGGTGGTGCCGCACGGCACCCGGCTGATGCCGGGCAGCGGCTGGTGGCCGAGGGCGGCCAACAGCGGACCGCCAACGGTGAACAGCGCCATGAGGGCGGCGAGCGGGTTGCCGGGAAGCCCGACGACGAAGCGGCCGTTGGGTAGTTTGCCCAGGGCGGCGGGATGGCCGGGCCGCATGGCGATGCCGTCGATGAGGAGCCGGCCGCCGAGCGCCACCACGGCGTTTCGGAAATGGTCCGCGCCTGAACGCCCTGTGCCGCCGGTGGTCACGATCACGTCGGGCCACTGCCCCATCGGCGTCTCGGAGGAACCAAGCGCCGTGAGCCATTCCTCGTAGGCGTCACCGATCCGGACCAGGGGCCCCGGAACACCGCCGAGCATCTGGATGACGGTGCTGAGCTGGGGTCCGAAGGCGTCCCTGACCTGTCCCGGTTCCGGAATCCGGGCCGCCACCACCTCTGAGCCGGTAACCAGCATCTTGACCAGCGGCCTGCGGTGCACCGTCAGTTGGTCGAACCCGGCGACGGCGGCCAGCGCGATATCCACGGGGTTCAAGGTTGTCCCGGCGGGGATCAGCACCTCACCGGCCGCCGCTTCCTCGCCTGACTTGCGGATGTGCTGGCCGGGGCGGGGTTCGCCAGGAGCTGCTCCCTCGCCCATGCTGAGCACGGTCCGGCCGGTTGCATTGGTGGCAAGCCGTCCGCTCTCAACACGGAGCACCGCCTGGGTGCCCGGCGGGATTACGCCGCCGGTTACTACGGGGCTGGCCTCCCCGCTGCGGAGGGGCCGTCCCGTTTCCTTCAGTACCCAGGGGCCGTCACCACTGACGGTCCAGCCGTCCATGGCGGATGAGGCGTAGTGGGGCATGTCCTGAAGCGCGACGACGCCGGCCGCCAGGGTTTTTCCGTTCGCCTCCCCGAGCGGGACCTGCTCTGGTCCCAGCGGGGCGGCGCAGTCGAATGCCAGACGGCGTGCTTCTGCCCAGGTGTGCTCCCCGTGGGCGGCCCGCCCGCCATCCTTGCCCGGCCTGTCGGCGGTTGGGCGGGCTGGAGCTAGCACTGGTGGTCCCCTCGTTGAATGGTTCCTGGGCTGTCAGGCCGCCGGGGCAATGGCGTCGTCTACTCGGGAATGACCGCTTGAAGTGATCCCCGCCCCTGCTGCTCGTTTCCCGAAAGCGGTGCTTCGGCGCTTACCTCCCCAGGTATTTCAGGCCTCCGAAACACCGTTTACGGGAAACGAACTGCTACGCCCTTGAGGCGCTGGCTTGGGCTGCGCACCGACGGCGGCGCCCTGATATTCCAAATATATCGTAAAGATATATCAGAGTGGAAGGGCTGCAGGAATCTGATTTTCCGGGACTTTTACCGCCGCCGTTTCCAGCCGCACCACGACGGATTTCGACGTCGGCGTTCCGCTGGTGTCGGCCACGGAGTCCAGTGGCACCAGCACATTGGTTTCCGGATAGTAGGCAGCCGCGCAACCCTTCGGCGTCGAGTAGCTGACGATGCGGAAGTTTTCCGCCCGGCGTTCTGTACCCCGGAACTCCGAGACCAGGTCCACCATGTCGCCGTCGGCAAAGCCCAGCTCGGCGATGTCCGCCTCGTTCACCAGCACCACACGCCGGCCCCCGTGAATTCCGCGGTACCGGTCGTCCTTTCCATAAATGGTGGTGTTGTACTGGTCGTGCGAACGCAGGGTCTGCAGGATCAGCCGGCCGGGCGGGACCCGAAGGTACTCCAGGGCATTAGATGTGAAGTGCGCCTTGCCGGACGGGGTCTTGAATTCCCTGTTGTCCCGTGGCGGGTGGGGCAGAACGAAGCCGCCGGGGTGCTGGATTCTTTCCTCGAAATCCTCGAAGCCGTCGATGACAGCCTCGATGTGCTTCCTGACCAGGGAGTAGTCGTCGCGGAGCGCGAGCCAGTCCGCCACCGGCGCGCCGGGAAGGGGGCGGCCGTCGGGGCCAGTGAACACCCTGTGTGCCAGGTTGCAGACGATGGCCACCTCGGACATCAGGTGCTCGCTGGCGGGCTTGAGCCGGCCGCGGGATGCGTGAACAGCACTCATGGAATCCTCCACGGTGACCCTTTGGTCTCCGGACCGCTGGGTATCCCGCTCGGTGCGGCCCAGCGTTGGGAGTATCAGGGCGCGCTTTCCTGTCGACAGGTGCGAATGGTTCAGTTTCGTCGAGATCTGCACGGTCAGGCGGGTGTTGGCCAGGGCCTTCTCGGTGGCGTCCGAGTCCGGAGCCGCCCGCACGAAATTCCCGCCCATGCCCACAAACAGCCTGACCTTGCCGTCACGCATCGCCCGGATCGCGGCGACGGTGTCGTAGCCGTGCGCCCGGGGTGAATGGAACTGGAACTCCTGGTCCAGCCTGTCGTGGAAGCTCTCGGGCATCCGCTCGAAGATGCCCATGGTGCGGTCGCCCTGGACATTGGAATGTCCGCGGACCGGGCAGACTCCCGCTCCGGGCTTGCCGATGTTGCCCTGCAGCAGCAGGACATTGACGACGTCGCGGAGGGTGGGCACTGAGTGCTTGTGCTGCGTCAGGCCCATCGCCCAGCAGACGATCGTGGAGCCCGACGCCAGGAGACGTTCACCGGTGGCGGTGATCTGCTCCATGGTCAGGCCGGTTGCCTCGATGATGTCGTCCCACTGCACCTGTTCCAGCTGGGAAAGGTAGGACTCGAGGCCCACCGTGTGGTTCCTGATGAAATCGTGGTCAAAGACCGTGGCCAGTCCGGGGGTGTTCCTGCCCGCACGCTCGGCGTCCAGCAGGTATTTCCCGAGGCCCTGGAAAAGCGCCTGGTCGCCGCCGGCCCTGATCTGCAGGAAGTCATCAGTGAGCTGCGTGCCCACCAGCGTTCCGGCGACGGTCTGCGGGTTCTCAAAATGCAGGAGTCCGGCCTCGGGGAGCGGATTGACGGACACGATGGCCGCGCCGTTTTTCTTGGCCTTCTCCAGCGCGCTGAGCATGCGCGGGTGGTTCGTGCCCGGGTTCTGGCCCGCCACGAAGATGAGGGATGCCGTTTCCAGGTCCTTGAGACTGACAGAACCCTTGCCGATGCCTATGGTCTCCACCAGCGCCGAGCCGGAGGATTCGTGGCACATGTTTGAACAGTCCGGAAGGTTGTTCGTGCCCACGCCGCGGACGAGCAGCTGGTAAACAAACGCCGCCTCGTTGGAGGTCCTCCCTGACGTGTAGAAAACGCTCTGGTCGGGGTCATCCATGTCTCTGAGTTCCTGGGCCACCAGCTCCAGGGCATCGTCCCAGCCAATGGGCCTGTAGTGGGTTGCGCCCTCATCCAGGACCATCGGGTGGGTCAGCCTTCCCTGCTGCCCCAGCCAGTAGTCATCACGGGTCTTCAGGTCGGCGACGGAATGCCTGGCGAAAAACTCCGGGCTGACCCGGCGCCGGGTGGCCTCCTCCGCCACAGCCTTCGCGCCGTTCTCGCAGAATTCCGCGGCGTTGCGCTTCTCATGTTCCGGCCAGGCGCAGCCCATGCAGTCGAAGCCGTCTATCTGGTTGACAGCCATCAGCGTCTGGACACTGCGCAGCGGGCCCATCTGTTCCAGCGATATTTTCAGGGCGTTGGCCACTGCGGGGATGCCCACGGCCTTGGTTTTGGGTTTGCTGACGGTCAGCTTCGACTCGTCGATGTTGTGGCGGGGGGCTTTAGAGGCCATGGGATCTTCCTTGGATTCTTTGCAGGGCAGTTAGGGCGGGTGGTGCCTAGGGCACGAGCGCGCTCCAGTCCGCCACGACCTTGGTGCCGGTGGGCTGTTCGACAGTGCTGCGTGCCATGACTGCCGCGGTCACCGGGTGAGGACTGGCGTGCGGGTTGCGCGGGACTGTTCGCGCGCCGCTTCGGCGGTGTGGAGAAGGAGCAGTGCGGTGGTGACCGAGCCCACGCCGCCGGGCACAGGCGTCAGCGCGGCAGCGACCGGACGGACACTAGCTTCGTCGACGTCGCCGGCGAGTGAGCCATCGGAGAGCACATTGGTTCCCACATCGATGACCACAGAATGCTCAGCAATATCCGTCCCGGTCAGCAGCCCGGTGCGGCCAGCCGCAACAACCACGACGTCGGCCGTCTTGGTGTATTTCCCGAGGGGCCCGGACTTCGAATGGCAGACGGTGGTGGTGGCGTCCTTCTGCAGCAGCAGCAGCGAGAGCGGCTTTCCGACAACCGTGGAACGGCCCACCACCACCACGTGGCGGCCGGCCACCGGAATTTCGAAGTGGTCCAGTATTTCCACCACGGAGCGTGCCGTCGCCGGGGCGAAGGCACGTTCCCCGACCGCAAGAAGTCCCAGGCTCAGCGGGTTCGCGCCGTCGATGTCCTTTTCCGGGGCGATGTGCCTGACCAGTTCCTGGGTTTTGACGCCGGGAGGCAGGGGAGTCTGCAGGATGATGCCGTTGACGGAGGGTTCGGCGCTGAGGTCCTTCAGCACCGCGATGAGCACCTGTTCGGTCGCATCGTGGCCGACGTCGATGATCCTGCAGCCGATGCCGGCGTTTTCCGCCGCGCGCTCTATGGAGCGCACGTACCAGTGTGTTGAGCTGTCCTCCGTCGCCACCACAACGGCGAGGGTTGGGCGTGAGCCTTCTTCGGCCAGCGCTGTGGCCTGGGCAGTGGCCTGCTGCTGGATCAGTTTGGCGAGGGGCTTGCCGGAGAGCAGGGCGGCCGTCATCGGAGGATCCTTTCCCGTACCTGACGTGAGAGTGAGTCAGCAGCCAAAACGACTTTTTCTTCCAGCCCGTCAGTCTGTTCTGCCAGGGCCGCGCGGGCCTGGGCGTCCTTGATGGCGACGACGTTGATGTCGATGTTGACGCGGGCTGTGGTAGCCGCAGCCCTGGCCGCATCGGCGGCTGCGGCAATGTCGCTGATGACATTGGGATTGGCAATGTCAAGAAGTTCGGCCGCGAGCTCCACGACCGCACCTGACAGCTCAATCAGACGGGCCGGAGGCTGGGCAGCCTGGCCAAGTGCGTCGTTGATGGCGGCTGCGCGCGCTGCACGCTCATAGTCGGTTGCGGCGGGCAGCTTGTAGGAGGCGATCACAGCCTTGAAGGCGGCTTCGTCGGCGTCGGCCAGCCCCAGCGTCTCGCCGACGAGCAAGTCGGCGGCGGCAATGATTCTGGAGGTTGTCTCAGCATGCTGCTCATATTTCTCGCCGGTGCTGAACCGTGCCACCATCGCCACCAGGGCCGCACCCTGCGCCGCGTGGAGCGCCGCGGCCGCGCCCCCACCAGGGGTGGGCTTCCGGGAGGCAAGCCTGCCGAGGTAGTCGTTAATTGTTTCTGAACCGATCATTTGTTCATTCCTGGGCTGGTAGAGGCTGGAGCGGAAAGGGGGCTGCACGCGGCCCGTCTCCCGTTGCGAGGATGAGGCGGGCCGCGTGCCCCCAAGGCCCTGTGGGCTGTTTAGCCGCGGAGCCTGGTCATTTTCGGGTCGTACAGGGGGTCTTCGGTGACGGTGGCCCTGATGCGGCGGCCGAAGTATTCGATCTCGACGGAGTCGCCGGTGGAGACGGTTCCGGGGAGGTAGGCGTAGGCGATGGGTTTGGCCACGGTGTATCCGTAGGCGGCGCTGGTGATGTAGCCGACGGCCTGTTCCTTGTAGAACACGGGTTCCTTGCCCAGGACGATGGACCGGCCGTCATCGACGGTCAGGCACCGCAGACGGCGGGCGGAGCCCTCTTCGGTGCGGCCTTCGAGCGCGGCCTTGCCGATGAAGCTCTCCTTGGCCATCTTGACGGCGAAGCCGAGGCCCGCTTCATAGGGGTCGTGTTCGGTGGTCATGTCCGTTCCCCAGGAGCGGTAGCCCTTTTCCAGGCGCAGGGAGCTGAACGCCGCCCGGCCGGCCGCGATGACGCCGAAGGGCTGTCCTGCCTGCCAGAGCGCGTCCCAGAGCCGTTGTCCGTTGTCGGCGCTGGTGTACAGCTCCCAGCCGAGTTCGCCGACGTAGGACAGCCGCATGGCCGTGACGGGGACGCCACCGATGACAACGCTCTTGGCCCGGAAGTACTTCAGGCCCTCGTTGGAGAAGTCATCGTCGCTGACCTGGCTGACCAGATCGCGGGCCAGGGGGCCCCAGAGGCCGATGCAGCAGGTGCCGCCCGTGGTGTCGCGGACCTGGACCCAGTCCGAAGCGGATCCGCTTTGTGTCTGGTGCCGGGCCGCCCTCGTGAAATAGGCGGTGTCGATGTTGCCGTTGGCTCCGAGCTGGAAGGTGTCCTCGCTCAGGCGGGCAACCGTGATGTCGCTGCGCACGCCGCCGGCGTGGTCGAGCAGGAGGGTGTAGGTCACCGCGCCGGGCTTCTTGTCCAGGTCCGCCGTCGTCAGCTCCTGAAGCAGCTTTAGGGCGCCGGGACCGGATACTTCCAGGCGCTTCAGCGGCGTCATGTCGTACATGGCCACGGCCGTGCGGGTCTTCCACGCCTCAGCGGCGGCGATCGGAGAGCTGAACATGTTGGACCAGGCGTCCCGGGCCGGCGGCAACCATTCCGCGGGCATTTCCTTGAGGAGGGTGGCGTTGGATTCGAACCAGTACGGCCGCTCCCACCCGCCGGACTCCAGGAAGAAGGCTCCGAGCTCCTTGTGCCGGGCGTGGAAGGGGCTGACGCGCAGGTTGCGCGGGGAGAGCTTGGGCTGGAGCGGGTGGAGGACGTCATAGATCTCCACGAAGTTCTGCTGCGAGGTTTCGCTGACGTATTCGGGGGTGAGCTGCACGTCCTCGAAGCGGTGGATGTCGCAGTCGCCCAGGTCGATCCCGGACTTGCCGGTGGTCAGCAGTTCCGCCACGGCACGGGCGATGCCGGCCGAGTGGGTCACCCACACGGCTTCGGCGACGAAGAAGCCGTCCAGTTCCTTGGACTCGCCCACCAGGGACCCGCCGTCAGGGGTGAAGGAGAAGATGCCGTTGAAGCCGTCCTCGATCTCGCTTTCACGCAGCGCCGGAAGCAGCTCCTTGGTCGCCTCCCAGGCCGGGAGGAAGTCCTCCAGGGTGAAGTCCAGTCGGGAGGGCATATTGTGTTCGCTGACGGTCTCGGGGGCGTAGGTGCCCAGTTCGTCAAGGTCCACGGGCATGGGGCGGTGGGCGTAGGAGCCGATGCCGTAGCGGTCGCCGTGTTCGCGGTAGTAAAGGTCCTGGTCCTGGTGGCGCAGGATCGGCAGGGAGGCGCCGTTGGGCAGTTCGTTCCTGCCCTGCTGCGCCGGTACCGGTGTGGTCTTCACGTACTGGTGGGCCAAAGGCAGGAGCGGGACGGACATGCCGATCATTTCGCCGATCTTCGCGCCCCAGAAACCGGCGCAGGACACCACGATATCGGCCGGGATCAAGCCGTCGGCGGTCTGGACGCCCGTGACGCGGCGGCCGGACTGCTCAATGCCGGTGACCGCGGTGTTGCCGATGTACTTCACACCCGCGGCTTCGGTGCGCTTGATCAGCAGCTGGACGGCGCGGGCGGCCAGTGCCAGGCCATCGCTGGGGACGTGGAGGCCGCCCAGGATGTCTTCTTCGTTCAGGAGCGGGTACAGCTCCTTGCATTCTTCGCGGGTGAGGATCCGTCCTTCGATGCCCCACGAGGCGGCGTAGCCGAGCTTCCGCTTCAGATCCGCGAGGCGGGTCTCGGTGGTGGCGACCTCCAGGCCGCCCACCTGGTTGAAGCAGCTCACGCCGTCCTCTGTTAGCGACAGCAGCTTTTCCACCGTGTACTTCGCGAAGAGCGCCATGGACTTGGACGGATTGGTCTGGAAGACCAGGCCAGGGGCGTGCGACGTCGAGCCTCCCGGCATATTCAAAGGTCCCTGGTCCAGGACAGTGATGTTGTTCCAGCCCCGGGCGACCAGTTCGTCGGCCAGGTTGGTGCCGACAATGCCGGCTCCGATGATGACAATACGTGGAGTCGATGCCATGTGGTTTCTCCTGCAGATTTAAGTAATAAGCGCCGGCAGCCTGTAAATGGCTGCTTTAGCGGAAGACGACGGTGCTGGACTGGTCGATCAGTACGCGGTGCTCGCAGTGCCACCGCACTGCGCGGGACAACGCAAGGGCCTCGGCGTCCCGTCCGATGGTGGAGAGCGTGGTGGGTCCGTAGCTGTGGTCGACGCGGATGACTTCCTGCTCAATGATCGGGCCCTCGTCAAGGTCGGCGGTGACGTAGTGGGCAGTTGCGCCCACAAGCTTTACGCCGCGGGCGTAGGCCTGGTGGTAGGGGCGCGCGCCCTTGAACCCGGGCAGGAACGAGTGGTGGATGTTGATGGCCCTGCCCTCGAGGGACCGGCACAGGTCATCGGAAAGCACCTGCATGTAACGGGCCAGGACGACGAGGTCGATGTTGTACTCATCCACGAGCTCGAGCAGGCGTCGCTCAGCATCCTGCTTGGTTTCCGGGGTCACGGGAATGTGCACGAAAGGCAGGCCGGCCGCTTCGGCCATTGCCCGGTGCGTCTCGTGGTTGGAAACCACCAGTGCCAGGTCTCCGCCAAGGCTGCCGCCCCGCCAGCGGAAAATCAGGTCATTGAGGCAGTGCCCGAACTTGGACACCATGACCAGAACGCGCTGCTTGGTCTCGTCGTAGACGTTGAACTTCATCTCAAAGCGTTCCGCGATGGGGCGGAACTCCTCCTGGAGTGCCTGCAGGTCGTAATCCGTGGCTCCCGAGAAGGCGGTGCGCAGGTGCAGGGTCTGGCGGAGGCCGTCGTCGAACTGCTGGTGCTCTTCGATGTTGAATCCCCGCTCAAACAGGAACGTGGTTACCGCCTGAACGATGCCTGCACGTTCGACACACGACAGTGTGAGCACGAACTTGCCGGTTTTGGTTTCTTCAGAGGCTTCTGTCTGGGCAGCCGGGCTGGTTTGGGTGGCTGTGTCCACAAGGGTCATGTCGCATCCTTTAGATATATGGCTGATCACCTTATTGATATATCAGGGCTGATGGCCAGCGTATACTGGTGTGCGGATGAGGTCAATAGGCGAATGTTGGCCCACAGGAGAGGCGGAGCGGTGGCGTTTGAAGCTTTGGCGGTAACGGAGGCCGGAGGTTCGAGGTCCCTGGCCGATGTGGCCTATGAACGGATACGCGACAGCCTGCTGACCCTGGAGATCCGGCCCGGTGATCCGCTCTACGACGAGGGGATCGCCAAGGAGCTCGGCGTGGGGCGCACCCCGGTCAGGGAAGCGCTGAAACGGCTCGAGGTGGACCGGCTGGTGGTGACCTACCCGCGGCGCGGCACCTTCGCGACGCGCGTCGAGGTCACGGACCTCGCCTTCATCTCGGAAATCCGTGCCCAGCTGGAGCCACTGGCAGCCTCCCGTGCTGCACGGGTGGCCACGGCGGCCGCCCGGGATCGCCTCCGCCTCATTGTCGAGGAAGTGGAGGCCTTCGACGTAGCGAGCGCGTCTGTGGTGGAGACCCTGCGCCTGGACGCCCGGGTGCATCAGGGAATCTACGCCGCAGCGGCAAATCCGCACCTGGAAGATGCGCTGATCCGCTATGACAATCTGGCAACACGCATTTGGTGCATGGTCCTGGACCGCCTGCCGAACCTTTCCGGGCATGTGCACGAGCACGTCGACCTGCTTGAAGCGGTAATCGCAGGAGACGAGGCCCGGGCGGCAGAGTTGGCCCGCGAACACGTGGACGGCTTTGAGAAGGCGGTGCGGACAGCCCTTTTCGCTGCCTAATGCTGGCCGAAAACACAAGCAGCAAAAGTAGTGTCCCCGTCGTTCATGCGACGGGGACACTGCCATGTAGGGGGCGCGGTTAGCGCCACACATCCTGCGTTGCGACGAGCTCATGCGCCTCCGCCTCGGTGTCCACGCTCGGCATGGAGCCTGGCAGTGGGCGGCGGGCGGACTCACGAAGGAAATAGATGGCCACCGCCCCGATGGCCGATGTAGCCATGAGGTAGTACGCGGGGGCCATGTCGTCCCCGGTGGCCTCAATCAGGCCCTGGACGAGGAATGGCGTTGTCCCGCCGAAGATCGCCACCGAGAAGTTGTAGGCGATGCCCATGCTGCTGTAACGGCATGACGTGGGGAACAGAGCCGGAAGCGCTGATGCGAGGTTGGCAACGTAGAACGTCACGGGGAAGGCAATCAGGGACAGGCCCGCCAGGGTGGACCAGACGCTGCCAATGCCGATCAGCATGAAGGCGGGGACGGCGAACAGGACTGTGCTTCCGGCGCCGATCCACAGGACCGGGCGCCGTCCGATGCGGTCCGAAAGCTTGCCGGTGAGCGGGATGCACAACGACATCACCAGCAGCACCGGAATGGTCAGCAGCGTGCCGTGGACCGGGTCGTAGCCCTTGGATTCGGTCAGGTATGTGGGCATGTAGGACGTCAGGGCATAGCCGACGGTATTGGCAGCCCCGGCCAGGATCATGGCCAGCACAATCTGGCGCCAGTGGCTTTTCATGATGCCTACCGGCCCCCGGGCATCGGTATTGTTGCCGGCAGCTGCTGCGACGGAGGCTGCCTCCTGCGCACCAAGGGTTGCCTGGAACTGGGGCGATTCCTCGATCTTGTTGCGGAAGTAGATGGCGATCAGGCCGAGTGGTCCGGCCACCAGGAACGGCAGCCTCCAGCCCCATTCCTCCATGGCGGCCTCGCCGAGTGTAACCTGCAGGATCGAGACCGTGGCAGCGCCCAGGGCAAACCCGATGTAGGAGCCCATGTCCAGGAAGCTGGCGTAGAAGCCGCGGCGCTTGTCGGGGGCGTATTCACACACAAATGTGGTGGCTCCTGCATACTCACCACCCGTGGAGAAGCCCTGCACGAGCTTCAAAAGAACCAGCAGCGCGGCCGCCCAGATGCCTATTTGCGCGTAGCCGGGCAGGAGGCCGACGGCGAAGGTGCTGGCCGCCATCAGCATGAGGGTGGCGGCGAGCACCTTCTGCCGGCCTACCTTGTCGCCAAGCCAGCCGAAGACGACGCCGCCAACGGGCCGGGCAATGAAGGTTGCCGCGAAGGTGCCGAGCAGGAACAGGGTCTGGACCGTCCTGTCCGCTTCTGGCAGGAATACCGGACCCATGGTGGTGATGAGGTAGCCGAACACGCCGACGTCGTACCACTCCATGGTGTTGCCCACGATGGTGCCGCCGAGGGCCTTCTTAAGCATCCGCTGGTCCACAACATTGACGTCGGACACCGTGAGCCGGCGGGAGTTCGGTCTGTGTGTACTGTTCTTGTCGGTTGTGACATCACCTTTGATTGTCATAAAGGTTTCCTTACTGGGTATTGGCGGAGCTTACATGCAGGGGGCTGCATTTCACCCCGCGGACAGGTTCGGCGGGTCCCGGGACTCCAGGGCCACTGAGGCCACGTCCACGACTATGACTTTCTACGTGGGACCGCGCGTGGGATCCTCTCGTGTTCCGTAGTAATCAACAGGATTCGGTTTATGCAACAGAGTGCGTCAGCTCACAGTCAATGTCAAGAACATGACACGGGGGCGGGGCGGCTCCGGGCGGCCACAGAATGTGTGCCCCGCCTTACGGGTACACGGACCCGGCTGTGCGGCATTGCAGCTTAAATGGCACAGCGAACGGCCCCCACCGCAGGACGGGGGCCGTTCGCTGTTCACCGCTTTTTACTGGGCCACCTTGGCGAGGGTTTCGCGTTCGGCGGCGATGGTGGTGTTTTCTCCGTGTCCGGTCCTGACGGTGGTTTCCGGCGGGAGGGTGAGGAGGCGTTCGCGGA
>NZ_JBNHFL010000055.1:0-12594 GCF_059090205.1 Arthrobacter sp. CMU6
TGCGCTGGACCTCTGACAACGAACTAGACGCACGCATAAAACTGCCCCCCACAAAACGGAACTGAATATTTCAGTCCAACTTCCGGGGAGCAGTTCAAAAGGTGAGGAAGCGTTTGGCGGTGCGGCGCTTACTTCGGGCCGGCCACGGCCCCTTCTGAAGATGCAGCTGCCGTGGGCTGGTCCATCCGGCGTCCCGCGTGCTGGATTCGCCTGCCCTCGCCGCGCCGCAGGGAAACAAACACGACGGCGACGCTGAGCGCCACCAGGGCGGCAACGTACAGGGCCGTCGGCAGATCCTCGGCCAGCAGGCGGGGAATGGCCCGGCCCGGCGCCGAGACGGCGAAGCCGAACGCCACGGCGATGCCGATATAGCTCCCGATCATGTTTCCCCGGTGCGCGGGGATGTTCCGGCGCACCGCGCTGACGAGCCCGAGCGTGACGGTCACGATCGTGAACGCCGAGAGCCCGTGGAGCCAGCTGAAATGCCCGTCACTGACAATCCAGAAGCTGCTGAAACAGACGTAGTACATGGCCGCGACCCACAGGTGTCCCATCGTGCGGTGGATGCGGTCGCGGCGGCGCCGGAGGATTTGGACCGGTCCGATGGCAAGGACAAAAAGGGCGGCAATGACGTGGCTGGCAAGCAGTACATTCCAAGGCTCCATGCACCTAGGATAGAAGCACTATCCAGCGGTGTACATCAGGATAGCCAGCCCGGCGACAGCTATCCAAAGGACCACCATTCGCCGAGGAACGGAGCGGGCATGCAGCTGAAGGAACTCAGCGCGCGGACGGGAGTCTCCCCCGCGAGCATCAAGTTCTACCTCCGCGAAGGGCTGCTGCCAGCGGGCCGTTCCATTCACGCCACCCGGGCTGAGTATTCGGAACAGCACGTGAGCCGGCTGGAACTGATCCAGGCCCTGCGCCGTGTGGTCGGGCTGAATATCGCCCAGATCGGCATGCTCCTCAGAATGGCCGACGGCGGCGCACCCCGCCTTGAGCTGTTGGCCGCGATCCAGCGCACGGTGCTGGGCCTCGACGACGTGAGCGCGGAGCACGGCGACCTGCGCACACCGGCGGGTGACGCCGTCGTGCGTTTCCGGAACTGGCCGGACATCCCGAGCGACGCCAGGAACGCCCTCAATGCCCAACTGGTCCTGATGGAAAGCCTCGGCGTTCCTGTCACAGCGGAGCTGCTCGACGCCTACAGCCAGGCGGTGGATGCGATTGCCGCAGTGGATATTTCGGCCGCAACGGCGCCGGAAGACGTCAATGAGCTGATCATGACGGCGGCCGTCGGGATGCATCTGCACGGCCAGCTGGTCCTGAAGCTGCTCGCCCTTGCCCAGGCGAGCCACGCGATCCGACGCTATGAAGAGCACGCTTAAACAGCGGTGCTCCCCCACCCGAGGGTGAGGGAGCATCGCGTTAAAACCTGCAGGAGGTGATGGAGCGTCCGGGGTTAGCGGTCGAGGTCGCCGCGGATGAAGGCCTCCACCTTTTCGCGGGCGAGGTCGTCGTTGAACTGCTCCGGCGGGGACTTCATGAAGTAGCTCGACGCCGAGATCAGCGGGCCGCCGATGCCCCGGTCCAGGCCGATCTTCGCCGCACGGATCGCATCGATGATCACACCGGCCGAGTTCGGCGAGTCCCACACCTCGAGCTTGTACTCCAGGGAGACCGGCGCGTCGCCGAAGTTCCGGCCCTCCAGGCGCACGAACGCCCACTTGCGGTCATCCAGCCACTGCACGTAGTCGGACGGGCCGATGTGGACGTCCTTCGCAGCCAGTTCGGCCTCGACGTTGGAGGTCACGGCCTGGGTCTTGGAGATCTTCTTGGACTCAAGGCGGTCGCGCTCGAGCATGTTCTTGAAGTCCATGTTGCCGCCGACGTTGAGCTGGTACGTGCGGTCCAGCGTCACACCGCGGTCCTCGAACAGCTTCGCCATGACACGGTGCGTGATGGTGGCACCGATCTGGCTCTTGATGTCATCGCCCACAATCGGCACACCGGCGGCGGTGAACTTGTCGGCCCATTCCTTGGTGCCGGCGATGAAGACCGGCAGCGCGTTCACGAACGCCACCCCGGCGTCGATCGCGGCCTGCGCGTAGAACTCCGCGGCTTCCTGCGAGCCGACCGGCAGGTAGCAGACCATGACATCGGCTTTGGCGTCCTTCAGGGCCTGGACGACGTCGACAGGTTCCTTGGTGGACTGCTCGATGGTCTCCAGGTAGTACCGGCCAAGGCCGTCCAGGGTGTGGCCGCGCTGGACCGTCACGCCGGTCGGCGGGACCTCGGCAAGCTTGATGGTGTTGTTTTCGCTGGCCAGGATCGCGTCGGCCAGGTCGACGCCGACCTTCTTGCCGTCCACGTCGAACGCGGCAACGAACTGGACGTCGTTGACGTGGTACTTGCCGAACTCAACGTGCATCAGACCCGGAATCGTGGCCTGGGGGTCGGCATCCCGGTAGTAATGGACACCCTGAACCAGGGAAGCGGCACAGTTACCCACGCCGACAATTGCTACACGAATCGGATTTGAAGACACGGAACTCCTTTGAGAACAAACTTCATGTGCCCTGCGCGTCAGTACCTTGCTGTACGACGGCGTCTGACGGGCACCGCGCCACGCGGCGCACTTATCAGTCTAACCAAACGCCGCCGGGGCCGGCTTTGTTCCCGCCGTCCCCGGCCGCTTGATTACGTGTCATTTTTGAAACGCGCGTTCAGACCGGCTGCGCCCAGAGGTTGATGTCCGATTCGACGGCGAACTCGTCGATCGCCGTCAGTTCCTCGGCGCTGAACCCAAGGTTGTTGATCGCGGCCAGGGTGTCCTCGAGCTGCCTGACACTGGATGCCCCGACGAGCGCCGAGGTCACCGGGGAGCCCTTGGGCTGGTCGCGCAGGATCCAGGCGATGGCCATCTGCGCGAGCGACTGTCCGCGGCCGGCGGCGATGGCGTTCAGCCCCCGGACCCTGTCCAGCTTGTCCTCGGTCAGGGACGATTCGGACAGGAACCTCGCTTTGGCGGCACGGGAGTCGGCCGGAACGCCGTTGAGGTAGCGGTCCGTCAGCATGCCCTGGGCCAGCGGGGAGAACGCGATGGAGCCGGCGCCCACCTGGTCCAGCGCCTCATAGAGGTTCGGCGAGCCGTTCTCGGTCCAGCGGTTCAGCATGGAGTAGCTGGGCTGGTGGATAAGCAGCGGGGTGCCGAGTTCCTTCAGGATGCGGGCGGCCTCGAGCGTCTGCTCCGGGGTGTAGGAGGAGATGCCCGCGTAGAGGGCCTTGCCGGAGCGGACGGCGTAATCGAGCGCGCCCATGGTCTCCTCCAGCGGCGTCTCAGGATCCGGGCGGTGGCTGTAGAAGATGTCCACGTAGTCCAGGCCCATCCGCTGCAGAGACTGGTCCAGGCTGGAGATCAGGTACTTCCGCGAGCCCCATTCGCCGTACGGGCCGGGCCACATGTAGTAACCGGCCTTGGTGGAGATAACCAGTTCGTCGCGGTAGGGCTTGAAGTCGTCCTGCAGGTGGCGGCCGAAGTTGGTCTCCGCGGATCCGTCCGGCGGGCCGTAGTTGTTGGCGAGGTCGAAGTGGTTGACGCCGAGGTCGAACGCGCGGCGCAGGATGGCGCGCTGTTCGTCGAAGCGCTTGTCGTCGCCGAAGTTGTGCCACAGGCCCAGCGAGATGGCCGGCAGTTTGAGGCCGCTGCGTCCGACGCGGCGGTACGGCATGGTGTCATAGCGGGTGTCCGAGGCCACATAAGTCATGTGCTCCATCCTGCCAGCCGCACCAAGGCTGCGGGGCTGGCGTCCACCATCCGGTCACGGGAGGTGGACGCCAGCCCTGGCAATTCACTCAGTCGCTGACGACGGCGGCGCTGAGCGGCCCGAGCTCCACGCGCTCGCCTTCCAGCCGGATGGCGTCGTCAGTGGCCAGCAGCAGGGCCGTTCCCGCACCCTCAAGGCGCACCGGCTGCTCGGAGAAGTTGAGCAGCACCTGCACGCCGCCGCGCCGGAACCGCAGCCACCGGGCGACCTCGTCGAACTCCACCTGCGTGTCCTCAAAGCCCAGCTTGGTGAGGTCCGGCGTGGAGCGGCGCAGGGCGGTGAGCGAACGGTACAGCTCCAGCAGCCGGGCGTGATCCCCGTCGTCCGCTTCCGCCCAGTCCAGCTTGGACCTTCGGAACGTCTCGGGATCCTGGGGATCGGGCACGACGGCGGGATCCCACCCCATGCGTTCGAACTCCTTGATCCGGCCTTCCGCGGTGGCCTTGCCGAGTTCCGGCTCCGGATGGGAGGTGAAGAACTGCCACGGCGTGGTGGCCCCGTATTCCTCGCCCATGAACAGCATGGGCGTGAAGGGGCCGGTCAAGGTCAGCACGGCGGCGAGCGCCAGGCTCCCGTAAGGCAGCGTCTGCGAAAGCCGGTCCCCGGTGGCGCGGTTGCCGATCTGGTCGTGGTTCTGCGAGCAGACCACCAGGGCAGCCGGGTGGACGGCGCTGAAATCGATTGGCCTGCCGTGGTGGCGTTCCCGGAAGCTCGAGTAGCTTCCGTCGTGGAAGAAGCCGTCCCGGAGCACCTTGGCCAGGGCCGCGAGCGAGTCGAAGTCACCGTAGTAGCCTGTGGTTTCGCCGGTGATGTTGACGTGGACGGCGTGGTGGAAGTCGTCGCTCCACTGCCCCTCCAGCCCGTACCCGTTGACGTCCCGCGGATACAGCAGCCGAGGGTTGTTGAGGTCGGATTCGGCAATGAGCGTCAGCGGCCGTCCCACCTCGGCGGAGATCTGGTGGGCCAGCGCCCCGAAGTCCTCCAGGATGTGGACCGCCCGCTCGTCCTTCAGGGCGTGAACAGCGTCCAGCCGCAGACCGTCAACGCGGTAGTCGCGCAGCCACATGGCCACGTTGTCGAGGATGAACCGGCGCACATGGTCGGAGCCGGGCCCGTCCAGGTTCACGGAGTCACCCCAGGTGTTGCCCTCGCCCTTTTTGAGGTAGGGCCCGAACCGCGGCAGGTAGTTCCCGCTGGGGCCGAGGTGGTTGTAGACCACGTCCTGGATCACGCCGAGACCCGCTGCGTGGGCGGCGTCCACGAACCGCTGGTACGCCTCCGGGCCGCCGTAGCCCTCGTGGACGGCGAACCACTGCACGCCGTCATAGCCCCAGTTGTGCGTGCCATTGAACGCGTTGACGGGCAGCAGTTCGATGAAGTCCACGCCCATGCCGGCAAGGTAGTCCAGCTTTCCCGCGGCCGCGTCGAGCGTCCCTTCGGGTGTGAACGTACCGAGGTGGAGTTCGTAGATGACCGCCCCTTGCAGCTCCCTGCCCTGCCAGCCGTCTTCCTGCCAGCTGTGCGCGGCTGGGTCGAACGTGCGGGACAGTGAGTGGACGCCATCGGGCTGGCGCCGGGTCCTGGGATCCGGAAGCGGAGTTTCGTCGCCGTCCAGGAGGTACCCGTAGTCCACGTCGCCCTTGGCTGGCGCCTCCGGCGCTGTCCACCAGCCCTCGTTCTCGGGTTCGGCGCCAGGACGGCGCTGCATGGCGTAGCGTTCCCCGCCGGCCAGCAGCGTCACGGATTCAGCGAGGGGCGCCCAGACGTCGAAGCGCTCCGGGCCCTGCACGGGTTTCGCTGCTTCGCGGGGATAGGTTGCCGGGGCTGCGTGCGTCATGGCTTTCCTCCTGTCTGTGGCACCAGCAGCGCGACGGGGAGGGTCCGGAAGATATCGGCGATCTTCACAGCTCCCGGTCCAAAGCCGGCACCGGTCAGTTCGTCCTTCATGGCGGTTTCGAGTTCGACGGCGGTCTCCCGCCATCCGCCCGACTGTTCCAGTCCGTAGGGCAGCCGGGTGGCGAGGGTCAGCGCGCCCGGCGCTGCCGGGGTGCCGCGGTCGAAACCCAGCAGGTGCCCGGCGGCGGGGCCGCTGGCACTGACCGGGCGGTAGCCGGTGAACAGCTGGGGCCGTTCCCGTCGCAGCCGCAGCGCGCGCGAGGTCACCAGCAGCTTGGCGGCCTGGTCGGTGAATGACGGGGGCAGGTGGCCGGCATCGAGCTGTTCCAGCGCCGCGCGCCGGTTCTCGAAGCTGAACGGGCGGCGGTTGTCCGGGTCCGTGAGCGACCGGTCCCAGAACTCCGTGCCCTGGTACACGTCCGGGACGCCGGGCATGGTCAGCTGCACGAGCTTGGCCGCCAAGGAGTTGGAGGCACCATACGGCTCCAGGAGTTCCACAAGCGCCTCGACTTCAGCCCGCACCGCAGGGTTGTCGAACGCGGCGTCGACGGCGGCGGCCAGCTGCTCCTCGAACGCCGGATCGGGATCGGTCCAATTGGTCGAGTTCCCGGCTTCGCGTGCAGCCTTCAGCGCGTAATACTGCAGGCGTTCCCGGCTGGCGGGCCAGGCGCCGGCGATGGCCTGCCACAGCAGGGCTGACAGCGGGCCGTCCGGCAGCGGGGCCAGTTCGCGCAGCCGGTTCAGGGCTTGTTCCCATTCGCCGGCAACTTCGGAGATGACCGAGATCCGCGCCCGGGTGTCCTCGCTTCGCTTTGTGTCGTGGGTGCTGAGCGTCGTCATGGAGAGCGGAAGCTCGGCCTGCCGGCGGGCCATACGGGCATGGAACTCGTCCGGCTCCACGGAAAACTCGGTGGGGTCGGCGCCCACCTCCGTGAGGGTACCCAGCCGGTTGTAACGGAAGAATGCAGTGTCCTCCACGCCCTTGGCCATGACCATGCCCGAGGTCTGCTGGAAGCGCCGGGCAAGCTCCAGGTCCGTGTCCAGCAGCAGCGGCTGCAAAGCCTGGATGGCCTGGTCCAGTTCCGGCCGCCTGCGGGCGGCGAGCTCGCACGCTTCCTTCAGGACCTCCGCGCCCTCCGGCAGGTACGTGCGGTAGACCGGGAAGGCGGCGATGATCTCCGCGATGGCGTCGGCCGCGGCTTCAGCGGGGAGCCCGGCATCGCCCGGAACCAGCCGGGCCAGCCGCAGGATCTCCGAGTGGAGGATGCCGTCGGTGATCCGGCGCTTGGTTCCGCGGATCATGTCCTCGTAGTCAGCCGGCTGCCCGCCGCGCAGCGAAGCGTCCAGCCGGTCCAGTGGTTCCTGGCCGCGCGGATCCACGAAAACCCGGTCGACGTCGGCGAGGGCGTCGTAGCCCGTGGTGCCCTCGCACTCGAAGCTGGCCGGCAGCTGCTCCCCCGGTTCGAGGATCTTTTCGATCAGCAGGTAGGCACCACCGGTGGCTTCCCGCAGCCGCTTCAGGTACCCCTCGGGGTCGGCCAGGCCGTCCGGGTGGTCGATCCGCAGCCCATCGGCGAGCCCCTCGCGGAACCAGCGCCCCACTTCCTCATGTGCCTCATCGAAGACGGCCGGGATTTCCACGCGGACGCCAGCGAGCGTGTTCACCGCGAAGAAGCGGCGGTAGTTCAGCTCGTTGTCCGCGCGCCGCCAGCCGATAAGTTCGTAGTGCTGCCGGGCATGGACGTCGCGCGGGGAGTCGCCCTCGGTGTAGCTGCCGTCGGCCAGCGGGAAGCGGTGGTCGTAGTACCGCAGCTCACCGTCCTTGATTTCAAGCTGGTCCAAATCGTCATCGCTGCCGAGGACAGGTATCCGGATGCGTCCCCCGGCAAGGTCCCAGTCGACGTCGAACGCTTCGGCATAGCGGGACTGGCGCCCTTCCTTGAGCAGCGACCACCACCAGGGGTTCTGCGCCGGAGTGGCCACGCCGACGTGGTTGGGCACGATGTCGATCAGCACGCCCATGCCGGCGGCCCGGGCCGCCTTGGAAACAGCCGCCAGGCCCTCCGGGCCGCCCCGTTCGGGGTCGACGGCGGAGGGATCGGTGACGTCGTACCCGTGGTCGGAGCCCTGTTCGGCAGTCAGGACCGGTGACAGGTAGACCCAGTCAACGCCGAGCGAGTGCAGGTACGGCACGGCTTCAGCGGCATCGAACAGCGTAAACCCCTGCCTGATCTGCAGCCGGTACGTGGAGACGGGCGTTTTCATGCGCCCTCCCCTGCCGGCTTGCCCGGCTTCGAGTTGCCGGCCCGCCGGCCCGAGGGCTTTCGTGCCGGCTCTTTCGCCGGCTGATCCTCCGCGGCCTTCGCGGGCGGTGCAGCAGGCTCCGCTTCGGGCTCAACAGCCGGCTCCGGTGCAGGCTCAGCAGCCGGCTCCTCAGCAGGATCGGCCGCAGGCTCAACAGCCGGCTCCGCCGCAGCCTTCTTGGTGTTCGCCGGTTCGGGAATGGCGGGTGCAGTGAGCGCCGCGGTCTCAGTGGTGGCGGTCTGGGTCAGGGCCGCGAGCGAGGCAGCCACGGAATGATCGGGCTCCACCGTCGGTGCGCTGTGGGCCCGCAGCACCACCAGGGACTTGGCGGCGACGGACAGGATGGTTCCGGCGTCCGCGGGCTTGGAGTCGGCGCCTTCACCGGCGGTGTCGATGATGATGTCCCAGGCCGGTGCGTACTCGTCCGGCGGCAGCGTGAACTCAACGTCGCCGTCGTGGGCGTTGAAGTACAGCACGAAGTTCACGTCGGTGATCCGGCGGCCACGGCTGTCATGGCCTTGGATGCCGTCCCCGTTGAGGAACATGCCCACGGAGCGGCCGAAGCCGCTGTCCCAGTCCTCCGGCTGCATCAGGTTGCCGTCGGGATCAAGCCATACGATGTCGGGCAACCGTTCGCCTTCTCCACGCCGCACCGGCCGGCCATCGAAGAAGCGGCTACGCCGGAAGGTGGGGTGCTTGGCCCGCAGCGAATTGACGGCTGCGGTAAATTCGACGAGCGGCTGGTCCACGCTGTCCCAGTTGACCCAGGTCAGTTCGGAGTCCTGACAGTACCCGTTGTTGTTGCCCTGCTGTGTCCGGCCCATTTCGTCGCCGTGCAGGATCATCGGCACGCCCTGTGAGAGCAGCATGGTGGCGATGAAGTTGCGCTGCTGCCGTGCCCTGAGCGCCAGCACCTTGGGATCGTCCGAGGGGCCCTCTGCCCCGCAGTTCCAGGACCGGTTGTGTGATTCGCCGTCCTTGTTGTCCTCGCCGTTGGCGTCGTTGTGCTTCTCGTTGTAGGAGACCAGGTCGCGCAGGGTAAAGCCGTCGTGCGCCGTGACGAAGTTGATGGACGCCACCGGGCGGCGGCCAGAGTGCTCGTAGAGGTCAGCCGAGCCGGTGATGCGCGAGGCGAACTCGCCCAGCGTGGCGGGTTCGCCGCGCCAGAAGTCGCGCACGGTGTCGCGGTACTTGCCGTTCCATTCCGTCCACTGCGGCGGGAAGTTGCCCACCTGGTAGCCGCCGGGCCCGACGTCCCACGGCTCCGCGATGAGCTTCACCTGGGACACCACGGGATCCTGCTGGATGAGTTCGAAGAACGTGGAGAGCCGGTCGACGTCGTAAAATTCCCGGGCCAAAGCGGCGGCGAGGTCAAAGCGGAACCCGTCCACGTGCATCTCGGTGACCCAGTACCGCAGCGAATCCATCAGCAGCTGCAGGGAGTGCGGCTGGCGGACGTTCAGGGTATTGCCGGTGCCCGTGTAGTCCATGTAGTACTGCTTGTCGTCCTCCACCAGGCGGTAGTAGGCCTCGTTGTCGATGCCCTTGAAGCTCAGGGTGGGCCCGAGGTGGTTGCCTTCGGCGGTGTGGTTGTAGACGACGTCGAGGATGACCTCAATGCCAGCCCGGTGCAGCGAGCGGACCATCGCTTTGAAGTCCTGGACCTGCTGGCCGGTGTCGCCGGTGGAGCTGTAGGTGTTCTGCGGCGCGAAGAAGCCGATGGTGTTGTAGCCCCAGTAGTTGCTGAGGCCCTTCTCCTGCAGGGTGCCGTCGTTGACGAACTGGTGCACGGGCATGAGCTCGATCGCGGTGACGCCCAGCTTCTGCAGGTGCGAGATCACGGCCGGGTGCGCCACGCCGGCGTACGTGCCGCGCTGCTCCTCGGGAATCTCCGGGTGCAGCTCGGTGAGCCCCTTGACGTGCGCCTCGTAGATGACCGACTTGTGGTACGGGATGCGCAGGTTCTGGTCGTTGTCCCAGTCGAAGAACGGGTTGATGACCACGCCCATCATCATGTGCGGCGCCGAGTCCTGGTTGTTGCGGGAGGAGGGGTCGCCCATGTTGTAGGAGAAGAGGGCGGGATCCCAGTCGATCTGGCCGGCGACTGCCTTGGCGTAGGGGTCAAGGAGCAGCTTGTTGGCGTTGAAGCGCTGGCCATTGGCAGGGTCATAGGGGCCATGCACGCGGTAGCCGTACTTCTGCCCCGGCTGAATCTGGGGCAGGTAGCAGTGCCACACATAACCGTCGACTTCGCGGAGCGTGACCCGGGTTTCGGTCCCGTCGTCGTCGAAGAGGCAAAGTTCCACCTTGTCGGCGTGCTCGCTGAACAATGCGAAATTGGTTCCGGTGCCGTCAAACGTGGCTCCCAGGGGGTAAGCCGATCCGGGCCAGACTTCCATTCGTGCTCCTATACCTCGTCCAACACTGCGTCCGGCAGGTCATCACGCACTTCCTGCACGGAACTTGGTCTTACCGTAGCGGGTGGGCCGGACTATTACCGACCCACCATTAATTACTAAGCGTGCTGACTTTACCCCATATTTTGGGTAGTGCCTCGCAAATCCGCCCCGCAGTCAGTGGGCCGCCGGCTGCAGCTGCCGCTCCGGCGAGGCCGTGCAAGCTAGCCCCCATGGCTGCAATGGCCGCCCAGCGTTCGTCCGGATCGATGCCCCTCGCCCGGAAACGGCCGACGTCGGAGCCCACCTGGGCGAGCAGCGCACCGATGATTCCGGCCAGCACATCGCCGCTTCCGGCGCTGGCCAGCCAGGGAGTTCCCTCGGACTGGCTGTAGAAATCCTGGTACGGCGACGCCACCAGCGTGCTGGCGCCCTTCAGCAGCACGGTGGCCTCGGTCAGGCCGGCGGCGCGGCGCACGGCAGCGAGGGTGGAGGCCTCAACGGCTTTCCGGTCCAGGTCCGCGCCGAGGCGCTGCAGCAGGGTGGCCAGCTCGCCGGCGTGCGGCGTCAGCACCACCTGCGGGGCCAGCACGTCGGGCAGCACGGGCAGGGCGCCGGCGTCGGCCACGGTGGGCAGGCCGGAGTCGACGGCGTCGCGGACGCGCTGCATCTCGTCCTCGTCCTTGCCGTCCATCCCCGAACCGACCAGCCAGGCCTGGACGTGGGTCTCTGCCACGGCGCCCGTGCTGCAGACCACCTCCGGGCAGCTGTGGCGGATGAGGTCGGCGACCTCCAGCGGCCCGACGTAGCGAACCATCCCGACGCCGGCGGAGAGCGCCCCGCGGCAGGCGAGCACGGCGGCGCCGGGGTAGGCCGGGGATCCGGCGATCACTCCGAGGACGCCCCGCGAATACTTATGGGCGCGCCGCGCGGGGCGCGGGAGCAGGTCGGCAAGGTCGGCGGCCTCCAGGCGTCGCATGGCGGGCCACGGGAGCGAGTCCTCAATGCCGATCGGGACCACCACCACCCGGCCGGCGAAATCCGCTCCCGGGTCCGCCAGCAGGCCTGCCTTGGCCCCGCCGAAGGTGACGGTGATGTCGGCGGGCAGCACGGGGCCGGCGGCCTCGCCGGTGTCCGCATCAACGCCGCTCGGCACGTCGCACGCCACCACGAGGCCGCGGGACCCTTCCGACAGCCGCGACACGAGTTCCGCCGAGGCTCCCCGGAGTCCGCCCTGGGCACCGGTTCCGAGCAGCGCGTCAATAACGACGTCGGCCCTGCCGGCCAGCGCTGCCAACTCACCGGCGTTCCCGTCGGTCAGCGTCAGCACCCGGCCGCCGGCGCGCCGAAAGGCGGCCAGACCATCAGGGTGGGCCGTGCCGGAGGCGAGGACCGCCGTCGTCCGCATTCCCCGTCCGGCGAGGTGGGCGGCGGCGAAAAGGCCGTCGCCGCCGTTGTTGCCCTTGCCGGCCAGGACGGCAACGCTGGAGCCGTACAGGCGCCGTCCGCGGCTGCGCAGCTCCGCGATGGCGGCGCCGGCCATGCCGCGGGCCGCCCGCTGCATGAGAACAGCGCCCATACCTGAATCCAGCAGGGGCTTTTCAGCCTCCCTGATCTGGGTTCCGGTATAGGCGCTGATCATGCGGTCAGTCCGTCCGGGGTCAGCCCTCGGCCAGGACCGTGGCCGAGGCGATGCCGCCGTCGTGGCTCATGGACAGGTGCCACCGTTTGACCCCCTTGGCTTCGGCAACAGCAAGCACTGTTCCCTTGACCTGGATGGTGGGGCCGTTCTGGTCCAGCCCGATCCAGCAGTCCTGCCAGTTCATGCCGGCAGGCGCGCCCAGGACCTTGGCCACGGCCTCCTTGGCGGCAAACCGCGCCGCCAGGGAGCGGGTGTTCAGTTCCCGTTCGGCCGGAACAAATAGCCGGTCCCGCAGTCCGGGCGTGCGCTCCAGCTGCCGTCCGAAGCGCTCAATGTCCACTACGTCTACGCCGATGCCAACAATCATGCGCTTACTCTACTGTGACGCTCTTGGCCAGGTTGCGCGGCTGGTCCACGTCGTAGCCCTTGGCTGCGGCAAGTTCGCACGCGAAGATCTGCAGCGGGACCGTGGTCAGCAGCGGCATCAGCAGGGTCGGGGTTTCCGGGACGTAGAAGACGTGCTCGGCGT
>NZ_JBNHFL010000056.1:0-12084 GCF_059090205.1 Arthrobacter sp. CMU6
TGTGTTTCATTTCCTCGGCGGCGCGGGTGCGGACGCCTTCGGGGTTGCCGTCGCCCCAGACCCGGGACCCGACGATCGCTTCGTGGCGGAAGTCGATCGGGTCGTCGCACACGGCCTGGCCTTTGAGGTGGTTGGAGATGGCCCAGACCTTGAGGTTGTACTTGTCCAGGACGGCGAGTTTGGACTCGACGTAGCCGGGTTCGTCCCAGCGCCAGGCGTCCAGGTGGTCGCCGGAGACGGCGATCTCCAGTCCGTCGTAACCCCAGCCGGAGGCCAGCTTGGCGACTTCCTCGAAGGGCAGGTCGGCCCACTGGCCGGTGAACAGGGTGAAAGGCCGGGTCTGTTGGTCTGTCATTATGTTGCCTTCCTTGGTGCGTATCGCTTACGCCGCGGCGTAAGCGATAACGTTCTCTTTGGTTGCCTGGGCCTTGTCCAGTTCCGCTACGACTCGGCCGGCTCGCATGACCATCACCCGGTCGGAGAGTTCGAGCAGTTCGGGGAGTTCGCTCGAGATCACGAGGACCGCCACGCCTTTGCGGGCGAGCTGCTCAATCAGGCGATGAATCTCGGCCTTCGCACCGATATCAATGCCTTTGGTCGGCTCGTCCAGGATAAGCACTTTCGGATTGCTGGCCAGGCATCGAGCGATGATGACCTTCTGCTGGTTTCCGCCGGACAGTGACTGGATCGGTGTTTCTGCCGACGGCGTCCTCACATCAAGTTCCTTGATATATTTGCCGACCATTTTCTTTTCATAGCCGAGCTTCAGCACGCCCCACCGGCTGACCTGTTTCAAGAGTGTCAGCGTGGTGTTTTCCCGGATGGACAGCATCGGGATGATGGCCTGCAGTTTCCGTTCCTCGGGGACGAGTGCGATTCCCGCTGCGATCCCCGCAGTCGAATCTTGCAGGCGAATCTTTCGTCCGCCGATCTCGACGGTTCCTGCGTCGGCCTTGTCGGCGCCGTAGATGCAGCGGGCGACCTCGGTACGGCCGGCGCCCACGAGCCCGGCCAATCCGACGATTTCGCCGGCGTGCAGCTTCAGGTCCACGTCCGCGAAGGCGCCTGCACGGCTCAGGCCGCGCGCCTCCAGAACCAGATCGCCGCGTTCACGGGGAATATGCTCATAGAGATCAACGTCCTTGCCGACCATGAGCTGCACCACGGAGCGGGCGTCGAGCTCGTTCGCCGGGAGGGAGGATGCCACGGTTTTACCTTCACGGATCACAGTGATCTTGTCGGCAAGGGTGAAGACTTCCTCCAGCTTGTGGGACACATACAAGATGGCCATCCCGTTGGCACGGAGCTCGTTGACCAGTTTGTAGAGTTTCTCCACGTCGTGCTCGGTCAGGGCGGTAGTGGGTTCGTCCATGATGATGACTCTGGCATCTTGGGCCATGGCGCGGGCGATTTCTACCATCTGGCCGTCGACAGTGGATAGGGCCATGGCGGGGGTGTCGAGGGCGAGGTGCGGCGCGACCTGGTCGAGGGCTTTCCGGGCGCGTTTGCGGATCTCCCGCCGGGAGAGGAATCCCTTTTTACCGCCCCAGTTGCCGAGAAGGATGTTCTCCGCCACTGACAGGTCGGGCACCAGGTTGTGCTCCTGGTAGATGGTGGCGATGCCGGCGGCCTTGGATGCCACGGTGCTGGCGTGCATGAGCTGGCCGTCGACGTAGACCCCGCCTTCGTCGGGAGTGTAAAAACCGCTCAGTGTCTTGATCAGCGTCGATTTCCCGGCGCCGTTTTCGCCGACAACGCAGTGCACCTCTCCGGCATGAAGCTCAAAGTTCATGCCGGAGAGGGCGACAACGCCCGGAAACATTTTTACAAGGTTGCGTGCTTCGACGATGGCCGGAGCACCTCCGGGCTTCTCGGTCACGGCAGTTCCCTCCTCAGGAACGTGAGTCCGTCACGGGCCAGTGCGTCCATGGACGGCGCTACAGGGCGCCACAGGGACACGGCTTTCGCGATTTCCTCAACAGTGGGCAGGAAGGACTCCACGACGATGGAGCCCTGATAATCGATCGATTTCAGCGCCTCAAAGGTTTCAGACCACGGGACGTGGCCGCTGCCGGGCGTTCCTCGGTCGTTCTCGGAAACCTGGAAATGGAAAACCTTGTCACCGGCTGAGGTGATGGCTTCACCGATGTGCTTCTCCTCGATGTTCATGTGGAAGGTGTCCAGCATGAGCCCGACGTTGTCACGGCCGATGAGCTCGCACAGTTCCAGTCCCTGTTCGACGGTGTTGACCAGGTCGGTTTCAAAGCGGTTGAGCGGTTCGATGGCAAGGGTGACGCCGCGTTCGGCCGCGTAGTCTGCCACTTCGCGGAGGCTGTCCGCAGCCCACTGGCGTTGTTGGCGGCGTTCCTCCGGGGGAAGCAGCCGTGCTTTTCCTGTAGCGGAGTACATCGGGCCGGCCACGTGCGGGGAACCGACTGCCTGGGCGATGTCGACGCACAGCTTCAAGTAGTCGATGCCCTGCTGCCGCTTCTGGGGGTCCTCGTGGGAGACGTCCCGGTCGGGTCCGAACGCACCGCAGATGGACACGGGCAGTCCGGTTCGCTCGGAGGCTTTCTTGAGCGCACCTGCGCTGACCACACCGGGGTCTTCGATGCAGACCTCGATGAGGTCGTATCCCATTTCCTTGGCAACGTCGAACTGGTCAACGTCCTGGTCGGTGAAAGGGGATACCAGGATGAAAGTGCTGACCCCGAATTCGTATTTACTCATTGGGCCACAGCTCCTGTTCCAGCTTCTTCATCTCGTTGATGGCCTTTTCGGTGTAGGGGTCCAGGAACTCCAGGTGGCCGCCGCGTGCCATCATGGCGAAGGGGTTTGATGCGGCGGGCAGGAGTTCGAAGGTCAGGTAGCCGTCGAAGTTGATGTCCTTCAGCGTCTGCAGTGTCGGACGGAAGTCGATGTGTCCTACGCCGGGGGCTGCACGGTTTGAATCGGCTAGGTGGACGTGGTTGACCTTGCTGCCGGCACGGGCGAAGGCGCCGTGAATGGTGTCTTCTTCGATGTTCATGTGGAAGAGGTCACCATGCACGCCGGCGTTTTTCAGACCGGTAGCGTCCAGGAGTTCAACGGCGCGGTCGAGCCGGTTCAGGAAGTGCGTCTCGTAGCGGTTCCACGGTTCAAGGGTGATGTTGATGCCCACGCTGGCGGCGTATTCACCGAGCGTACGGACGTTCTCCACGGCCCATTCCCATTCCTGTTCGTCACTGGCCAACGCCTCGGTCTTGCCGACCGGGGATGGTCCGACGATGATGGTCGGGGCTCCGACGCCGGCGGCGAAGTCGGCTACCGACTTGCCGTAGTCCAGGGCCTTCTGCCGGTTGGCGGCGCTGGGATTGATCAGGTCGCGTTCCTCCCCAAACCAGATGCTGCAGATGGAGCTGACGTCAATACCGGCATCCTTGGTCAGCTGGTTGATTTCTTCGACGTTGTGCGTTGCAGGTTCTCCTACGAGTTCGATGGCGTCGTAGCCGTAGCGGGCGACGCGGTCGATTCCCTTGGCGATTTCTTCCTGGTAGTAAACGATGGCGTTGTAGGAATACTTAAAGCGGGACACTGTTTCTCCTTGAGTTGGAATTATTGGTTCTGCCGGGCCAAGCTGCGGGGCTCGGCCCGGCTTTTAGAGCTATGGGGCTCTAGTCCTTGAAGATGTTGCCCCAGAGCTTGGGGTCATCGACGTTCTCTTTGGTGATGAGCTTGGTGTCGGTCAGCTGCATCTTCGGGACCTGCTTGCCGTCCAGCAGATCAACTTGGGCCTGAAGGGCCAGTGCTCCCATCTCGAAGGGGTTCTGGTCCATCGTGGCGTCCTGGACGCCCTTGCGGATGCGGTCCAGTGCCAGGGGTGTGCCGTCCACTCCGACGAGCGGGATGTGGCCGGCGGCGCCGACGGGGGCGGCCTTGTTGATCTGAGAGAGGCCGGAGACGACGCCGCGGACCATCTCGTCGTTGTGGCTAAAGAGCCCGTTGATGCTCGGATCCGAGGTGAAGTTGTCCACAGTCAGGGACAGGGCGTTGTCGGCTGTCCACTGTGCGTCGCGGGAGATGACCTTAATGTCGGGGTATTGCTTGATGCCCTCGGTGAAGCCCTCACCACGGAGAATCGCGTGGTAGGCGCCCTTCGCTCCCTGGTATTCGAGTACCGTTCCCTTCTTCCCCATCAGCTTTGCCAGCGCCTCGGCGCCAAGCTTCCCGGCCTTTTTGTTGTCGAAGGCGACGGCCGCGTCGGCGACGTCGCCGGGGATCACCGAGTCGACCGTGGTGACCGTCTTTCCGGCGTCGTGGATCATCTGGACCCCGGGGGCGAGTTCGGCCGAGTTGTTCGGGCTCAGGACGATGCCGTCTACGCCCTTGGCGAGCTGGTCCTGGATCTGGCTGATCTGCGTGCTGGAATCACCCTTGGCGTCCAGGACCGTCACGTCGACATTCAGTTCTTTGGCTCTGTCCTTGATGCCCTGTCCGAGGGCGACCATGAATTCAAAGCTCTGGCTGTAGAGCAGTACCGCGATCTTCTTTGGCTTGGCTCCGCCGCTGGCGCCTTGGGGAGATGAAGAGGGGGATGCGCCGCAACCGCTGAGGGCAATCGTGGCGGCGGAGATTGCCGCAAGGATCGCCAATTTGGGTGAGGTCTTCATTGACGTACTCTTTCTGTTGGTTATTCGACGGTTACACCGGAGGTGCGTCCTCGCGGTCGTAAAGAGGAGGCTAGGCACGTGTCCCGGCGGCATGGTCTTGCCCGGATTCCGTCACCTTGGGGCTAACCGCTTTCTGGTCTGCCGCGGGCGCGGGTCCGATCTTGCGTTTCCTTGAGAGGTTCCGCTTGACGTACTTGTAGCGGTAGACGTCCAGGGCGGCGGCAGCGAAGATGACGACGCCTTGGACGATCTTGTCGTATGAAGAAGGGATGCCGAGAAGGTTCACGGCGTTGGAGACCATGGCGATCAGCAACACGCCTAGGAGTGTGCCCTTGATGTTGCCTTGGCCGCCAAAGAGGCTGGTGCCGCCGATGACGACTGCCGCGATGATGGTCAGTTCGATGCCGTCGCCGGCACGCGGGCTGCCCGAGGCCAGGCGGCCGGTGAGCAGCAGGCCTGCCATTCCGGCTGAGAGGCCGGCAATGACGTAGGCGTTCATGGTTACCCGGTCCACTCGGATACCGGCCAGAAGCGCGGCTTCTTTGTTGCCGCCTACGGCGTAGATGGAGCGCCCGTAGGTCGTGCGGGTCAGCGCCAGGTGTGCCAGGTAGGCCAGCACCAGGACTGCCGGGATGAGCAAGGGGACGCCGGCGATTTTTGCGCTGACCATGTTGGTCAGGAGCTTCGGAACCGGGGTGATGTTGCCGCCATCGGTGTAGGCGAAGGCGATGCCGGATCCGGCGGACAGGGTGGCGAGCGTGGCGATCAGCGGGGATATGCCCAGTTTCGTGACCATCAGCCCGTTCAGGGCCCCCACGACCCCGCCGACGACCAGCCCGGTAAGGAGGCCGACTTCGGCGGGCATGTTCATTTTCACGATGACGCCCATGGACAGCACGGAGGCCAGTGCCGCGGTGGAACCTACGGAGACGTCGATGCCACCTGTCAGGATTACGAAGGTCATGCCAATGGCGAATACGCCCAGAATGGTGCACTGGTAGAGCAAGTTGACCAGGTTCACCGGGGTCAGAAACACCGGGCTGAGGAAGGTCAGCAGTACACCGAAGAGCAGGACGACGACGAGCAGACCTTGCGCGCCGATGAAGCTGCCGACACCGGAAAGCTTTGATCGGGTCTCGTCCCCGGACTTGCCGGGGCCAGCCTTAGTATGAACCGTGCCGGCGCCGCCGGTGGTTGATTGTGGCTGCATGGTTGTTTCTCCAGTCATTTCGACACTTCCTCGGGTCGGAAGTGCTAGTTGCTGCCGAAGAGTTCGGCGTTGGTCTTCAAGGGAATCGGTGCCCCGTCCTGGCGGGCGGAGTCGGCGGTGGCCATGACCAGCTGCAGGCTCTGGATGTTGTCCGTGACGTCCGTTTCAGCCTTCTGGCCGCTTTCGATGGCTTCGCGGAACGCTGCGAGGGTCCCCAGGCGTTCCTCGACCGGCAACGGGTCCAGGTCGACGTGCATGACGCCGGAGCGTTCCACCGCGCCGGCGAGGAATACTGTGTCGAACAGTGAGGCGAAGTTGATGGTGACCTCGTTGTTCTTCCACGTGATGGCGCCCTTGCTGCCCTGGATTTCCCAGTCGCCGTCCCAGCTGGTCTGAGGGCCGTAGGAGCTCCATGAACCGGTGTATACGACGCGGGCACCGTTGTCGCAGTCGAACTGCACGACCGCGGAGGCGTTGCCCTTAAACCTGGAGGTGCCAGTGTTCCAGGACCGTGCGCGGACGGCGGTGGGTTCGACACCGACGATGCCGCGGAGCTGGTCAAGGTGATGGATCATGGCGTCCACGATCAGGGGTTCATCCATTTCCAGTCGGAACCCTTCGAACGGCGGGTTCTTCTTGTACTCGATGAAGACGTGCTCGAGGTCTCCGATGACCCCTTCGCGGATGAGGCGCTGAACGGTGCGCGCAGCGCGCTTGAAACGGTAGTTCTGCGACACCATGGCCTGTTTGCCCGATTTCTCCGCCGCTTCGATGATGCGGATGCCGTCCTCAAGGTTGTGTGCGAGGGGCTTCTCGATCAGAGTGTGCACGCCGGCTTCAAGGGCCGGGATGGCCACGGCTGCATGATACTCGGGCGGTACGATGACCAGGACAGCGTCGAACGTTTCCTTGTGGTTCAGCGCTTCTTCGATAGTGGCGTAGGCGGGGATTCCGTACTGTTGACCTGCTGCCCGTGCGGCGTCGGGGTTGACGTCGACAACGCCGGCCAGCTCCCAGGTCTTGCTTTGGTGAATCACGTTCAGCCATGAAGCGCCCCACGCGCCGAGGCCTACCTGGATAATTTTCATTACTGCACTCCTTCTAGTTCTTTCACAGCGGGGACGTCGACCCATTCGCCGCACTTGCTGGATTCGATGATGCTCTCGGTGAGGACGGCTGACCTGAGGCCGTCACGGAATGTGGGCAGGCCATCGCGGATGTCTCCGTTGATTGCGGCGTAGGTATCGGCGATAAATGCGTTGAAGGCATCCTGATAACCCTGCGGATGCCCTGCTGGCAGGACACTGAGGCGTGCCGCTTCGGGGCTAAGCGCATCCGGGTCACGGACCAGCAGCTCGGAGCCGGCCCGTTTACCAAGCCACAACGTCTCCGGGGCTTCCTGGTCGAACTGAATCGTGCTTTCGGTGCCGGAGATCTCAATCATCAGCCGGTTTTTCCGGCCCGGTGCGACCTGGCTGACCAGGAGGTTTCCCACAGTGCCGGCCTCAGTCGTGAATACAGCCGCAACGAGATCCTCGGTCTGGACGTCCTTGTTGTTTGCCCGGCCCGAGAAGAGTGTGCGGCTAATTGCGCCGACCCGGATGATCCGGTCACTGGTGACGTATTCGATCAGGTCGCACAGGTGGGAGCCGATGTCGGCGAACGCGCGTGACGCTCCTCCGAGACCGGCATCCACCCGCCAGTTGTCGTCGTCCCGGGACAGCAGCCAGTCCTGAAGATAGGATCCCTGAATGGTGGAGATCCGTCCCGTTTGACCGGATGCAATGCGCTCCCGGGCTTCCCGTACCATCGGGTGGAACCGGTAGACGAAGGGAACGGTCGCAACCGTCCCGGCGCTTGCGGCTAGCTCCACCAGATGGGCCGCATCCTGCACGTTGGTAGCCAAAGGCTTCTCACAAACAACGTGCTTGCCCGCCTTCAGTGCGGCCTCCGCCAAGGCCAGGTGGGTGGCGTTCGGGGTGCAGACGTGAATGACATCAATCATGTCGTCCTCGACGAGGTCCTGGGCGGAGGCGTAAGCCTGCTCGACGCCGAAGCGGTCCTTGGCGCGGGCGGCACTGGCAGGGCTCGAGGACGCGATGCCGGCGATTTCCGCCCCGGCAGCACGGGCCGCTCGGCTGTGCACCTCAGCCATGAACCCGGCACCAACGAACCCGGCCCGTAACCGGGAGGGGGCTGTCGTGGTTCTGTCGTTTTCCATGCCCAAACAGTGACACGCACCACGGCGCTTTAGTCAGTCACCCAGCAAAAGTCTGCACCTTTTGACGCTGTTAGCCATGGGACATACACGCAAGTTGCACTTTTTGATGCTAAACACATCGACGAGTGGACGGGAACGACTGGACACCTTGACACTGAGTGGAGACGAGGCCCCTCGGGGTCCTGTGAGCCTGATGCGTCAAGTCCTCAGTCTCACTATTCACCTCTTTCGAGCCCCGAAACGGAGACACATGGACAACGGCGGCCCCGGCGAACTTTTGCACATCCTGCGGGACGGATGCCCACGAACCAGGGCAGACCTGGCCGGGATAACGGGTCTGGGTCGAGCCGCCATCAGTTCTCGCCTTGAGCCGCTCCTGAAACTCGGGCTAGTTGTACCCGTGTCAGATGCGGCTTCCACTGGAGGCCGCCCGTCCGCGCGCCTAGCCTTCAACCCCGTTGCAAGGGTAGTGGCTGCCGCTGACGTAGGGGCCACTCACGCGACCGTGGCACTTACCGACCTGTCGGGAAGGGTACTCATGGAAACCACCGAACGACTTGAGATTTCGTGCGGACCGAAAACTGTTCTGGACTGGCTGACAATGACGCTGACGGGACATTTGAAAGCGATGAAACGTCCAGCGACGGATGTCATCGCTGTCGGCATCGGACTACCTGGTCCGGTAGAACACTCCACCGGAAAGCCGACCAGCCCGCCGATCATGCCAGGATGGGACGGATTTGATGTCCCCGCTTACGTTCAGCAGACCTTTAACGTTCCCGTACTCGTCGATAACGACGTCAACCTCATGGCCCTCGGTGAGCGGGCGACCCGCTGGCCCAATGAGGACAACATGATCTTCCTTAAAGTCGCCACAGGTATCGGCTCGGGGGTCGTTAGTGGAGGAATCTTGCAGCGGGGCGCGGCAGGAGTCGCTGGAGACGTTGGCCATATTGCTGTTTCCAGGGCGGCAGGAATTCAGTGCCGCTGTGGCAAGACTGCCTGCCTGGAGGCCATAGCAGGAGCCCCGGCCGTCGCCGCACAGCTCCGCGAAAATGGACTCGAGGCCACCACAGGGAACGACGTCGTCTCACTCGTGCGTTCCGGCGATTTGGCTGCTATTCAAGCCGTCCGGCAGGCTGGTCGCGACATCGGAGAAATGCTCAACATGTGCGTGAGCTTCATCAACCCCTCCCTGATTGTCGTCGGCGGATCGCTTGCACAATCCGGAGAACACTTGATTGCCGGGATCCGCGAAACGGTATATGCACGCTCAACGCCGTTAGCGACCCAGCACCTGAATATCACTCAATCCGAAACCGGGCGGGAAGCCGGAGTGGTTGGCGCCAGCATCTTGGCCGTCGAATATGCCCTCGCCCCTCACCGAGTCAATGATCTCGCGACCAGTCTGCATTCCGGCGGCCACGAAAATACGCACGGCCTCCAGAAAGTGGAGAACGTCGCACGGACATCTCCGCCGCTCCGTGACGCGGTGGCCAAACAATTGCAGGACGCATTTCCTTGATCACTTCTCTGAATGAAGAGGTGGTGTGGAGCGCCGGCTTGGGTTGTTTCTCCGAGTACCCGCCCTATTCAGGGGCATGCTCACCCAGGCTTCGGGGCCGGAAATACTCGTCGTGTAGGGTCCCGGCAACTAAACCCATAAGCGCGTAAGCCCCTCAGCGCGCCAGCCAAAGGTGCGCAGGTAAAATGGTGCTAACAGCTGAGGTCCTTTCTGGCCAGCCCATGCGACACCGCAACCGCTTCGTCAAGACGTCGTGGCCGTTCCCAAGGACGCCATGATGGTACTGCTGGTGAAAAGGAGGATGGCATGCCTCAATCCGCGACCGGGAACAGCGGCCGTCTGCTGCGATACGCAGTGCCGGAGGGGCTCAATCCCGAACAGAGGTTTGAACATTGGCGAGCCTGGTACGGCAATGCCGTCGAAACGCCAATGCGGTTGGAAAAGTCGGCAAGCAAGACTCCTCTATCCTTCAATCCTTCAGCCATTAATCTTGCCGGGCCGGGCTTCAGCCTCATAGAAATGTTCAACGCTCCCGCATTGGGGTCGTGGGCACCGAATCCCGACACCACGGATTTGCGCTTGGCGTACTTCCGCAAGGCGCCGGGACTAACCCTGGCTCTGAACGGCGTGCCTGAGCCAGTATCACCGGGCTCCGTCAGGTTCATCGATACCTCGCTGGGCGGAAGTTTCGATGCCCCCGAAGGTTTTCACGCCCTGCAGCTCAACATCGACCGCAGCAGCCTGAACGTGAGCGAGGCCCAACTGCGCTCCCTGCTTCGCCTGCCTGACCTGGCAAGGCACCCAATTGTGGGTACTTTCGTGATCCCTGCGCTGCTGTCCTGGAAGCGACCAGGCATCGACCGGGAGACATCGGGAACCGCAGACATCCTCCGATCCGTGATGGCAACCCTGGTGGGTTCGCTGCTCGAAACGCCGATCGACGATGAGTCGCAGAAACTGGCCCTACGTCGGGCGGTGAAGAAATACCTTGATGCCAGCTATGACAACCCCGATCTGGACGTGGCCATGGTCGCCGAAAGGTTCAACCTCTCCCGTCGCTCTCTGTTCTACTTTTTCGAGAATGACGAACTCCGCCTAGGTGAGCGGATACGCGCCCTGAGAACCCGCAAGGCCCTCGAGCTCCTCCTTCAGGCCAGTGCCCAGAGGATCACCTACTCAGAAATAGCGACATCGTGCGGATTCAGTAATGTGCAAAGCATGCGCCGTGCAGTAAAAGAATTTACAGGGATGAATGTGAGGGAAATCCACCGATCCGACACCGTCGTTCGTGACGCACTTCAACAGCTGCGGGAGTCGCTGAACCCCTGACACCTGACCGCTCCTTGTTTGGCGCAATGTCACATTCATATCGTTGTCGACGCGTTCCTGGCCCTCAGAATGTCGCCTGGTCCACTCTCCCTATGCTGCGGGCTTGAGTGCCTCCCAATACTGAAAGTTCGGGTTGAGTCGGCGATGACCTGAGTGGCGGCCCTGTCAACCGCAGGGAGCGTTTCGCCATCGCGGATGTGAGGCCTACGGCGACAACAACATTCCCGACGTCGACCCCAAACCTGTTCAAATATTCAGATTCAAGATCTTCAAGCCGGCGTTTCAACACAGCTCTCGTCTGACGCAGGTATAGTGCATCTGCTTCAACTTCTTAGCCGCAGCCAAATGCTTGAGGCATGGCCTGTCGGAAGATTTCTTGCTCCTCCCGCATCCGTTTTGCCAGCAGGGGCAAGACGGAAACCCCGGGCCGTCATGGCGATCGAAAGTGGGTCGCGGCGGCGCCCGGGACTAGGTCTCTTAGAGTTCGAAGTAGCGGAAGGAGTGCGATTCGACGCCGTGGGGGTTGGGGCCGTAGGTGGTGACCATGCGTGCGTAGACCGGTGCCCAGTAGCGGCCGAGTTGTCCTGGATTGACGCGTGCCACGTCGCCCGGCTTCAGGACGACGGTCTTGCCTTCGCTCTGGACGTGGAGTTCGCCTTCCAGTACGAAGTTCGTTTCACTGTGGGGGTGGAAGTCTTCCCAGCCGCAGGCTTCCAGTTCCCACTCGGACAGGATGAACTCGTTCCAGGAACCGACGGGCTTGGAGTTGATGAACCTGCACCGCAATCGCGGCCATTCGTCCTTCATAACCTTCATGGAGGACGCCGGCCAGGACTCGACCGCTTCCCCTGTCGGCATCGCAGGGTATGGATGGATGGTTGTAGTCATTGTTCTTGTAACCGTTCCTGACGTGCGGTCCGCCTTGGTGCATCAGCCTTATGACCATGACGGGCTTGGTGAGTCCCAACACTGTTACATGGACGCCCGTTCTAGTCAATGGTCCAAGGAGTGACTCACCTCTAGTTGGTCAAACTCATGCCCGCTTTTGAACGATTGACTTATACGGATGTTCATGTGACAGTTTGGGGAACGAATCACAAGTGATGAGCATCACAAATGGCTCGCGGTTGATCCGTTGCATCGGCCCTGA
>NZ_JBNHFL010000057.1:0-10428 GCF_059090205.1 Arthrobacter sp. CMU6
GTTCCTGGTTGGGGCTCTCCCGCATTTAAACCACTCCTTCACACCCGCCCCCGGGCCCCCGGGCCGGCCGCCCTTCGGACGCTTCCTCAGATCCTGCACGCTTTCCTCGGACGCTTCCTCAGATCCTGCGTGCTTTACTCAAACGCTCCTGCAGGCCCCGCCAGCTGTCAGGACGCGTCGGGGGTTGGTGCGACGGGATGTGAGGAAGGGTTTGAATCGTCGGGGTCCGCCCGGGAACATTAGCCGGCCGGGCGCCGTTGTCTGTGGGGAGCCGTCTCCGGCTCAACGCCCGAACCACAGCAAAGGACACCTCATGCCCCAGCGCACGATCGTCATTACCGGCGCCAGCGACGGCATCGGGGCAGCAGCCGCGCGGAACCTGGCGCGGGCAGGGGAGCGGATCGTCGTCGTCGGGCGTTCCCCGGAGAAGACCGCAGCGGTCGGAGCGGAACTGGGCGCCGACTTTTTCGTCTGCGATTTCGCAGAGCTGAGGCAAGTGCGGGAGCTCGCTGCGGCCTTGCGTGAAAGGTACCCGCGGATCGACGTCCTGGTGAACAACGCCGGCGGGATCATGCGCGGCCACGAACTGACTGTGGACGGCCACGAGAAGACATTCCAGGTCAACCATTTGGCACCATTCCTGCTCACCACCGAGCTTATGGACACCCTCACCGCAAGCGATGCAAGGATCATCAACACGTCCAGTGCTGCCAACGGATTCGGTCGCCTGGACCTGACAGATCTCAACTCGGGGCGGAGCTACTCAACGAACCGCGCGTACGGAACCGCGAAGCTGGCAAACATCCTGTTCACCGCGGAACTGCAGAACCGCTACGGTAAGGACGGCATCGCGGCGGCGGCTTTCCACCCTGGCGTCGTGGCCACCAACTTCGCCGCGGAGTCCACGAGCTGGTTCCGGCATGCCTACAAGACCGTGCTGAACCGGTTCCTGCTCTCGGCCGAGCAGGGCGCCGACACGCTCGTGTGGCTCGCCACATCCACGCCCGGACGGGACTGGGTACCAGGGGCTTTCTACGTCAAGCGTGCGCTGGCGAAGGCCAACAAGCAGGCTTACGACGCCGAGCTGGCGCGAAAGTTCTGGGACCGCAGCCTGGAGCTGGTAGGAGCCTGCGAGCTCGCGGACAAGGTGGAAAGGGACAACGCCTGACATACGACGGCCGAAGGTCTCAGCCCTCGCAGCCTACCCCGTCACTGTTGCTGTCCAAGCCGTAGATGTCCGATCCGGTTACGGTCACTGGCCCCTGTACATAGGCCGGTCCGTTACCTCTGCCCCCAGCACAATCCACGTCTGAGGCGACCGGTACGCAGGCGCCGGAGTAATTAGGATCGCAGTCGGATGGTGCCGCTGCGAGCGGAGGAACGAGGGCCTGCTGGGCTGCCTGTTCTGCCGCCGCTTTGGCTGCCGCAGCTTCCTGGGCTGCCTTGGCTTCGGCTGCACGTTGTGCTGCCTCCGCCGCCTTCTTAGCAGCAGCTGCCTCCGCCGCCTTCTTAGCAGCAGCTGCCTCCGCCGCCTTCTTAGCGGCGGCCTGTCGAGCCGCCAGTTTGGCGGCCTTCTCGGCGGCGGCTTTTGCTGCCGCTTTTTTCGCTGCTGCCTTTTCCGCGGCCGCTTTGGCCGCTGCAGCCTTGGCGGCGGCCTTGGCTGCAACATCGGCGGCGCGCTTGTCCGTTATTGCCTTGGAAGCCGATGCCTCGAGCCAGACCAGGCCGCCCGTGGCATCCTCCGTGCAGATGAAGGTGTCGGCCGCCTGGGTGGTCTGCTGTCCCTCAGTTTCGCACGGCGTCGACGCGATGGCGCTGGCGCTGGGTGAAGGTGCGGCGGCCGTCGACGGAGCTGCATCTTTCGCCGGAGCCAAGCTGGCGTTGGCCCCCTGGCCGTTTCCGCAGGCGGACCCGGCGAGCAGCAGAAGCAGACTCGGTACAGCCACCGCCCTGCCGCTCAGCCGCTTGACTGACACAGCTGGTGTCGTCCCGTCGCGCCCCCGCGACTGTTTCCCTTTCATTTGTCCCCCCAAGAGGTTCAAGTTGGATCGGCCAAGTCCGGAGAGAGCGCAGTCTGTGGTGGTACGCGATTCTCCTGCCTAATCGTGGCGTCGCTGACTTGGCGAAACCTTGAGGGTCTGCAAGGGAAGGCCCCCAGATTGAGGTGCCTGCGGGAGGGTTTGGCGTTGGGCGGCGGGATGTGAGGGAGGGTTTGGCGTTGGGCGGCGGGATGTGCGGGAGAGTTTGGGCTGGGGTCAGCGGCGCAGGCGCAGGCCCTCAAGCGCCTCGAGGGCTGCGGCTGAACGGCTGATGGCCTGCTCGAGCCCGGCCTCGGATTCGGGAACCGAGAACAGGTAGCCCTGCAGCGCGTCGCACTGCAGGTCTATCAGGTAGGCCGCCTGTGAGGCAGTTTCGATGCCCTCCGCGGTGACGCCGAGACCCAAGCTGTGGGCCATGTTGATCATGGAGCTGAGGATCGGCAGCTTCTCCGCCCCGGTGCGGACCATCGAGACGAAGGACTGGTCGATCTTCACTGCATCCACCGGGAGGTCCTGAAGCCGGCCCAGCGAGGAGTAGCCGGTGCCGAAGTCGTCGAGCGCAACCCGGACCCCGGCGCCGCGCAGGCTCGCAAGCTGGCCGATCACGTGGTCGTCGTCATCGAAAAACACGCTCTCGGTCACTTCCAGCACCAGTTGCCGGGGATCCATGCCGTGCGAGCCGGCCATGCCGAGCACACTGCTCGCGAAATCGCAGTCCCGCAGCTGCACGCCGGACACGTTCACGGCGAGTGAGCGCCCGGCGTTGCCGGAAAGCCAAGGCCCCAGCTGGACGAAACTTTCCCGCATCATCTGCAAACCGATCGCCGAGATCAGCCCGCTGCGCTCCGCCGTCGGAATGAACTGCGACGGCGGGACATTCCTGCCGTCCCGCTCCCACCTGGCCAGTGCCTCGAACTGGATCACCTCGCCCAGCCGCGACGACACCACCGGCTGGTAGCTCACGCTGATCTCCTCATTGTCGACGGCAAGCCGCAGACCCGCTTCCATGTCCGTCCGCTGCACCAGGGCCGTCATCATCTCCGGCTTGAACCGCATAAACCGGTTCTTGCCGGCGGCCTTGGCGGCATACATTGCCACATCCGCGCGCCGCAGCAGCTCCGATGCAGCCACCGCGTCGTCGCCCAGCGAAGCGATCCCCAGGCTCAGGCTGGGCCGCAGCATGGACCCCTCGATCCGCACGGGGACGTTGAGCGACTGCACGATCCGCTCCGCGACAGTCTCGGCATCGGTGGCCCCGGTCAGGAGCACGACGAACTCGTCACCGCCCAGCCGGGCCACCGTATCGTCGGGCCGGACGCATGCCCTCAGCCGCCGGGCCACCTCAACCAGCATCTGGTCCCCGGCGGCGTGGCCAAGGATGTCGTTGACCTCCTTGAAGTCATCGAGGTCCAGGAGGAGGACGTCGACGGCGGCAGTGTGGCTGCCGTGCAGCGCTTCAGCCAACTGGTCATGGAACAGCTTGCGGTTCGCCAGCCCTGTGAGCGGATCCTGGAAGGCCATGGCCTTGAGCTGCGCGGCCTGCTCGGCGAGATCCGCCATGGCCTGCCGGGCCTGTTCCTGGGCCCGGCGCCGCGGCGTCACATCCCGGAAGCTCCACACCCTGCCCACCACGGCGTTCCCCACCCGCTGCGGCCGTGAATACCGTTCGAAGGTGCGGCCGTCGCGGAATTCCAGGGTGTCGTGGCTTTCCGCGGCGGGGTGCGCGTAAAGCTCGTTGACCTTGTCCACGAAGCTCTCCGGGTGCGAGAGGAGACCGAGCACGTGCTCCATCACTGCCGCGTCATCGCCCGTGGCCAGCAGTTCGCGCGGGATGCCCCACATCCTGGTGAACTGTTCGTTGATGCCGGCGATCTTGCCGTCGATGCCAACTACCAGGATTCCATCGGCCGTGGACTCCAGGGTGGCGCTGAGCAGAGACATCGCTTCCCGCAGCTCGGCGTCGGCCTCCTGCCGGTGAAAGGTGGGCCGGATCGAGGCAACCAGGCTTGGGCCGCCGTCGGACTCCAGCAGCGAGCAGGCCACCTCGCCGTGGAACTCCGTGCCATCACTGCGCAGGCCGTAGGACTCGAAAGGGGTCTGCGCAGCGGCACCGTCTCCGGACCCGCTGCGCAGGCTGGCGAAGAGCCGGTCGAAACCGCTACGGTAGCCTTCGGCGAGGAGCATCCGGTGGTCCTGGCCCACGAGCTGAAGCCTGCCGTAGCCGAAGAGCCGCTCGGCGGCGGCATTGGCCTGGGCGATGACCCCGTCGCCGTCCACCACCAGCACTGCGTCCGGCAGCGCGTCGAACAGGGCTGTGGAACTGCCGCCCGGATCCTTCTCAGGGCGTGGGGAAGCCGCCGTCATGCCGCCGTTGCGTGAGACCGCGAGAAACTCATTGAGCGTCCACCCCCTCACCTCGATCATAGAGGTTGGCTTCGGCGGACTCGACCCTTGATCTGTGACGGTTGCCTTGGTTTCGACAAGCTCAACCAGTGGGCGCAAGCTCAACCAGCGGGCGCCTGCTCGGCCAGCGGGCGCAAGCTCAACCCGCGGGCGCAAGCTCAACCAGTGGGCGCAAGCTCAACCCGCGAGCGCCTGCTCGGCCAGCGGGCGCCAGCTCAGCCGGCGGGGACGTGCTCGGTCAGCGGGGCGGCCTGGGTGCCGAGTCCGCGCACCGTCCAGCCTTCCGCCTGCCACGCCGCGGCGTCCAGCACATTCCGCGCGTCCAGCACCGTCCGGCGTCGAACCAGCTGCCCGACGGCGGCCGGAGACAGGCCGCGGTATTCGGCCCATTCGGTCAGCAGCAGCACCAGCTCAGCGCCCTCAAGCGCCCTCGTGGCAGAGGCCTCGAACCGCAGCTGCGGATAGCGCATCCACGAGTTGTTGATGGCCTTCGGATCCGTCACCGTGACGTGCGCACCCGCCGAGGCGAGCCGGAGCGCGACGTCAAGGGCGGGGGAGTCGCGGATGTCGTCCGTGTCCGGCTTGAACGCCGCGCCCAGCACGGTCACGGTCCTGCCGGCGATCGAGCCGCCGCAGAGCTCCCGGGCAACGTCCGCGGTCCGGGCACGCTGGCCGAGGTTGATGGCGTCCACCACGCCCATCCAGTCGTCCACGGACCGGACCTCCAGCGCCTGAGCCTGGGCCCGGAAGCTGCGGATGTCCTTGGGCAGGCAACCGCCGCCGAACCCCAGCCCAGCATGCAGATACCGGTTGCCGATGCGCGGATCCATGCCCATCGCCTCGCTCAGTTCGGTGACGTCGGCGCCGGCGGCGTCGCACAGTTCCGACATCGCGTTGATGAAGCTGACCTTCGTCGCCAGGTACGCGTTCGACGCCGATTTGATCAGTTCCGCCGTTGCGAAATTGCACACGAGCCGCGGGATGCCGGCGCGCAGCAGCGGTTCATACACCGCGTCCAGCACGGCGGTCACGCCCCGCGCCGGTCCCTGCATGCCGTCGCTGCGGCGCCCGAACGCGCCTTCCTTGCCGCCGCCCACCCCGTACACCAGCCGGTCCGGCACCAGGGTGTCCTTCACCGCCGTGCCCTGCCGCAGGAACTCCGGGTTCCAGCCCAGCAGCACATCCGGCCGCCCGGCGAGCATGCGCCCCAGCCTGTCAACGGTGCCCACAGGCACGGTTGACTTACCGACGACGGCGGCACCGCGGCCCAGGTGCGGAAGGAGACTTTTGGTTGCGGAGAGCAGGTAGCTGAGGTCGGCGCCGTCGGACGTCTTGGACTGCGGCGTGCCTACGCAGAGGAAGTGAACCTGCGCCCCGGCGGCGTCGGCAAAGTCAGTGGAAAAGCGCAGGCGGCCGGTGGCCCGGCCGTCGCTGAGGAGCTCGTCCAGTCCCGGTTCGTAGAAGGGGGCCCGGCCGCCGGCCAGCTGCTCGACGCGTGCGGGATCGACGTCGATCCCCACCACCGTGTGGCCCATCGACGCGAGCGTGGCCGCATGCACCGCGCCCAGGTAGCCGCAACCGATCACGGAAATCTTCACAGGGACACTCCTCGTTTCGTTTCGATGCCGGTGATCGGCTGTTCCGCTATCACCGAGCGGTAATGCCGCACCAGTTCTGCGCAGAGGGCGGGCCACGTTCGGCCCTGTACCGAGGCGTAAGCCGCCGCCGCGAACGCACGGCGCTTGGCGTCGTCGCCCATCAGGTCCATTACGTGTCCGCGGAGGCCGGCCAGATCGCCGGGCGCGTAGAGCCAGCCGGTGCGCGAATTCTCCACCAGGTCCAGGGGCCCGCCGCGGCCGGTGGCCACCACCGGCACGCCGGATGCCATGGCCTCCTGGATGGTCTGGCAGAAGGTCTCGAACTCCCCGGGATGGACGAAGAGATCGAACGACGCCACGGCCCGGGCCAGCTCCTCACCGCCGAGGAAGCCGGTGAATACGGCGCTGGGAAGGGCCTCCTCCAGCGCCGCCCGCTGCGGACCGTCGCCCACAATCACCAGGCGGGTGCCGGGAACGTCCGCCAGCACGGCAAGGTCCTCCACCTGCTTCTCCACGGCCAGCCGGCCGACGTAGCCGATGATCCGCTCACCGCCCGGCGCCACGGAAGCCCGCCACCCGTCGTCGCGCTTTCCTGGTGCAAAACGCGCGGTATCCACACCGCGCCGCCACATGCCCACCCGCAGAATCCCGCGGCCGCGCAACTGGTTCAGCGCGAAAGTGGACGGCACCAGCGTCCGGGACGCCAGGAGATGAATGTTGTCCACCCGGTTCCAGGCCCAGTTCTCCAGGAACGGCACCCCGTACCGGGCAGCGTAGCTGGGAACCTCGGTCTGGTAGATGGCCACGGTGGGGATCCCCAGCTGGTGCGCGGCCTGCGCCGCCCGCCAGCCGAGCACGAACGGCGACGCCAGGTGGACCACGTCCGGTGCGTAGTCGGCAAGGATTCTCTTGACCCGGTACACACCTCCCAGCGCCACCCGCACGTTCGTGTAACCCGCCAGCGGAACGGAGGGCAGCCGGTGTACAAACGCACCATGCACAACGTCCAGAACATCAGCGTCCGACGTCGACGGCGCAATCACCAGTACCTCATCGCCCCGCTCCTGCAGATGCTCAAGCACCCGCAGGATGGAGTGCGTGACTCCGTTCATCAGCGGCAGGAATGATTCGGCAACGATAGCGATCCTCACCCCTCAACGGTGTTCCCGGCGTCTAACCGTGCGGGGGAGCAGGCGTAACCGGGAAGGGAAGGTTGGGTTAACAGGCGGGGCTAGCGATCCTCGTGGCGGAGAACGTCCGGCAACTCGTCCACAAAAACGGTCTGCGGCGGGTCGAGGTAGATGACCAACACGTGGTCACCCACCGGAAAGACACTGACCTTGTCGAACGGGTAGGCGTGGAATGCGCTAATGCCGCCCCGGTACGGGAGCATCACCTCGCCTACGGTGCCGGGTCCGATCCGCCCGGTTACCCGGCCGATCTTCCCGGTGAGGCTCCGGTCAACGTTTCTGTGCACCATGTTGACGCCGTCCTAGGAGCTGGGCTGCCTGGGCGGCGTCGCATGGTTCTGGCCGTTCTTCAGGGCAGTCGAGAGCCGCGGCAGGAACGAGCCGGCCTGGGTGATGATCCCGCCCACCATGCTGTTGAGTCCGTCAGCGCCGTTTAGCACGGTGAGCTGATCGACATGTCCGAACGGCTCGGCCGCCGCCGCCACGATGGCGGGCATGTTTTCCGCCAGCTGCTGGGAAATGACGGCGTCCTGGTTGCTTTCGAGGGCCTCGCCGCGGGCCTTGATGCCCTCAGCCTCCGCCAGCGCTTTGGCCTTGGTGGCGGACGCCGCTGCATCGCCGCGCGCCTTCGTGGCTGCCGCCTCGGCCTCGCCGGTCACCCGGGTGGCTCCGGCCATCGCCGCAGCTGCGCTTGCGCTGGCCTGCGCCTCAACTTCCACCCGGCGGGCATTGGCCTGCGCCTCGAGTTCCGTCCGCTTGGCCCTCGCTTCGGCTGCGCTGATGTCCGCCGCCTTCTGGGCCTCCGCCTCGGTGCGCTGTGCGTAGGCCTTGGCGTCGGCCGGCTTGCGGATGGTGGTCTGCAGCTTCTGTTCCTCGCGGTCCGCCTCGAGCTTGGCCACCTCGGTTTCCTGGACCACCACCTGCTGGCGGGCAGTGGCATCTGCCAGCGGGCCGGCCTGTGCCGCATTCGCCCGTGCGCGCTCTGCGTTGGCCTGCGCGGCCGACTGTTTGATGGCGGAGACGCTCTGCGCATCGGCGATCTGGGCGGCGGCCTCGGCTTCCCGCTCCGCCGCCTCGCGGTTCCGTGTGGCTTCGGCAATGCGGGCTTCCATCTTGACCTGGGCGATGTGCGGTTTGGCGATGTTCTGGATGTAGCCGGTGGGGTCCTGGAGGTCCTTGATCTGCAGGGAATCCACCACCAAGCCGAGCTTTTCCATTTCCACGCCGCTGGCACCCCGGACCTGGGACGCCAGCTTGTCACGCTCGCGGATAATTTCCTCAACCGTCATGCTGCCGATAATGGAACGGAGGTGGCCCTCGAAGACGTTGTACACCTGGCTTTGCATTTTCGGCTGCTGCCCGAGAAACCTCCGGGCGGCATTGGCGATAAATGCAGGCGCATCCCCGATTTTGTAAATGACGACGCCCTCCACCACAACCTGGATGCCCTGGGACGTGACGCAGGAAACCTTTAGTTCCGTCTCGTTCAGCGTGAGGGACAAGGTCCGGACCGTCTGCAGGCCGGGAACCACCAGGGCGCCTTTGCCGGTAACGATCTTGAAGTCCATACCGTCGGTGCTTTCCAGGGTTCCGCGCGTCAAACCGGAAATTATGAGGGCCTCATTAGGTTCGGCCACTTTCCACATCAGCTTGACGGCCAGCCAGATAACCAGAATGCCCAGGAGCACCGAGACAACAATGATAATCAGGGGCAGGATGGCTGCCAGGTTCTCCATGGCGGTGTCCTCTCAGTGCAATTCGAAGGCCAAATGCGAAGTCCGTCATTTATCCGGCAGGAAAACCTGCCGGATAAAGCACGGGAATTGCGGTGCCGGAAATCCCCAAGGCGCCGGATTGCCAGCTGTAATAGACAGTGTGGTGGTGCGCCGGGGCATAGTCCAGCAATTCCGCCGCTTTCGGAGAGCAGACTCTCAGGGCCATCCGAGTCAGGTCCCGGCTCTGGCCGGTTGTTGCCGCCCGCTGTAGTGTCGGCGGTGATGGCCGGATCCCAATAGAGGAGCACCCATGGCATTGACCAAGGGCACCGAAGTGGAATGGAACACGCCGCAGGGAAAGACCCACGGCAAGATCGTGGAAAAGAAAACCAGCGACTTCGAGCTCGACGGCCACACCCACAGGGCCAGTGACGACGAACCCCAGTACGTGGTGGAGTCTGCAAAGACCGGGGCCAGGGCCGCCCACAAGGCCGCGGCCCTGACCGAGAAGGAAAGCTAGCTCAGGTGGCACCGGAATCCAGCCTTCCCCGCACCAGCACCCCGCCCGTCCCGCCGACGCCGGGGAGCGCGTCCCCGGCCGGCGAAGCTTCCGGACCTGCACGCAACCGCCGCCGCCGTCACGAAGTGGTGGTGATAGGCGGCGGTAACGCCGGGATCTCGCTGGCGGCGCGGCTGCGGCGATACGGTGTCGGCGACGTCGCGGTGGTGGAGCCAAGCGGCAGGCACCTCTTCCAGCCGCTGTTCTCGCACATCGGCGGCGGCACCGCCGACGCCGCCGAAGCGCTGAGACCACAGGAGTCTGTCATGCCCAAGGCGTGACCTGGATCCCGGACAGCGCCGCGGGCACCAGGAACTCGAAGGCCGGTGCCGCCCTTCGGAAGCAGACCACGGTGCTGGCGAAGAACCTCAAAGCCGTCCTTCGGGGAGAAGAGCCCAGGACCAAGTACAACGGCTACTCCGCCTTCCCCTTTACCGTGTCCCGGTCCACCGTGGTGTTCGCTGAGTTCGACGACCAATACCGGCCGATGCCCTCAATTCCGAGGGTCCACGTCGCCAAGGAGCGGCATTCCACCTGGGTTCTCGAACGCGACCTTTTCCCGGGTATCTACTGGAACCTGATTTTGAAGGGCCGGGCCTGAAAGCCGCGGCGGCTGCCTGTCTCCGGCTACCCGGCCTCCGCCTGACCACGCAGACGGCTGACCACACAAGAACGGCCGGCCCGCAAAGCGGGCCGGCCGTCGTCGTTCTTTGACCGTCTGGTGCTCTGACTGTCAGGTGTTTTGGACGTGGTCTTTGGCGTCCGTGGCGGTTGCTTTGACGTCCTGGGCGGCGGTTTGGCCTTCGTCCTTGACGTGCTGAGCGGCGTCGGTGGCGGTGGCCTTGACGTTTTCCATGGCTTCCTGGGCGGGTTCCTTCCAGCCCTGGGCCATGTCCTTGGCGGCCTCGGTGAGCTGGCTGGTCA
>NZ_JBNHFL010000058.1:0-10400 GCF_059090205.1 Arthrobacter sp. CMU6
TGTGTTTCATTTCCTCGGCGGCGCGGGTGCGGACGCCTTCGGGGTTGCCGTCGCCCCAGACCCGGGACCCGACGATCGCTTCGTGGCGGAAGTCGATGGGGTCGTCGCACACGGCCTGGCCTTTGAGGTGGTTGGAGATGGCCCAGACCTTGAGGTTGTACTTGTCCAGGACGGCGAGTTTGGCCTCGACGTAGCCGGGTTCGTCCCAGCGCCAGGCGTCCAGGTGGTCGCCGGAGACGGCGATTTCCAGGCCGTCGTAACCCCAGCCGGAGGCCAGCTTGGCGACTTCCTCGAAGGGCAGGTCGGCCCACTGGCCGGTGAACAGGGTGTACGGGCGGGACATGTCAGGCTCCTTCAGTCGGTGCGGCGGCTGCGGCGCCGGTGGCCTGGACGAGCTGGATGGAAGCGCTTTTCGCTGCGGCGGATTCCTCGACGGCGGCGAGCACCCGCTGGACGGCGAGGCCCTCCTCGAACGAGGGCGACGGCGCGTCACCGGTGCCGATCGCGGACAGGAAGTCGCGGATCTCGTGCGTGAAGGTGTGTTCCCAGCCGATGATGTGGCCCTGCGGCCACCAGGCGTCAAGGTAGGGGTGGTCGGGTTCGTTGACCAGGATTCGGCGGAAGCCTTGCTCCCGCACCGGGACGGTGGCGTCCAGGAAGCCGAGCTCGTTCAGGTTCTCCAGGTCGAAGAGGATGGTGCCCTTCTCGCCGTAGATCTCCAGTTTCAGGGAGTTCTTCTGCCCGGTGGCCACCCGGGAAACCTCGACTGAGGCGATGGCCCCGGAGGCGAGGGACAGCGTGGCCCAGGCGGCGTCGTCGACCGTCACGTCCTCCGGCCCGTGCTGGCCTGGCCGGACTGTAGTGAAGGTGTGCAACCGGCCGGAGACCTCGGTGACGGAGTCTCCGAGGAGGAACAGGACCTGGTCGATTGCGTGTGAGGCGATGTCCCCGAGGGCGCCTGATCCGGCGGTTTCCTTGTTCAGCCGCCAGGTCATCGGCGATTCCGCGTCCGCGAGCCAGTCCTGCAGGTAGGCCGCGCGGACGTGCCGCACGGTGCCGAGGCGGCCTTCCGCGATCAGTTCCCGGGCCAGTGCCAGGGCGGGCACGCGGCGGTAGTTGAATCCGACCATGGACTGGATCCCGCGTGCGCGCGCCGCCACCGCAGCTTCGGTCATGGCCTCGGCTTCGGCGAGGGTGTTCGCCAAGGGCTTCTCCACGAGCACGTGCTTCCCGGCTTCGAGGGCGGCGATGGCGATCTCGGCGTGCATCCAGCCCGGGGCGCAGATATCGACGATATCGATGTCGTCCCGTTCCAGGACAGCGTGCCAGTCCGTAGCGGACTCGGACCAGCCATACTTGGCCGCCGCCGCGGCGACCTGCCCGGCGTCCCGGCCCACGAGCACTCTCTGCTCGAAGGCCGGAACGTCGAAGAAGCTGGCGACGTTCCGCCACGCGTTCGAGTGGGCCTTGCCCATGAAGGCATAGCCGATCATCGCCACGCCCAGAGGGCGGCTGGCTCCCGGCGGTGTGCCAGGGGATTCGTGGGAAGTCATTGGCATTCCTAGAGGGTGGGGTCGCTGGGGTTCCAGTCCTCGGGGAGGGCTGCGGACGCGGGGGCGGAGCTTTCGACGTCGACGAACGTCCCCGATTCCGCGGATTCGGAGATCGAGACCATGGTGTCCAGGACGTGGTACGCGAGATTGCCGGTGGCGCGGTGCGGAACTCCGGCGCGGAGGGAGCGTGCCATGTCCAGCACGCCCATGCCCCGGCCGTTGGCCGGGCCGGTGGCGGGGATGACGGTCCAGTCCTCGTCACCGGCGCGCCAGAGCTTGATGTCGCCGTCGAAATAGTTAGGGTCCGGGAGTGAGATGGTGGCTTCGGTACCGGTGATCTCCACGAATCCCATCCGCAGGCGCGGCGACTCGAAGCTGAAGACGCTGTGCGAGGACTGGCCGCCCTCGAACTGGGCCATCGCCGAGACATGGGTGGGGACGTCAACGGTGAATTCCTCGCCGGCCCTGGGACCGGAGCCGATGACGCGGACTTCCTTGGCCTTGGACCCGACGGCGGCGACCTTCCGGACCGACCCGAACGTCTGGACCAGGGCGGTGAGGTAGTACGGGCCCATGTCGAACAGCGGCCCCGCACCGTACTGAAACAGGAAGGCCGGGTTGGGGTGCCAGGACTCCGGCCCGGGGGTCTGGAACGTGGTCATGGCCGTGAGCGGGGTGCCGATGTCGCCGCGTTCGATGAGCCGGCGGGCGGTCTGCAGCCCGGCACCCAGGAACGTGTCCGGCGCGGTGCCGAGGCGGATGCCCGCGGCGTCGGCCGTTTTCAGCAGCCCCAGCCCCGATTCGCGGTCCAGCGAGAAGGGCTTCTCGGTCCAGACATGCTTGCCGGCGTTGACGGCGGCGGTGGCCACCTCCACATGTGCGGCCGGGATGGTCAGGTTGACGATGATTTCGACGTCGGGATGGTTCAGGGCGGCGTCCACGCCGCCCCACTCGGGGATGCCGTATTCCCTGGCGCGTGCCTCCGCAGCTTCCTCGAAGAGGTCGGCGATGACGTGGACCTTCAGGTCCGGGAACACAGTCAGGTTGTCCAGGTACTGCTTGCTGATGTTGCCGGCGCCGATCACGCCGACGCCGACCGGCCCCCGGAGGGCAGACGGCGTGGATATGCCGCTCATGCCTGTGCCCCTTCGGTGGCCTTTGCGGAGCCTGAGTTCAGGAAGCTGAGCGACTCGGTGATGCCGTTGAAAATGTCCCCGGAGTAATCATCGAATTCCACGACGCCGACCTCAAGCGACTTTGCTGCGTGAATGACGTCCCAGACAGGGATCCTGCCCTGGCCTGCCGGCTGCTGCGCCTTGGTGTCGGTGGTCAGCGGGCCGTCTTTGATGTGGATGAACTTCACCCGGTCGCCCAGTTTGGCCAGGATCTCCGCCGGGTCCTTGCCGCCCACGGCTACCCAGTAGGTGTCCACCTCCAGCACCAGCTCGGGGTCCAGCAGCCCTTCGAAGTACTCCAGGGCCGTCTTGCCCTCGATGGTGGACTCCAGTTCCCAGGCGTGGTTGTGGTAGCCGACGCGGATGCCGTATTCGGCACCCTTTCGGGCGGCGGCGTTGAGCTTTGCCGCGGTGGCCTGGATGTCCTCGGCGTTCTGCCAGTGCTCGGCCGTGATGTACGGTTCGATCACCGTGCCGATGCCGAGCTCCCTGGCTGCCGCGAAGATCTCGTCCTGGTCCTGGCTGAGCAGCGGCGCGTGGCCGGACGGGGCAATGAGGCCGTTTTCCTTCAGCGCGGCGCCGAGTTCCTTGGCAGTGGCCACGAAGTTGTACGGCTCAACCTGCGTGAAGCCGATCTCCGCGACCTTCCGGATGGTGCCGGGCAGGTCCTCCTGGATGGCGTTGCGCAGGGTGTACAGCTGGAGTGAGTAAGACATGACGCTCCTTTGCAGGTTCTGTCTGGTCACAGCTCAACCTAGGACCGCTTCTGACGAGGGTCAAGCAAAAGTCTGAAAGTTATCGACCTTCTTTGTGTCCTGTGACACCCAGAAGCATTCGTGCTATCACTGATGCCATGAGTCCAAGAACGGGTATTGGCCCGACTCCGGAGCCTGTTTCCGCCGACGGTATGGGCAGTCTGTCCCGCGCCGGCGACCTGTTTCAGCTGCTCCGCGACGGCAAGGCCCGGACGCGGGCCGAGCTGGCGCTGACCACCGGACTGGCCCGTTCCACGGTGGCTTCCCGCATTGATGCGCTGATTGCCTCGGGGCTGGTTGGCCCTGCCGGCGAGGCGATATCGAGTGGTGGCAGGCCGCCGTCGCGCTTTGCCTTCAAACCTGCCGCCCGGGCAGTGCTGGCGGTCGACGTCGGTGCCACCCATGTGATCATCGCGGTCACTGACCTGGGCGGAAACATCCTCGGCGAACGGCGTCTGGCCCAGGATGTGGCCGAGGGGCCGGAGGAAGTGCTGGGCAGGCTCGTGGCGGAGGCGACGTCGTTGCTGGCGGAGACCGGACGGAGCGCGGAGGACCTTGCCGGCGTCGGGATCGGCCTGCCGGGGCCCGTGGAGCACGCCACTGGCATGCCGGTGAAGCCGCCCATCATGCCGGGCTGGGACGGGTTCGACGTGGTCAGCCACGTCCAACGCTCGTTTCCTGTCCCGGTGCTGGTGGACAACGACGTCAACATCATGGCGCTCGGCGAACGCACGGCCCACTGGCCGGAGCACGACAACTTCCTGTTCATCAAGGTGGCCACAGGCATCGGGGCGGGCATCATCAGTAACGGTGAACTGCAGCGGGGCGCCAACGGCACCGCCGGGGACCTGGGCCACGTCAGGGTGCCCCGGGGCGACGACGTCCTGTGCCGGTGCGGCAACTACGGCTGCCTCGAGGCACTCGCGTCGGGCCCTGCCGTGGCACGGGCAGTGGCGGAACAGGGCATTGAGGCAGAGACCGGGGCCGACGTCCTCCGCCTGGTGGCCGGGGGTAACCTGCAGGCCATCCAGGCCCTTCGCCAGGCCGGCCGGGATGTGGGCGATGTGCTCGCCACGGTAGTGAATCTCCTGAACCCCTCGGTCATCGTCGTGGGCGGGAGCCTCGGCCAGGCGGGCGAACACCTCATGGCGGGCGTGCGCGAAGTGGTCTATCGAAGGTCGCTCCCGCTCGCCACCACGCACCTGCGCATCGGTCTGTCCAAGGCGGGCGGCCAGGCGGCCGTCCTGGGCGCGAGCCAGATGGTCACCCAGCACGTATTGTCCCCGACGGTCATTGAAGCCACGCTGCAGGCCACCGGATAACCAGCGACAACCAACCGAAAACGGAGTCTTGAAAATTGAGCACGCAGAAAAACGCGCCCCTGAGGGTTGGCGTCATCGGTATCGGCTGGGCCGGCCAGCAGCACATCGCGGCCTACAAGAACATCGACGGCGTGGAGCTGGTTGCGGTGGCCGCGATGGAAGAGGACCTGCTTAGGAGCATCAAGGACGAGTACAGTGTCCCCCACACGTTTGCCCGCTGGGAGGACCTGATCGAACTCGACGGCCTGGACGCCGTCAGCGTGGCCGTGCCGACCTTCCTCCACGCCCCGATTGCCATTGCAGCGCTTGAACGCGGGCTGCACGTCTTGAGCGAAAAGCCCCTGGCGCGCAACGGCGAGGAAGGCCTCCAGATGGTGGAAGCGGCGCGGAAAGCAGGCCGCGTGCTGGATGTGGCCTTCAACCACCGCCGCCGCGGTGACATCCAAAAGCTGAAAGGCATTATCGACGACGGCGAACTCGGCCGGCCGTACTACGCCAAGGCGTCGTGGCTCCGCCGACAGGGGATCCCGATGCTGGGCAGCTGGTTTACCAACCCTGCCCTGGCAGGAGGCGGCCCGCTGGCCGACATCGGCGTCCACGTCCTGGACTATGCGCTGCACCTGCTGGGCGAGCCAAGGGTCATCTCCGTCTCGGCCTCGACGCATTCCGAGCTGGGCCCCCGCGGCCTGGGCGGCAACGCCCGCTACACCGCCATGAAGTCCTCCCACAAGTTCGAAGTGGAGGACTTCGCCTCGGCGTTCATCCGCCTCGAAGGCGGCGGCACGCTGATCCTCGAAGCGGGCTGGGCCGCCTACCGTGACGAAGAGGACCTGATGGACTTCACCGTCTACGGGACCGACGGCGGAGCGGAACTTCGCGCCGTCGGGGCCTCCAATGTCCCGGTCGCAGATGTCCGGATCTTCAAGGAAAAGGACGGCGAGAACGCCGACTACGTCGTGGTGGCCGAGCCGGGCCGGGCGCACCAGGGCGTGGTGGAGGACTTTGTGGAAGCCGTCCGCGGCGGCGAAACCGTGTGGGGAGCCCACGACGGTTCACTCGCGCTGACGCGGGCCCTGGTGCTCGACGCCTGTTACAAATCCGCCCTCGAACAGCGCGAAGTGAGGTTCTGACATGACCGAAAAACTCAACATCCTGGTATGGAACGAAGGCGTCCATGAGGCGAACAACCAGCCGGAAACCATGGCCGAGATGTACCCCAACGGCATTCACGGCGCCGTCGCGGACGGACTGAGGGCCTTCTACCCGGATTCCGGCATCACCACGGCAACGCTGGCTGATCCGGAACACGGGCTGTCCGAAGAGACCCTTGCTGCCACGGACGTTCTCCTGTGGTGGGGGCACGTGGCGCATGGCGACGTCAGCGACGAGGTTGTGGACCGGGTGCAGCGGCACGTCCTGGGCGGCATGGGCCTGATCGTCTTGCACTCCGGGCACTTCGCCAAGATCTTCACCAGGCTGCTGGGCACCACGTGCTCGCTGAAATGGCGGAACGAGGGCGAGCGGGAACTTGTCTGGACGGTGAAGCCGTCGCATCCGATCGCCGCCGGCGTGGAAAGCCCCATCGTCATTCCAAAACAAGAGATGTACGGCGAGCTCTTCGACATTCCCGAGCCCGACGACCTCATCTTCATCAGCTCCTTCGAGGGCGGCGAGGTGTTCCGCTCGGGCGTGACGTTCACGCGCGGGAAAGGCCGGATCTTCTACTTCAGCCCGGGCGACCAGGAGTACCCCGTGTACCACCAGCCGCAGATCCGGCAGGTGATCGCCAACGGCGTGGGCTGGGTGGCGCAGCCGGGCCGTTTCCGCGAGGCACCGGGCGTCAGCAACGCCCAGCGGGACTGGTTCCTGCAGGCTCCCTAGGAACCACTCTGGCGCGAACGGACACTTGAGCTCCCGCGGGTGGGCGCGAACGGACACTTGAGCCCCGCGGGTGGTCGCGAACGGACACTTGCGCCCCTGCGGGCGCCGCTTTTCCAACGTTTTAGGCCCTCCGTGATAGCAATGAGGAGATGAAACCCCTTTTCAGCTCCCGGCACCCTGCCCCCTTCGCCCTATGAGGGGCACCGTTGGAACCGCGGTTCCCCGCAGCTGGATCCTGCTCGCGTGCATCGGCCTTATTGCACTGAACATGCGGGGACCTTTCGTGGCCGTGGCCCCGGTGCTGGGACCGATGCAGCAGGAGCTGGGGTTCTCGCCCGTTGAGCTGGGCCTGCTGACCGGCATCCCGGTGCTGTGCTTCTCGCTGGCGGCGCCCCTTGCCTCACTCGCAGGGCGCCGGCTCGGCGCTGAAGTGGCCATCACCCTCACACTCGCGGGCGTTCTCGCCGGCGTGGCGGTCCGTTCGGCCGGCGGCGGGGCCATGGTGATGGCGGGTACGGTCATCCTCGGCCTGGCCATCACAGTGGGGAACATCGCGGTGCCGCTGATCATCCGGCGGGATTTCTCGTCGCGCCGCCAGGGGACCGCCATGGGCATCTATACGGCTGCCCTGAACGTCGGCTCGTTTGCCACTTCCGTGGTTACGGCGCCGCTGGCCGAGCTGGTCGGCTGGCGGGCTGCAGTCGCGGGTTCCGCGGCCTTCGCCATCGCGGCGATCGGATTCTGGGTTCTCGCTTCCGGACGCCGGGCCTTCCTTCCCGCGGCCGATGACGGCACCGGCGGCCCAAAAGCGGCCGGCCGCCCGGCGTCGCGGTGGATCACGGTGGGACTGACGGCCGGTTTCGCTGGCCAGGCCATCTCCTATTACGGCGTGACGGCCTGGCTGCCCACCCTGCTGTCCGATGAACTCGGCATGACGCCGGCAGCCGCCGGGGCCGGCTCCTCCCTGTTCCAGATCATGGCCATCGCGGGCAGCCTGGGTGTGCCGCTTGCGGCCCGGTTCATGAGTACGACGGCGGTTGTGCTCACCTTGGGTGCCATGTGGCTGACCGTTCCGCTGGGGCTGCTGTTCGTTCCCCAGCTGTGGTGGCTGTGGTCCTCGCTCGGGGGAGTGGCGCAGGGCGGCGGCATCACACTGATCTTCACTGCCATCATCAAGGTCGCCCGGGACCAGGCGTCCGCGGGCCGGATGTCGGCCATCGTCCAGGGCGTGGGCTATGGCGTAGCGGCGCTGGCTCCGACTGTGGTGGGCTACGTCCACAGCACCTCGGGCACCTGGTCCATACCTCTTCTGGTGATCCTCGGGTCCGTGCTGGCGTTCGTCATTTCGACGACCCTCTCCGTACGCAAGGTGCCACGCCAGCGCTAGCCGCGGTCCCGCCGTCGTACGTTCCTTAAACCCGAGCGCGAACTGGCAGCTAGCGCCCTCAAAGGTGGGATTTTGGGCCATTAGCTGCCAGTTCGCGCTTCTGAAATGGTGGGTTCCGTTGCCGGGCTGCCTCCCCGGATTTCGGGGGTGCTGTTGCGAAGGCGTGGCGGCCCGGCTAACGGAAATCTCGGGGCGTCTAGGCGGCGACGAGCTCGTCCTCGATGGCCTCGGCCGTGGCGTCGATGCCCTCGCGGGCTTCGTGCAGGTACCGGGCGTAGGCGGGAACCGTCAGGAAGCTGGGGAACTTGTCGCTCAGGGTGACCTCCTCGAAGATGTCGCGGGCGTCGGCAAAGCGGTCACCGTCGAAGCGCTCCAGCCGGGCGAACTCCTCGTCCAGCATCTCCTCCACCCATTCCCGGCTGATGATCTCGCCCTGGTCAGTGATGGCGCGGGAGTAGATCCACTGCCACAGCTGCGAGCGGGAGATCTCCGCGGTGGCGGCGTCTTCCATGAGGTTGTGGATGGCGACTGCGCCGTTGCCGCGGAGCCAGGATTCGATGTAGCGGATGCCCACTTCGATGTTGTTGCGGATGCCCTGTTCGGTAATGGTGCCGTGAGTTGCCGCAACGTTGATGAGGGCCCGGTCGTCCGGGGTGACGTCCTCACGCAGGCGGTCCAGTTGGTTCAGGCGGCCGGCCAGGACGCCGTCGAACACCTCGCGGCACACGGGCACCAGGTCCGGGTGCGCCACCCATGATCCGTCGAAGCCGTCCGCTGCCTCGCGGGTCTTGTCCGCGCGGACCTTCTCGAAGGCGTTGGCGTTGGCGGCTTCGTCCTTGCGGTTGGGAACGGCGGCGGCCATGCCCCCGATGGCCATGGCGCCGCGCTTGTGGCAGGCCCGGACCAGCTGTTCGGTGTAGGCCCGCATGAACGGGGCGGTCATGGTGACCTGGGCACGGTCCGGCAGGACGAAGCGCGGGCCGCGGGTGCGGAAGTTCTTGATGAGGGAGAAGATGTAGTCCCAGCGGCCGGCGTTCAGGCCTGCGGCGTGGTCCCGCAGCTCGTAGAGGATTTCCTCCATCTCGAATGAGGCGGTGATGGTTTCAATCAGTACCGTGGCGCGGATGGTGCCCTGCGGGATGCCGAGCAGGTCCTGGGCCAGGATGAAGATGTCGTTCCAGAGCCGCGCTTCGAGGTGGTTTTCGATCTTCGGCAGGTAGAAGTAGGGGCCCTTGCCCTGGGCGAGGAGGCGGCGGGCGTTGTGGAAGAAGTACAGGCCGAAGTCCACGATGCCGCCGGCGATCGGTTCGCCGTTGATGAGCATGTGCTTCTCGGGCAGGTGCCAGCCGCGGGGCCGGACCACGATGGTGGGCAGTTCGCCGGCGGCCTTGAGCTTGTACTCCTTGCCCTCCGGGGAGGTGAAGTCGATCCGGCGCTCCAGCGCGTCCGTGAGGTTCAGCTGGCCCTGGATGACATTGCGCCACGACGGCGTTGAGGCGTCTTCCATGTCCGCCAGCCACACCTTGGCGCCGGAGTTCAGGGCGTTGATGGTCATCTTGCGGTCCACCGGACCGGTGATTTCCACCCGGCGGTCCTCCAGTCCGGGGGCCGGGGGAGCAACCCGCCAGTGCGGATCGTTCCGGACGGACTCCGTCTCCCGCAGGAAGCGGGGGTCCTCGCCCCGGGCGATGGACTCCCGCCGGGCACGGCGCGCCCGCAGCAGTTCCTCACGCCGCCCCGCAGTCGCCTTGTGCAGCTGAGCAACGAAGGCCAAAGCGTCCGGCGTCAGCACCTCGCTCTGCCGGCAGATGGGCTGGGCGGTCAGTGTGATCCCGTTGATCGTGAAGTTGTCGGTGAAGCTGTTCATTTCAATTCTCTCCTCAGACGAAGCAAGTTTGGTGGCGCTGCGGCGGTTGGTGCTGGACAGGGCCGAAAAAGGCGATCCTCCGCGTGCTATTCCCCATCCCCGCCATGGGCCTCGCAGAGCTCGGCCGGGCCGGGGACAGGGCCCCTTTTACGCACGCTCCCGGATCACCTTTCCCGGCCCGAGGCATGGGCACCTGGCCGCCGGCCGCCGTCGTGCCTTCCGGTGAGCGAAATCGACAACTCACCATGGGGCTGAGTGGGCCCACAGCCGCCGGGTTCCCTCGCGAGATTGCGAGTGGAGGGGGCGGCTGGGGACTAGTGGAACTGGCCTTCCTCCGTGGATCCCACGAGAGCCAGTGTCGACGCGTTCGGGTTGAGCGCGGTGGAGATGTCGTCGAAGTAGCCGGTGCCGACTTCGCGCTGGTGCTTGGTTGCGGTGTAGCCGCGGGACTCGGAGGCGA
>NZ_JBNHFL010000059.1:0-9510 GCF_059090205.1 Arthrobacter sp. CMU6
GGGTTTTTGGTGAGCGGGCACTCCACCCGCCCCGGACACCCCGCGTTTCCCGCTTATACAACAAAACTTGTGCCGGCGACGTCTGTCGCCGGCACTCCTTTGGTTCTACACGGGCCTGGTACACCCTTAGGCAGCTGAGCCAGCGGAGGCCGTTTTGCCTTCCTGCCCGATCACAACCTGTCCGGGCTTTGGTGTTGGCTGATAGGCCAGCAGCCGCCACGAGGACCCGGCACGGACCCACACCGCCAAGGCTGTGTTGTCCAACGAAGTGCGCGTCCCCCTGATTGTCAGGTCGGCCTGCATTTCGCCCATCACGAGGGCCACATTGCCGATGATCTTGACCTGTTCCACCGGATGATCGATGCGGTGGTAGACGTACATACCCAGCCGGCACTTGTCCATGTAGCTGCCCAGGTCATCGCGTTCCCCGTTGGAATGTGCGTAGACGAGTTCCTCGTGGCAGAGGTCAGCGAAGGCCTCGAAGTCTGCCCTGAGCACTGCCTCGTAACGGCGGTCCTCGAGGGCCAGGATGTCCTGTTCGTCTGAAGAATGCGGTGCAGGCATGTGAACTTCCTTCCGGTCCGGGGCGTGCTGAAGTTAGATGAGTCCGCGGATGCTGCCGCCGTCCACGCCCCAGACTGAGCCGGTGACGAAGCTGGTGACGGGGCTGCAGAGCAGGGCGATGATGCGTGCCACTTCCTCCGGAGTGCCCAGCCGTTCAAGCGGCAGCTGACGCAGCTTCATTTCGTGCTCGACCGCCGCCTGCGGGGCCATGCCGTGCACGGTGGCAAGCGTGTCAGCGAAGCCGCCCGGTTTGGTCCAGAACGGCGTCCAGATGGGCCCGGGAGCGACGGCGTTGACACGGATCTTCGGCCCCTCGGCGCGGGCAATGGACTTCGTCAGTGCCAGCACTGCCGCCTTGCTTGCCGCGTAGTCAACAGGCTGGGCTTCGGGCTGGCGGGCCAGATCTGAGGCATTGTTCACGATGCACGGCGCCGGTGATTCACGGAGCGCAGGCAGTGCGGCGCGGATGGTGCGCACGTAGCTCATGAAGTTCAGCTCCATCGTCCGCTGCCAGTCTTCATCTGAGATCTGCTCGAAGGTCCGGACCGCCCCGGAGCCGACGTTGTTGATCAGCAGGTCGAGGCCGCCCAGCTGGCTGATGGCCTCAGCGACGGCGTTGGTGGTGGCCTCCCCGTTCGTGAAGTCCACGACGGAGGGGACCACCCGGCCCGGATTGTCCGCCGCCAGTTCTTCAAGCTCGGTGAGGGCCGTTTTGTCGATGTCCAGGGCTGCCACGGTGGCCCCTTCGGCGGTCAGCAGAAGTGCGATTGCACGCCCGATGCCCTGGGCGGCACCTGTCACGATGGCCTTCTTACCGGTCAGTTCCAGTTCCATGAGATGTACCTTTCGGTGTGCGCTGTTGCAGTGCTTAGTTGTGTTGGGCGGAGGAACCTTCGGTCCCTGTCCTGAAATCAAAACCTGTCGTCAGGCCCCCGTCTGCGACGACCGTGGTGCCGAAGATTGCTGATGACTCCCTGGAGAGCAGGAAAAGTGCCGAATTCGCGACTTCGTCCGCTCCTGTGATGCGCCCGAGGGGCTGCCGTGCCTGTCGGGTGGCGAGGAATTTTTCCGGGTCGCTGGCCGAGGCCAGGTGCCTTTCAAACAGTCCGGCCCGCATAGGCCCCGGTGCCAGCAGGTTGAACTGGATGCCGGTGCGGGCGTAGTCCAGGGCAATGGTCCGGACAGCTCCCGTAAGGGCGGCCTTGGAGGACGCATACGAGGCCAGCTGTTGCTCGGCGAAATGCGCGTCCACGCTGGTAACCACCACGACTGAGGCGTGCTCTGCCTTCTGCAGGTGCGGCAGGAGGGTCTTGAGGGCGATGACGTTGCCGAGGACGTTTACCTCCCACGTCCGCCTCCAGGACTCCAGGGTTTCCTCCTCAAGCGTGCCGACGCCGAGAATTGCTGCGGCGGCGATCAGCCCCAGGGAACCGTTGGACTCTGCGGTGGCCGTCGCCGCCGCCTTCTTCCACGTGACCTCGTCTGCCACGTTACCGACGATGTGCCGGTACCGCGGGTGGTCCGCCAGGTCCGCGGGGCTTTCGCCGAGATCCACGCCGAAGACGTGGCTGCCTGCCGCCAGGAGCGCTTTGGCGCATTCCAGGCCCAGGCCGCTGGCGGTGCCTGTAACGATGACGTGGTCGGGAAGGGTCAGTGTCCAGTCAGTCATGAGGTCCTCCGTTACTTGCCCACTGCTGCGGCGCAGTCGGCGAGGTTGGCCTTGGTAATGGTCTTGGGCGTGAGGTACTGGTTCTTCTCAACACTCTTGCCGCCCAAGACGTCGATGACTGCCTTGGCTGCGAACTCGCCGTCTTCGATGGGGCTTTGCAGCACCGAGGCGTACTGGACACCCTTTTCGATGCCGGTGTAGCCCTCGATGGAGCAGTTGGATCCGACCATGGCCAGATCGGAGGACTTCAGTCCTGCCCTGTCTGCGGCGACGATGGCGCCGGCAAGCATGTTGTCCGCCTGAGCGTAGATGCCGCGAAGGTTCTTGTTTCCGAACTGGGTGATCAGGCTGGCCGCGGCGGATGTGGCCTGGGTCTGGTCCCAGTTGCCAGGCTGTGCACCGGCAACGGTAATCCCAGGGGCGGACTTTGCCAGCTCGTCCTTGAAGCCCTTCGTGCGATTGATGGCCGGCGGCGTGCCGGGAACGCCCTCGACGATGGCGACCGAGCCGCTGTCGCCGAACCCTTTGGCCTTGAAGCCGGCGATCATGGCCTTGGCGGCTTCCTGGCCGTTGGCGTAATCATCGGGGCCGGTAAAAGTGGTCCAGAGGCTCTCGTCGTCGGACTGTGGGTGGGAGTTCGTTACGACGACAGGGATCTTGGACTGCTTGAGCCGCTGCAGGGAGGGCATGATGGCGGTGGCGTCAGCCGGCCACAGCACGACTGCATCAGGGTGTGTGCTGATGGCCTGGTTGACCTGCTGTGCCTGCTCGGCCGCGTTGAAGTCGTTGACCACGACAGTGACCTGTACACCTGCCTCTTCGGCGATCTTCTTGAATTCTTCGGTGTGCTTGGCGCAGTAATCACAGCTCTGGGCGACGGTGAGCAGGGTGACCTTCTTGCCCTTGACGTCGGTAGACCCGCCGCTGGCGTTTGGGGCTGCGGCCGGAGTGGAACCGCAGGCGGCCAGGAAGAGCGCAGAGGTCAGGGAAAGGGCGACGGCCAGTCTCTTCATTGAGGTGGTTTTCATTGGGAGTCCTTTAGTGGGTGGTTGGTACGGGGTGCTTGGATGCCGCCATGGTGTTTTCCACTGACTTGTTGACGATGCGGTTCAGTGGACGGTCGATGACGACAATGAGGAGGAGAATGCCACCGTTGATGAGCTGGATGATGGCAGTGGAGGTGCCTTGGAGGCTGAGCCCGTTGCCGACCACAGCGAGCAGCATAGCTCCGGCGGCGACACCGGCGATGCTTCCTTTGCCTCCGGTCAGCGCGACTCCGCCGATGATTGCTGCGGTGACGGCCTGCAAAAGAGTCGCTTCATCGGATCCCGGGGCGCCTGAGGCCAGGGTCAGTCCCTGAAGTGCGCCGGCAACGCCGGCGAACAGGCCGGAAACGACGAACGCCAGAATCAGGACACGGGTAACCGGGAGGCCTGAGGCGGATGAGCGCTGGCGGTCGCTTCCGACGGCACGGATTTTCACGCCTGACCACGTCTTCGCCATGAGCCAGCCCGCGGCAACGACAAGGACCACGAATATCAGGGCGCGGGGCGACATGGTCTCAGCGATGGCCTGGTCAAGCCAGAGTCCGGGCTCAAAATCGGTAAGGGTGACGATCTTCCCGCCAGCGACGGCGAAACCCAGGCCAATGGTCAGGACCAGCGTTCCAACAGTGACAGCGAGCGAGGGCACGCTGTAGTGGGCGGTCAGCCAACCGTTGAGAACTCCAACGCCCACGGCGACCGCGATGGCGGCGGCGACGCCGAAGGGCACCCCCGCAGCTTCTCCCACCTTGACCGCGATGAGGGCGGCCAGCGGAATGCTTCCAGCGATGGACAGGTCGAATTCGCCCGCGATCATCACAATCGCCAGTCCGGTTGCAACCAGGGCCAGCACGGCGAACGACTGCAGGAGCGAGTAGAGGTTTCCGGGGTTGATGAAGGCCGGATTGGTCACCGTGAAGGCGATGAATGCGAGGACTGCCAGCGACCATGCCAGCAGAGTCCGGAAGTGCCAATAGAGTCTAACCACGGGATCAGCGCTTTCTTCCTGATTGACGGTTGGATGCGATGCCGGTTGCCACGACGGCCAGGAGGACGAGGACGCCCTTGAAGATGAGCTGGACGTCGTAGCTGAGCCCGAGCAGGACCAGTGCATTGCCGAGCAGGCCGACTAGGATAGCCCCGGTGGCGGCGCCGAGCGGATTTCCTGTTCCGCCTTTGACGCTGACACCGCCGACGACGACGGCCGTGATGGCATCAAAGCCGAAGGTCCCGCCCAGCTGGAGGTTTCCCTGGCCGGATTCGGAGGACAGCAGACCGCCGGCCAGGCCCGCCAGGGCGCCTGAGGCGACAAAGGCGAACAGCACCACGGGCCATGCACGCATTCCTGATACGAGGGCTGCTTTTTCGTTCAGGCCCACCAGGGTTACCCGCCGGCCCAGCACGGTATAGCGGTGCGTCCACCAGGCAAGGACCGTGAGGACGAAGAACGCGAGCACCTGGACAGGGATGACGCCGAAGATGGTTAGCCCAAAAATGCTGGCGTCCCCGGCGCCCTGGACGTTTCGCCCATCGGTCATGATCTGCGCGAAGCCGATGAGGATCGCTGCGGCCGCGATGGTTGTGACAATCGGGTCAGTACCCAGGCGCCCCACAAAGAACCCCTGCACGGCACCGGCGAGGGCCCCGAACAGGACGGCGGCCCCCATGGCAGTCCACGGACCGGTGTGAAGGAGGGAGGCGAAGACGATGGTGGACACCGCCACCATCGCGCTGACCGAGAGTGCGAAGAGCCGGCCGACGATGGTGATGATGCTCAGGCCGACAGCGGCAATTCCCACCAGGGCAACTGAGAGGAACAGGGCCCTGAGGTTGGTGACCGTGGCAAATTCGCTGACGAAGACGCACGCCAGAATGAACAGCAGAACGGTGGTCACCGCGATGATGGTTGAGCTGTCCGCCGTGATCCGTTTGATGCTTTCAGCGACAGGTTTCGAAGTCACAGACGAATTTTGTTGCGTCGACCTTGCCGCAATTTTGGTGTTCATGCTTTGGCTCCGTGCAGTATTTCGGTAAGGATCTGGGAGTCCGTGACGTCCGCTGTCGGCTTGCTGCTGACAGGTTGGCCGCGGAACATCGTGATGACGCGGTCGGCCAGTTCGCGGAGCTCGACAATGTCGCTCGAATAGACAATGACGATGACGTTGTTCGCGGAAAGCTGGCGGAGTGCGCGATAGATTTCCGCGCGGGCCCCGATGTCCACGCCACGTGTCGGCTCGTTCAGCACAAGGACGTCGGGTTGCGTGGCCAAGGCCCTGCCGATGGCAATTTTCTGCTGATTGCCGCCGCTCAGGGACCCGACCGGGACCCGGATCCGTGCCGGGTCGAAGGCCACCTTCGTGGCAGTGGCGCGGGCAAGGGCCGTTTCCAGCTCTGCCCTGATAGTGCCCATCCGGCTGACGCCTGCCAGCGCGCCCGAGCTGACGTTTTGAGCGACGCTGCCGCTAAGGAAGACGCCTTCCAGAACGCGGTCCGCGGAAACGTAGGCAATGCCATGCTTCTGCGATTTCGGCCTTGTCAGGGACGACAGCGGCTCGTCGTTCAATTGAATGTTGCCGGCGCTCACGGGGACCAGACCGACCAGGGCCCGGACAACGTCATCAGCGCCGGAGCCTATCTGGCCAAAGAGCGCGGTGACCTCCCCTGCGTGCGCCGTGAACGAGACGTCAGAGAATCGGTGCCCCGAGGCCAGCCCCCGGACGGTCAGCTTCCGGCGGTTTTCCGGGGCAAAGCTTTCCCTGACGTGGATTGGCTCCCCCGCAGTGTGTTCTTCGCCCAGCATGTGCGTGACGACCGAATCCATGGTGAAATCCGCTGTCGGGCCGCTGGCCACCACACTGCCGGAGCGCATGATGGTGATCCGGTCGGCCAGCCGAAACACTTCACCCATGCGGTGGGTGATGTAAACAATCGACCGCCCGCCAGCGACAAGCGACCTGACGACTTCATGGACGCGTGCGATCTCAATGTCAGACAGGGTGGCGGTGGGCTCATCAAGGATCAGGGTCCGCGCATCGGCGACGAGGCCCCTTGCGATCTCAAGCAGCTGACGTTTGGCCAGCGGCATTGCCTCCACCGGCATGTCCAGGTCCAGGTCTTCAAGACCCGCGGCAGCCAGTGCGGCCTGCATCTGCTCCTGCAGTTTTTCCCTGCGCACCAGAAGGCCTGACGTCCGCCGCATGCTCAGGGCCATGTTGTCCCGAACGGACAGCTCGGGAATCACCGAGAGCTCCTGGAACACCATGGCGACATCGGCTGAGCCGCCCGGAAAGGTCACCTCCCCCGAATCGGCTGTCACAACACCGGCTATCACTTTGACGAGGGTGCTCTTTCCGGCGCCGTTCTCCCCCAGCAGCGCGTGCACTTCACCGGCCCGGAAATCGACCGAAACATCATTGAGCGCTTTCGCCCCACCGAAGCTTTTGCTGATCCTGCTCACAGAAAGCAGAACCTCGGTACTAAGGACCACGTTGACCTCATTCCCTTGAAATGGTTCGAGGACGACGTTAAGTGATTCAACACACAGCTGTCAAGTAAAAGATTACAGTCACCCTCCGCTGTAAACCGAGAGCCTCAAATCCACGGCTGTGATAAGCGCCTGATTGCCTTGGAATCACCGGACACGCGAGGAGTTCACCCGCTGGGAAGTCCCAAGGTTCAGCCACACTCCGTACCGCACGAATGTAAACTAACAGTTGACGCAGTGACTTGCTGTCAATTACTTTGGAATGAGACTGGCGCCAAGAGACATCAGCACCGACGCGGCCTTCTATACCGAGGCCGGTGCAACGGCGTGAAGAAGCGCGTTGGCCCTGGACAGCTGGCATGGATGCAGGACTGGTTGCCTAATGTCCCAAACACCTCAAGCAAGGAGAGCGCTCCGTGGATAACGCCACCGCAGCCGAGAAAAACCAGATCAAAACGTTGGAAGCAAAGCGCTACCAAGCCGTAGTTGATGGTGACTACGACGCCTTCGAAGACCTCTGCCACCAGCATCTGGTGTACACCCATTCGCTGGGCGACCGGGACACGCTGAGCAGCTACCTGGAAAAGCTTCGCAAAGGGTTCTACAGGTACCACCGAATCGACCACCCCATCGAAGACATCGTCCTGATCGGGGACACCGCACTCGTATTGGGCCAGATGAACGCAGACCTCACTGTCAACGGAACCCATAAGACCCTTGCCAACAGTGCCCTGTCGGTATGGGTCAAGGAGGACGAAACCTGGAAGTTCCTGGCGTACCAGCCGACGCCCCGTAAGCCAGCGGCCGACTAGATCCCGCAACCTCTTTTCGCGCCAACGAAGGAAGAACCATGAACCAGGCTTTTGTTTACGATGCCGTGCGCACGCCGTTCGGGAAGTTCGGCTCCGGCCTTGCCGCCGTCCGCCCGGATGACCTGGCTGCGCATGTGATCGGCGAGTCCGTGAAGCGCGCCCCGCAGCTTGATCCGGAGCGGATCGATGAGGTGGTGTTCGGCAACGCGAACGGTGCCGGCGAGGAGAACCGCAACATCGCCCGGATGGGCACGTTGCTGGCTGGTCTGCCGGTCTCGATACCGGGCACCACGGTCAACCGGCTCTGCGGTTCGTCGCTTGACGCGGCGATCATCGCGTCCCGGCAGATCAATGCCGGCGACGCCGACCTGGTCCTCGTGGGCGGTGCCGAATCGATGTCCCGGGCGCCGTGGGTGCTGCCGAAGACGGAGAAGCCGTACCCGGCCGGGGACATGACCCTGGCGTCCACCACGCTGGGCTGGCGCCTGGTGAACAAGGCGATGCCGAAGGAATGGACCATCTCCCTGGGCGAGGCCACCGAGCGTCTGCGCGAGAAATACGGCGTGACCCGGGCGCAGCAGGACGAGTTCGCCGCGAACTCGCATAACCTGTCGGCCGCGGCGTGGGACGAGGGGTTCTACGACAACCTCGTGGCCCCGGTCCCGGGCACCGACCTGGTCCGCGACGAGGGCATTCGTCCGGGTTCGTCGGCGGAGAAGCTCGCCGGGCTGAAGACGGTGTTCCGTGCCGAGGCTGACGATGCCGCGTCGGGAACCACGAAGGGTGGAACGGTCACCGCCGGGAACGCCTCGCCGCTGTCCGACGGCGCGTCCGCGGCCTGGATCGGGTCCGAGACTGCTTCATCGATCCTGGGCCTGGAACCTCTGGCCCGCATCGCCGGCCGCGGTGCGCACGGCAACGATCCCCAGTTCTTCGGCTTCGCCCCCGTTGAGGCGGCGAACAAGGCCCTCGCGAAGGCGGGCATCGGCTGGGACCAGGTGGGCGCCGTCGAACTTAACGAAGCGTTCGCGGCGCAGTCCCTGGCGTGCATCAACGCCTGGGGCATCGACCCGGGAATCGTGAACCGCCACGGCGGGGCGATCGCCATGGGCCACCCGCTGGGCGCCTCCGGCACCCGGATCCTGGGGACCCTCGCCCGGTCCCTGCAGGCCTCCGGGCAGCGCTGGGGTGTCGCGGCGATCTGCATCGGCGTCGGCCAGGGCCTGGCCGTCGTGCTTGAAAACGTGACTGCTTCTACTGGAAAGGCGTAGGCGATGCTGAATTTCGTTGACACGGCCGGGGCGGCCGTCGCGGCCGTCAAGGACGGCTCCACCGTGATGATCGGCGGGTTCGGCAACGCCGGCCAGCCCTTCGAACTGATCGACGCGCTGCTGGAGTCCGGTGCCACCGACCTGACCGTGGTGAACAACAACGCCGGCCAGGGCGACCAGGGCCTCGCTTTGCTGATCAAGGAAGGCCGGGTACGGAAGATGATCTGCTCCTTCCCGCGGCAGTCCGACTCCTGGCACTTCGACACCAAATACAAGGCCGGGCAGATCGAACTGGAGCTGGTGCCGCAGGGCAACCTCGCCGAACGCATCCGCGCCGCCGGCGCCGGCATCGGCGGCTTCTTCACCCCTACCGGGTACGGCACCATGCTGGCCGAGGGCAAGGAAACCCGCATCATCGACGGCCGCGGCCAGGTCTTCGAAACCCCCATCCACGCCGACATCGCGCTGATCAAGGCGCTCAAGGCCGACGGCGTCGGAAACCTGGTCTACCGCAAGACCGCCCGGAACTTCGGCCCGATCATGGCCGCCGCCGCCAGGCACACCATCGTGCAGGTGTCCGAGATCGTGCCCACCGGCGCGCTGGACCCGGAGAACATCGTGACCCCCGGCATTTACGTCAACAGCATCGTCCGTATTGATTCCCGCG
>NZ_JBNHFL010000060.1:0-8236 GCF_059090205.1 Arthrobacter sp. CMU6
GCGTCGTTCCGGACCCGCGCCCGGCAGTCCCGGTGGCGGCGCCACCGGCCAACAGGACATCTGCAAACTGGACGTCCCTAAAGAGAAGCTCGGGGAAGGGGTCCTCGGGGAAAACGCCGTCGGCAAACTGTCCCCCGGGAAATGGGTCATCGGGAACGGCGTCGAGGTCACCGTCGTCGGGAGCCCCATTCCCGAAGAAGCCGTCGTCCGCGAACTCATCGAACGGAAAGGCTTCGTCAGAGAACCAGCCGTTAGGAACCGCGTCAACGGCAAAGACCGCGTCGGGAATAAGGGCGTAAGGAACCGCGGCAGCGTGCAAGTCGTCGCCGTGCGGCGCCGCTGCTGTCAGTAATGAAATCCCGCTGCCCTCCATGGACTCAGTCTGCCAAGGGGGTACGACAATTAAGGGCCGATCCAGCACCAGACGCGGGGGATGATCTAGAAACTTTTTTGGATCCACGCGAGAGGCTAGCGGGGGTGCGCCCGCTAAACGCGGTGGGGGACCGGGTAGGCGGGTGTGCCTACGACGGCGTCCTCCAGATACCAGACCGTTGAGTCGCCGCCGCTCACCGGCATGATGCTCCCCTCGAAAACGAAGATCGGAGCTGCGGACCGGTCCTCCGGCCGCCAGAAACCGTTAGTGGGGCAGTGCGACCCGGTTTTCGCCATGAGTCCCAGACTCGGGTCGGTAGTTCTCCGGATGGTGCTGAGCTTTTTCATGGCAGGCTCCCCGTTGATTCTGATTGTGGAAAGTGCTTTTCCACAATTTCTTGGCTTGCTGCCAATATTAGAATCCCGCGAGGCCGGTTACTAAGACAAATGATGAGTGCCCTAATAAGCGGAACCTATGAACCCCTAACGGCCATACTTATTGCTGAGCATTTCCTGCAGCATTTCCTTTAGCACCAGGAGTACAGCCGACGCCGCCTCCGAGAGGGGATCGTGGTCGGGTGTGCACAGCGCGATCTTGCACTGCAGGGCCGGGTCCACAATCCGCAGGACTTGGAAGTCCTCCTCATGGAACAGGGCATCCGCAGCCGACTTGGGCATGATGGTGGCCCCCAGATCCGCCCGCAGCAGACGGGCAATCGACGGCACCGACTCCACCTCGCCCACGAGCTGGAGCTTCAGTCCCTTGCTGTCGAAACCCTTCTCCACGGCCTGCCGGAGGGTGTGGATCTTCTCGGGGAGGAAGAGCCCCAGGCGGGCCACCTCCTCCAGAGTAATCTCGCCGTTGCTGGCATCGACGTCCGGCCTGGCCGCGTTGACCACCAGGTGCAGGTCCTCGACGATCATCGTGGTGAAGAGGACGCCGCGGATGGGACCAGGCTCGTAGATGAGGGCCATGTCCAGCCGGCCGTTCTTGATGGCCTCACTCAGGACGCCGCCATAGATTTCCGTGACATGCAGGACAATATCCGGGTACCGACGGGCCACTTCGCTGATGATCTGGGGTGTCAGGCTCGAGGCCATGCTGTAGGGCGCAATCGCGATGGAGACCCTGCCTGACGGCGCGGCCCCGGACTTGGCAACGTCCTGCCGGGCCTGTGCCACGAGCCGAAGGATGGACTGGGCATGGCGGTACAGCGTGTGCCCGGCGGCCGTTGGCTGCACGCCCTGCTTGCTGCGGATCAGCAGCCGCTGCTTCAGTTCGGTCTCCAGCGCCGAAACCTGCTGGCTCAGGGCCGGCTGTGCCACGTGGAGTGCGGCCGCCGCCTTGGTGATGCTTCCCGAGTCCACGATCTGTACGAAGTACGCAAGTTTCCTGGTATCCACGGCCGCCCTCTCTCTTTGCGGCGTCCTGAACCCACAGAAGGTCATATCGGGTCGCTATGGAGGGATACGCAATAGGTCTTTGTGTGATCCACATCGCTGACACTAGGTTGAACCCAGAACGCTATTTCATTAAGCCTACATTCTATCCCCTCCGGTGACATGCAAATTCCTGATGGGGTCAGATGCATTTTGCATGCTAATCGCTTTTACCGAAATTGCCCGCTTCTTTTACATTGCCGAAATAAACGCTCCATATCTTCAAATCAACGAGGGCGGGCCGCCAAGGGCCGAACCCTCCTTAACGGAAAGGAGGCGATCATGGACTCCACTGCGGAGGTGGTCATAACCGCCACCTATCCCGTGACACCGATTACGTCTTTGTGTGAGCCAAATCCCGATGTCAGACTTTTTTGCAGACGCCGGTAGCCCGGCAGTGCCGGACCGGGAGCCCTTCACAGGGCCGGTTCGGACACACTTCATCACAGCGCAGCTGATCCCTTCGCCCTAGCGGGCAGGACCGCTGCTAACCACCCCAGGAAGGCCGATAATGGGACCCAGAGTTGATCTCGTCGCAGATCTTGGAGAAGGCTTCGGCGCCTACTCGATGGGCGACGACGCAGCCTTGCTCGAGGTGGTTTCCAGTGCCAACATCGCCTGCGGCTTCCACGCCGGTGACCCCGACATCATGCACGCCACGGTCGCTGAATGTGTAAGCCGCGGCGTCAGCATCGGGGCGCACCCGAGCTTCCCGGACCTGCGGGGCTTTGGCCGGCGCGCCATGGACCTGACGGCGGACGAAGTCCGCAACGACGTCCTGTACCAGTTCGGCGCGCTGAGTGCTTTCGCCGCGTACCACGGCACCAGCGTCGCCCACATTGCACCGCACGGCCGCCTGGGCAACCTCGTTGCCACCCGCCCCGACTACGCGGCAGCTGTGGCCGATGCCGCCGCCCGCCTCAAGCCCGGCCTCATCGTCCTGGCACAGGACGGCGAACTTGCCTCCGCTGCCGCCGAACGGCAGCTCCCGGTGGGCATCGTCGGCATCGCCGACCGTGCCTACGAAGCCGACGGCACCCTGGTGCCCCGCGGCCGCCCCGGCGCCGTGATCCACGACCCCGCAGCCATCGTCGAACGCACCGTGCGGATGGTGTGCGAAGGGCTCATCGAGACCGTTGCCGGCACGGACCTGCCGATTGTTGCCGACACCGTCCTCCTGCACGGCGACACCCCCGGTGCCGTCCAGGTGGCCCGCCAGGTCCGCGCCGAACTGGAGAACGCCGGCGTGAGCATCGCCCCGCTCGCCCAGGTTCTGGCCGCCAAAGAGAAGGTCGCCTGACATGGCCGCCACCCCCAATCCCACTCCGGTGGAGATCTTCGAGTCCGGGGATTCAGCCCTGCGGGTCGTTGCCTCCTCCGCTGACGCGGAGGCCAACTGGAGCACGGTCCATTCCCTCGCGCAGTGGCTTGAAACTGTAGGGGCCGACGGCGTACACGGTGCGGTGCCCACGTACGACTCGCTGCTCGTGGAATTTGACCCCGGGGTCACCTCGGCGCGCCAGGTCCTGGCCTTCATGCTCCTCGGCCGGCGCCAGCTCGAGCACGTCGGTGCACCTGCCCGCACGCCCAGGGAGTTCACTGTCCCCGTGGTTTACGGCGGCGAGTACGGCCCCGACCTGGAGCGCGTTGCCGAGCATGAGCAGCTCTCCCTGGAGGAGATCATCGCGCTCCACACGGCCAAGTCCTACGTCATCCGCTGCCTCGGAGCCCCTGCGGGTTCACCCATGATGGACGGCCCCGATTTTCCGCTTCCTGTTCCGCGGCTGAAGGACCCCCGGCTCTCTGTTCCTGCAGGTGCCGTGGCCGTTGCCGGCCGGCAGGCCGTCATCGCCCCGGCGGTGGCGCCCGGCGGATGGTGCGTCATCGGCCAGACCCCGCTGACGGTCCTGGACGCCGCCAATGAGCCGCTGGTTCCCTACCTGCCCGGCGACCGCCTGACGTTCCGCCGGATCCAGCCGGAAGAGTTCGCAGACTACGCGGGCCGGAAGCTGGAGGCAGCACAATGAACGGGTCACTGATCATCCAGCAGCCCGGAAACTCCGTGGTCACAGATCTGGGCCGCTTCCGCGGACCCCGGTTCGGGCTTCCCGTCAACGGGGCGCTCGACCAGTTCTCGGCACGGGCGGCGAACATCCTCGCCGCCAATGCCGACAACGCGCCCCTGCTGGAAATAACCGCCCTGGACTTCCGGATGCAGGCCACCGCAGACGTCCTCATCGCCGTCACCGGCGCACCGCTGACCCTCACGGTCGGCGGGCGCGAATGCCCGCAGTGGGAACCGGTGTCCGTGCGTGCGGGGGAGACCGTGGCGGTGCGCCGCATCACCGGCGGCCTCCGCGCCTACCTGGCCGTCCACGGGTCGGTCGAGGCGCCGGCGCTGCTGGGAAGTTGTGCCCCTGATACGGTCATCGGCTTCGGCCTTCGGCTCTCCGAGGGTACCGAGCTGAAGACCTCCAGGAGTGTCGGACCCATCCGGCAGCCATACTTTGACCTTCCGCTGTTCAGGCTCGGGCTGACCAGGCCCGAATTCAGCAGCCGGGCGGTCATTGACGTCACGGACGGTCCGGACGTCGACGAATTCGGCGACACAGCAGAGTTGCTGTTCAACACCGAATACACCGTCAGCGGCCGGAGCAACCACATCGGGCTGCGCCTCGGCGGTGCCCTTCCCGAACGTCAATCGTCAGCCGAAGTGCTGTCGCGCGGCGTTCCGGTGGGAGCCATCGAGGTTCCCTCCAGGGAAGAGCTGCTGGTACTGCACCGCGGACGCGGTGTCACCGCCGGCTATCCCGTCCTGGCAGTGGTCACCAGCCGCTCGCTCGACACCCTTGCCCAGGCCAGGCCCGGGCACACCATCACCTTCCGAAAGACCACCGTCCCTGAAGCCACAGCAAAGCATCGGGCCGCATTACGGGAACTGGAAAACCTCCGTTCCCGAGTCAGCACAGTCTTCGCCCTCCTTGGCATCGGCAAAGAGCCCGGCTGGCCGGAACTCATACCGGCAGCCGGCAGCTGAGGATCACCGATGAACTCCCCTCGAACCAAGTTCAAGATAGGAATGAAAATGTCTACATCAACGCGTGCGGGTGCACCGCAGCATGACCGCCTCGATGCGAGGCAGACCCGGAAAGTCGTTACCGCCGGGTGTGTCGGAATCTTTGTGGAGCTTTACGACAACGGCATTTTCGCCTTCATGGCCGGAACACTTGCCCTCGTGTTCTTGGCTCCCGGCAACCCGGACAACGCCCTGCTGTTCGTCTTCGCCGGCTACGCCGTGTCGTTCTTTGTCCGTCCCCTCGGCGCCGTGGTCTGCGGCATTCTGGGCGACAAGATCGGGCGGCAGAAACTACTGGTCTTTGTCATCCTTCTGATCAGCGTCGCCACCGCCGGGATCGGGCTCCTGCCCGCCTACTCGGCCATCGGCATCGCAGCCCCCGTGCTGCTTGTGCTGCTTCGCATGCTCCAGGGCTTCTCCGTCGGCGGCGAGGCTGCCGGCGCCATGACCTTCCTCGCCGAGCACGCCCCTGAAGGCAAGCGCGGCATCATCACCTCCTACGCCCAGATCGCCTCCTTCGCTGCCCTGCTCACCGGTACGCTGGTTGCCTACTCCATGTCACCGTGGCTCACCCAGGCAGCGATCGACGGCGGCGGCTTCGGTTCCTTCGCATGGCGCATCCCGTTCCTTGTCGCCATCCCCATGGGCGTCATCGGCTGGTACATCCGCAAGGCCATCAGCGACACCCCGAACTTCCAGAAGCTGAAGGAAGAGGGCGGGCTGTCCAAGAACCCGCTCAAGGAAGCCTTCGCCTCCGCCGAACACCGCCGCGCCATGGTGCTGGCCCTGTTCATCCCGCTCATGAACGGCTCCGGCTACTACGTCCTCTTCTCCTACATGCCCACGTTCCTCAAGGGTAAGCAGCTCAACTTCACCATCGGTGAGGCCCTCCTCGTCACGGCCTGCAGCCTGGTGGTCATCTGCATCGCGATCCCGTTCATGGGCGCCCTCTCCGACCGTATCGGACGCAAGAAGGTCATCGCCGGCGCCGCGATCGCCATGGCTGTCCTGGGCATCCCGGCCTACGCCCTGATCGCCACCGGCAACATGGCCCTGGCCATCCTGGGCGCCTGCATCATGGCCGTCGTCTTCGCCGGGCACACCGCGGTGATCCACATCCTGATCGTGGAACTGTTCCCCACCCGCGTCCGGTACTCGGCCTACGGACTGGGCTACAACATCTCCTCGGCACTCTTCGGCGGGACTGCCCCGCTGCTGATGACCTGGCTGATCTCGTCCACCGGCAACGTCTACATGCCCGCCTTCTACGCCGTCATCACCGCGCTGGGCACGCTGGCAGCCGTCAGCACCGTCAAGGACCGCGCGCACCTTCCCCTGCGCGACGCCTAACGCTTACTACTGCACAACCAGGAGATTTAAATGCCGTTTTCAGACTACTCAACCGCCCTCGTCACCGGCGCCTCAACCGGGATGGGTGCCGCGATCGCCGAGCGCCTGGCCAAGCGCGGACTCACGGTCCACGCCGTGGCCCGCAACGAGGAGCGCCTGAACGACCTGGCCGACAAGACCGGCGCCATTCCCCACGTCGTGGACCTGACCGACACCGCGGCCCTGACGGCCGCCGTCGGACACCTCGAAGTCGACGTCCTGGTCAACTGCGCCGGCGTATCCCGGCCCGGCAACATCCTGGACTCGTCAGAGGACGACATCGACGAACTCATTGACGTCAACCTCCGCGGCCTGCTCCAGCTCACCCGCCTGGTCCTGCCGGGCATGGTGGAACGCGACCGCGGGCATGTCATCAACATCAGCTCCATCGCCGGCCTGTACAACTTCTACGGCCACACCGTCTACCACGCCACCAAGGCGGCCGTGCACCAGATCTCGCGCCAGCTGCGCAACGACACCGTGGGCAAGCGCATCCGCGTCACCGAGATCTGCCCCGGACGCGTCGAGACGGAGATCTTCGGCCGCAACATGGGAGGCACGCCCGAGGCCATGGAAGAGGCCTGGAAGACGTACTACGAGGGCTACGAATCCCTGACCACCGATGACATCGTCAACGCCATGGATTACGCGATCGAAACACCGCGCCATGTAAATGTGGGCATGCTGGAACTGATGCCCACCTTCCAGGTCCCCGGCGGGCTCACGTTCGACCGGCGCTAGCCGCCACGCCGCCCAATCCGCCCCAGATCCACAGAAACAGGTTTCCGATGCAACCAGTACGCACCGTCAGCTTCCCCGACCGGCAACTGCTCGCCGATCTCTCACCCCTTCCTGAGGGGCTGAGAGGTGTTGTCTGGGACATGAAGTCGGATCCCGAGGACGCGACGCTGGCAGAGATCGACGGCGTCATCCTCCCGTACATCAACGCCGGCGCCGTTCTGGGATCACTTGCCCGGGTGGACGAACTGAAGTTCGTCCAGACTCAGTCCACCGGATACGACGGCGTCATTGAGGCGGCCGGTCCGGCGGCCGGCGTCGCCAACGCCTCCGGCGTTCATGCGGCGGCGACGGCGGAACTGGCGGTGGGGTTGATCCTCGTCAAACTGCGCGGCATCGACCAGGCCGTCCGCGACCAGCAGTACGGCCTGTGGCGGCCGGAGCGGCGCCAGTCCCTCGCGGACCGCCGCGTGCTGCTGGTGGGCGTCGGCGGGATCGGGCACGAGATTGCCCGCCGGCTGGAGCCCTTCGAAGTCACTGTCACCCGGGTGGGCAGCACGGCACGGACTGACGAGCACGGCGAGGTCCACGCGTCCACGGACCTCGCCGCGCTGGCCGGAACTCACGACATTCTGGTTACGGTGCTGCCGCTGAATGACCACACCCACCGCCTGATCGGCGAGGAAGTCCTGGCAGCCCTGCCCGACGGCGCCCTCGTGGTGAACGTGGGCCGCGGCCCGGTGGTGGACACGGCGGCCCTGACCAAGGAAGTTCTGTCCGGCCGCCTGCAGTGTGCGCTCGACGTCGTCGATCCGGAACCGCTGCCGCAGGACCACCCGCTGTGGTCCGCGCCCAACGCCCTGATCACCCCGCACGTCGGCGGGAACACCTCGGCCTTCGAACCCAGGATCCTGAAGCTCCTGCGGAAGCAGCTCGAAGCCCTCGCCGCCGGACAGGCGCCGGCCAACCTCGTGCAGCGCGGCCCCTTCTAGGAACAGCCGCTGTCCACAAAGAGCGCGAACGTACACTTGTGGCCCCCACAGCGGGGCCCCAAGTGTCCGTTCGGGCGAAAAAGATCGACCATTTCGCGCACTGCGCAGACCGCGGCGAAGGAGCTGCTCTTCATGACTTCACTTTTTGATTTGACCGGGCGGGTTGCGTTGGTGACTGGTTCGAGCCGGGGGATTGGTAATGCGTTGGCGCGGGCGTTGGCTGATGCGG
>NZ_JBNHFL010000061.1:0-8161 GCF_059090205.1 Arthrobacter sp. CMU6
TCCGCGAACGCCTCCTCACCCTCCCGCCGGAAACCACCGTCAGGACCGGACACGGAGAAAACACCACCATCGCCGCCGAACGCGAAACCCTCGCCAAAGTGGCCCAGTAAGAAGTAAAGACAAGATCGCCACACGCAAGGCGCGCCAGGAATACCTGGCGCGCCTTAGTGGCGATCAAAGCAGGCACGAAAAGCAGCCGGTTAGGAAGTTGGAACAATGAAGTTCGGGAAGCAGCCCGCCCCCGTCGCGGACATCAACGAGGACGAGCTTGAAGTCCACAAGCCCAAGACCGAGGCCGCCGGCGTCAAGGCCGTAATGGTGGCGCTGGAACGCGCCGTGGCGCAGGCCGGCGTGACCAGGACGGCGCAGTCGCTGCTGCGGCTCAACCAGCGCGGTGGGTTTGACTGCCCGGGCTGTGCGTGGCCGGAGTCGGACAAGAAGCGCAAGGCCGCCGAGTTCTGCGAGAACGGCGCCAAGGCCGTGGCCGAGGAAAACACCCTGCGGACCGTGGGCGCGGAGTTCTGGGCCAGGCACTCGATCGCGGAGCTGTCGGAGAAGACCGAGTACTGGCTGGGAAACCAGGGCCGGCTCAGCGAACCGGTGGTCATCAGGGAGGGGGAGACGCACTATTCGCCGATCTCCTGGGCGGACGCCTTCGAGCTGATCGGGGAGCACATCCGGGCCAGCACGCCGGACCGCTGCGTCTTCTACACTTCCGGGCGCACGGCCAACGAGACAGCGTTCATGTACCAGCTGTTCGCCCGGTCCCTGGGCACCAACAACCTGCCGGACTGCTCCAACATGTGCCACGAGTCCTCCGGTTCCGCGCTGAACCCGACCATCGGCATCGGCAAAGGCACGGTATCGCTGGATGACATCCACGACGCCGAGCTGATCTTCGTGGTGGGGCAGAACCCCGGCACCAACCATCCCCGCATGCTGTCCGCGCTGAAGGAATGCAAGGACAAGGGCGGCAAGGTGGTGGCGGTGAACCCCCTGCCCGAGGCCGGCCTGTTCAACTTCCGTGACCCGCAGACGCTCTCCGGCGTGGTGGGCGGCGGCACGCCGTTGGCCGACGAATACCTGCAGATCAAGGTGGGCGGCGACCTCGCCCTGTTCCAGGCCCTCGGCCACCTGCTGCTGCAGGCCGAAGAGCAAAACCCGGGGACCGTCGTCGACCGTTCCTTCATTGAGGCGCAGACCGATGGTTTCGAGGCGTACGTGGAAGCGCGCCGGGAACTGGACTGGGAGGAGACGGAGAAAGCCACGGGCCTGACCCGTCAGCAGATCGAGACCGTGGCCGGCATGCTCATCAATTCGAAGGCGAGCATCTTCTGCTGGGCGCTCGGCGTCACGCAGCAGCCGCACTCGGTGGACACCATCAAGGAAATGGTGAACGTCCTGCTGCTGCAGGGCAACTTCGGCAAGCCCGGTGCCGGTGCGTGCCCGGTGCGCGGGCATTCCAATGTCCAGGGCGACCGGACCATGGGCATCTGGGAGAAGCCGAAGGAGTGGCTGCTGGAGGCCCTCGACAAGGAATTCGGCATCGAGTCGCCGCGGCACCACGGCCACGACGCCGTCGAGTCCATGGAGGCGTTCGAGCGCGACGAGGTGGACGTGTTCGTGTCCATGGGCGGGAACTTCTCGCTGGCGTGCTCGGACACGGAAACCCTGGAAGCCGGGATGCAGCGGATCGGCCTGACCGTCCACATCTCCACCAAGCCCAACCGGTCCCACATTGTGCACGGCCGCACCTCGCTCATCCTCCCCACGCTGGGCCGCACGGACAAGGACGACAAGCACCCCAAGGGCGCCCAGTTCCTGTCCGTGGAGGACTCCATGTCCGTAGTCCACTCGACCCAGGGCAGGCTGCAGCCGGTGTCCGAGCACCTGCTCGCCGAGCCGGTCATCGTGGCCCGGATGGCCGAGGCCACGTTCGGTCCCGGGCACCCGGTTGACTGGAAGACCATGGCCGAGGACTACGACGTGGTCCGCGACCATATCTCCCGGGTCCTGCCCGGGTTCGAGGACTTCAACGCCAGGGTCAGGACCAAAAACGGCTTCGTGCTGCCGAACCCGCCGCGCGACACGCGCTCCTTCGCCACTGACATCGGCCGCGGCCGCTTCACTGTCAGCCCGCTGGAGTACCTCACCCCGCCGGACGGACACCTGGTGCTGCAGACCATCCGCAGCCATGACCAGTACAACACCACGTTCTACGGCCTGGACGACCGCTACCGGGGCATCTCGGACGGGCGCCGCGTGATCCTGGTGCACCCGGAGGACCTGGCCGAGCAGGGCTTCAAGGACCGCGACCTCGTGGACGTGGTGAGCACCTTCCAGGGCACGGACCGCCGCGCTGAGAAGTTCCGGCTGGTGGCCTACCCGACGGCCAAGGGCTGCGCCGCGGCGTACTTCCCCGAAGCGAACGCCCTGGTCCACAAGGAAAACGTGGCCCGCGTGTCCAACACCCCCGGCTTCAAGGCCATGTTCGTCCGCTTCGAGCCGCACGCGGGAGGGAAAGAGGCCGCCGAGGCGCTTGAGGCTGCCACTGCCGGCTGACGCATCGCACACAGGAACGGCCCCGCTTCCTTTCGGAGGCGGGGCCGTTTCATTGCGGTGGTCCGGCGTTAGCCGCGGAGCCGTTCCATGCCGGGGTCGAACAGCGGCTCGGCGCTGACCGTGGCGGGGATGCGGCGGCCGAAGTACTCGATCTCCACGGCGTCGCCCTCGGAAACCACGGCAGGCAGCCAGGCATACGCGATCGGCTTGCGGATGGAGTAGCCGTACGCGGCGCTGGTGACGTAGCCGGACGCTACGCCGCCCACGTACACCGGTTCCTTGCCCAGCACGATGGAGGTACCGTCGTCGACCGTCAGGCAGCGCAGCACCTTCTCAGCCGGCTGTCCCTTCAGAGCCGCCAGGGCCTCCGCCCCCACATATCCTTCCTTGTCCTTGGCCACGGAGAAGCCGAGGCCGGACTGGTACGGATGGTGCTCCGTGGTCATGTCCGTGCCCCAGAGCCGGTAGCCCTTCTCCAGGCGCAGGCTGTTGAAGGCGCCGCGGCCGGCGGCGATGATGCCGTGTTCCTGTCCGGCCTCGAACAGCAGGTCCCAGAGCTTGAGGCCGTATTCGGCGGTGGTGTACAGCTCCCAGCCGAGCTCGCCCACGTAGGACAGGCGCATCGCCGTGACGGGGATGCCGCCCACCGAAATTTCCTTGGTGCGGAAGTACTTCAGGCCGTCGTTGGTGAGGTCGTCGGCGCTGACCTTGCCGATGACCTCGCGGGCCAGCGGGCCCCACAGGCCGATGCAGCAGGTGCTGCCCGTGATGTCGGTGACGTGCACCCACTTCGCCGGATCCGCGGCGGACTGCTTGCGGGCCTCAACGCGCAGGTAGTCGAAGTCCACGTTGCTGTTCACGCCAAGCTGGAAGTCTTCCTCCCCGAGCCGGGCCACTGTCACGTCACTGCGGATGCCGCCGTCGTGCTCCAGCAGCAGGCAGTAGGTGACCGCGCCGGGCTTCTTGGCGATGTTGCCGGTGCTCAGCCGGTGCAGCAGCGCCTGGGCGCCGGGTCCGTTGACGGCCAGCCGCTTCAGCGGCGTCATGTCGTAAAGTGCGACGGCGGTACGCGTCTTCCACGCTTCGGCCGCCGAGATGGGGGAGGAGAACATGGCCGCCCAGGGTTCGCGCTCCGGTGCCTGCCATTCTGCCGGCAGTTCGTCCAGCAGGGGGCGGTTGGCCTCGAACCAGTGTGGGCGCTCCCACGCGGCCGACTCCAGGAAGAAGGCGCCGAGTTCCTTCTGCCGGACGTTGAACGGGCTGACGCGCAGGTCCCGCGGGGATTCCTTGGGCTGCAGCGGGTGCAGGACATCGTAGATCTCCACGAAGTTCTGCTGCGAGGTCTCGCTGACGTAGTCGTCGCTGGTCTGGACCTTTTCGAAGCGAGTGAGCTCGGTGCCGTGCAGGTCGGTGCGGGAGCGGCCCTCGGTGAGCAGCTCGGCCACGGCCTTGGCCACACCGGCGGAGTGCGTCACCCACACGGCCTCGGCCACAAAGAAGCCGGAGAGTTCCGGGGCTTCGCCGATCAGCGGGCCTCCGTCGGGGGTGAACGAGAAGATGCCGTTGAAGCCGTCTTCGATCGCGGCGCTGCGCAGTGCCGGCAGCAGGTCCTGGCTGTCTTCCCAGGCGGGCACGAAGTCTTCCAGGGTGAACTCCAGGCGCGAAGGCATGCGGTGGTCGGACATTTCCTCGGCCGCCACCTTCGGCAGGGCGGACATGTCCACCGGCATGGGGCGGTGCGCGTAGCTGCCGATGCCGATGCGGTTGCCCCATTCGCGGTAGTACAGGTCCTTGTCCTGGTAGCGGAGGATGGGCTTGCTGGCGCCCTTGGGAAGCTCGTTCACGCCCTCGAGCCCAGCAAGGGGAGTGCTGACGACGTACTGGTGGGCCAGGGGCAGCAGCGGCACCTCAAGGCCCACCATCTTGCCGAGCTCGCGTCCCCAGAAACCTGCACAGGAAACCACGATGTCGGCAGGAATCACGCCGGAGGACGTCTCGACGCCGGTGACCTTGCCGCCCCACTGGGAGATGCCCGTGACCTCGGTGGAACCGAGGTAGGTCACGCCTGCCGCGCGGGAGCGTTCGATCAGCAGCTGCACGGCACGGGCAGCAAGGGCCAGGCCGTCAGTCGGGATGAGCAGGCCGCCCAGGACCTCGCGGCCGCCGGTGAGCTTGCCCGTGTTCAGCAGCGGGTAGATCTTTTCACATTCATCCGCGTCGACGATCCGGCTTTCGACGCCCCAGGAGGTCATCACACCCATCTTGCGCTTGAGGTCGGCCAGGCGCTCGGGAGTGGTTGCCAGCTCCAGGCCGCCCACCTGGTTGAAGCAGGACTCGCCGTCCTTGCTCAGGGAGAGCAGCTTGTTGACCGTGTAGGTGGCGAATTCGGTCATGGTCTTGGACGAGTTGTTCTGGAACACCAGGCCGGGGGCGTGCGACGTGGAGCCGCCGGCCAGTTCCAGCGGGCCCTGCTCGACGACTGTGATGTTGTTCCAACCGCGGCTGGACAATTCGTCCGCGAGGTTGGTTCCGACAATGCCGGCTCCGATGATGACGACGCGTGGTGATGCGCTCATGGTGTGTGGTTCTCCTGGTTCGCGTTAGCGGAAAGTTAGCGGAATACGACGGTGCGGGTCTTGTTGAGCAGGACTCGGTGCTGGCAATGCCACTTCACCGCGCGGGAGAGCGCCTGGGTCTCCGCGTCCCTGCCCACCGTCACCAGCGCGTCCGGGTCCTGGGCGTGGTCCACCCGGAAGACCTCCTGCTCGATGATGGGGCCCTCGTCGAGGTCGGCGGTGACGTAGTGTGCGGTGGCGCCGACGAGCTTGACGCCGCGGTCGTAGGCCTGGTGGTACGGCTTCGCGCCCTTGAACCCGGGCAGGAAGGAATGGTGGATGTTGATGGCCCGTCCGCGCAGCCGGGTGCACAGGTCGTCGGACAGTACCTGCATGTAGCGGGCCAGCACCACGAGGTCGGCGTCGTATTCGGCGACCAGCTCCAGCAGGCGGGCCTCGGCCTCCGGCTTGGTGGCTGCCGTCACGGGCACGTGGATGAAGGGCAGCCCGGCCGCCTCGGCCATGGGCCGCAGGTCCTCATGGTTGGAAACCACGACGGCGATCTCCGCACCCAGGCTGCCCGCCCGCCAGCGGAAGATGAGGTCGTTCAGGCAGTGGCCGAACTTCGACACCATGACCAGCAGGCGCTGCGGCCGGCCGTCGTGGATGCTGAAGTCCATGCCGAACTCGCCGGCGATGGCTGCGAACTCGGAACTGAGGCTTTCGGCGGTCTGCTGGAGCCCGTTCTGCTGGGCGAGCCCGGTCTGCTGGGTGAGCCGGGCGAAGGGACCCTGGTCGGCGTCGTCGCCGCTCTGGGTGAACGCGGTGCGCAGGTAGAGCTTGCCACTGACGTGATCGTCGAACTGCTGGTGCTCCACGATGTCGAAGCCACGGTCGGCCAGGAAGGTGGTGATGGCGCGGACGATGCCGGGCCGTTCGGGGCAGGCCAGGGTGAGGACAAACTCAGCGCTTCGGGCTTTGGCCTTGGCACCGGCTGCGGGCGCGCCTTCAAGGACTGTGGACAAGATGTTCTCCTAAGAGGTAGCAGCAGCTGACGTTGCAGGGCATCAGTTTGAGACGTGGCCGTTCACCGTCAGCCCGGGGGGAAGGTTGGGCTCTTCCTCGGACTCGATGACCATGATGTCGCCGTCCACAACGGTGACTTCGTGCGTCCGGACGGGGAGTTTTGCCGGCGGTGCATCAACCTGCCCCGTCCGCAGGTTGAACTTCGAGGCGTGCAGCGGGCACTCGACCTCACAGCCTTCCACCCAGCCGTCGGTCAGCGAGGCGTCTTGGTGGGTGCAGGTGTCGTCAATGGCGAAGAGCTCGCCGTCCTCGGTGTGGAAAACGGCAATGGGCGGCGCGGTGTTCAGGCGCAGGGCTTCCCCTGGTGCCAGTTCGCTGAGCGGGCATGCCTTGTGCATGGGGGGCCTCTTTTCTTGTTGGGAAGGTATTTTGATGGTGCTGGCGAGTTGTTCCGTATAGTTCAACAGCCGTCGTAATATGCAACAGCGTGCTTTCGATCACACTGTTTTGTCAAGGGCTGACCGCCCGATTACGCGCGACTCCTTTAATGAGTCACCAACCCCTTGACAGTCACCGTGGCATGGATCACGCTGTTGCATATAGCGATTCTTGTTGCGCTAAGAGCAATAGAAAGAGGGTGAAGATATGCAGACGCTTGCGATCGTGGGAGCCTCGCTGGCCGGTCTTTCCGCCGCACGGGCAGCCCGCGCCCAAGGCTTCACCGGACGGCTCGTCATCATCGGCGATGAAGAGCACCGTCCGTATGACAGGCCGCCGCTCTCCAAGGACTTCCTGCTCGGATCCATTACGGCCGAGGACCTGTCCCTGGAAACCGAAACTGACGACCTCAACGCCGAATGGCTGCTGGGTACACGTGCTGTGGCCCTGGACGCTGAATCGAAAATCATCAGCCTGGCCAATGGCCGGGTTGTCCAGGCAGATGGCATCGTTATTGCCACCGGTGCACGGGCCCGCCAGCTGCCGGCCCTCGCCGGCTTGAGCAACGTCTTCTCCCTGCGCACCCTCGCGGATGCGCAAAGCCTGGCGCCGGAACTGGTGCCGGGAAGCAAGATGGCCGTCATCGGGGCCGGCTTTGTTGGCGCTGAGGTTGCCTCAGCCGCCGCCTCCCGCGGCATGGACGTCACGCTGGTTGACACCAAGCCGGTGCCTTTTGCGGCCCAGCTGGGCACGGAAATGGGCTCGGTGGTGGCCGGCCTGCACACCGCCAAGGGCGTCCGGCTCATCTCGTCGGCTGTTATTGAGGACTTCTACGCCGGTGAAGGAAACGTGACCGGACTTCGGCTGGCCGACGGGACGTTCGTCGCTGCTGACGTTGTGGTGGTAGGGATCGGTGCGGAGCCGAACGTTGAGTGGCTCGCGGGTTCGGGTGTGGAGCTCGACGGCGGTGTGTTGTGTGATGCGATGGGGCGCACCAGTGTTCCGGGGATTGTGGCGGTGGGGGATTGTGCTGCCTGGTTTGATGCCGCGGTGGACAGGCACCGCCGGGTGGAGCACTGGACGGGTGCCTTGGAGCGTGCGGCGCTGGCGGTGCAGGCCCTGCTGGACAGTGAGTCCCCGGCGCAGCCGTTGAAGCCGCCGTATTTCTGGTCGGACCAGCACGGGGTGAAGATCCAGTTCGCCGGCCACTCAGCCGGTTACGACCGCCTGGACGTCGAAGCGGGGGAAGCCGCCGAGCACAGCCTGCTGGCCGTCTACTACCGGGAAGACGTTCCCATCGCTGTCTTGGGCATGAACCAGCCACGGCTGTTCACCAAGTGGCGGAGGAGCCTCGCGGCGTCGGCGCCCAAGCCGGCAGCCGCCGTCGTACCCAACGTCCTGACACTGGCGGACGAACCCGTCCTGGCCGGTGCCGCCGCGGGGCTGTAGCCCCGACCCTTCTGCTTGTTTGAGTTGTTTGTGTTTTTGATTGGAGAGCAAATTGTCTGTTGAGGTAAGCACGCCGAGCCTGATCCCTACGCTGGGTGGTTCTTTGTATACGGATCCGGCTGTTTTCCGGG
>NZ_JBNHFL010000062.1:0-7916 GCF_059090205.1 Arthrobacter sp. CMU6
CCGCATCAGCCAACGCCCGCGCCAACGCATTACCAATCCCCCGGCTCGAACCAGTCACCAACGCAACCCGCCCGGTCAAATCAAAAAGTGAAGTCATCACGAGGTCCCTTCTGCAGCGCATCCGGCGCCCGTCCTGCTGAGGTTTGAAATGGTTTGCCGGACGACGGCCAGGTCCTGGTCCCCCAGGCCCTGGCGCTTGAGTTCGGCATAAAGTTTGACGCCGGCCCGTGCCATCGGAACGGCGGGCCCCGGCGGCGTCGGCGGACTCCACGACGAACGACAGGTCCTTGTGCATGAATTTTGCCGGGCCGGTGGGCGTGTAGTCCTTCCGGGCAATCCGCGGGCCCACCTGCTCCAGCACGCGGCTGCCGGCGAGGCCGCCAGACAGAACCTCATAGAGGGCCGCGACATCTACGCCCGACCGCTCGGCGAGCTCGGCCGCTTCGGCGAGCGCCGCCGTCGTTGTTCCGACCACCAGCTGATTGCACGCCTTGGCCAGCGACCCGGCACCGAGCGGCCCCAGATGCCTCACGGTGGTGCCCATGGCCTCGAAAAGCGGACAGAGCCGGCGGAAGTCATCGGGCTGGTCGGCGCCGGCCATGATGGCCAGGGTCCCCTCGGTGGCACCCTTCGTCCCGCCGCTGACTGGCGCGTCCAGTACCACGGCATTGCCGGAACTGGCCGCCTGGACCCTCCGCCCGAAATCCTTGACCGCAGCAGGGGAAACACTGCTCATGACCACCAGCGCAGTGCCGGCTGCCGGCGGTGATGTCCGCCAGCTCGTGAGCAGTCCGGACGCCGCGTCCTCAATGTAGGCGAGGTCCGGCAGCATGAAGACGATCACCGGCTCGTCCCGGAGTTGCTCCACTGTTTCTGCAGCGGATCCGCCGAGCCGGCGTAATTCCTCCAGCGCGGCGGGCGATCTGTTCCACGCCGTTACCGCCCACCCCTTCCGGACCAGATTCGCCGCCATCGGCGCCCCCATCAGTCCCAGGCCCACGAAGCCTGCCCTCTGTACATTCATCCTCAGGGAAACCTCACTTCGTTGTGGTCAATCTTGGCCAAGGCGCCGGTAATCTGTTCAGTATTCTAGCCCCCATTCAGTATGATGAACAGCATGACGACTGAAACCACCGTCGCGATCGCCGTCCCGCTCGAAGCCGAGTTCGTGGAACGCATCCGCGCCGTAGATCCCTCCGTGACCGTTCTTTACGAGCCCGACCTGCTGCCCCCCGAACGGTTCCCCGCAGACCACGCCGGGGACCCCGCCTTCGAACGCACCGCCGAGCAGGAGGAGCGCTACTGGGAGATGCTGGGCAAGGCCGACGTGCTGTACGGCTTTCCCAACGAAAGCCCCGCCGGCCTGGCCCGGATCGCGAAGGACAACCCGCGCCTGCAGTGGATCCACGCCATGGCGGCGGGCGCCGGCGGTGCGGTCAAGGCCTCCGGGCTCGATGCCGGGATCCTGAACAAGTTCAAGGTGACCACGTCCGCAGGCGTGCACGCCCTGCCCCTCGCAGAGTTTGCTGCCCTGGGCATCCTCAACGGGTTCAAGCGGACCGCGGAGCTCGCCCAGGACCAGGCCGCCAAGGTGTGGCCGGAGCTGCGGACACCCACCAAGCTGGTCAACGGCTCCTCGCTGGTGGTCACCGGGCTCGGGGAGATCGGCCTGGAAACCGCCCGCATCGCCCGCGCACTCGGCATGAAGGTCAGCGGCACCAAGCGTTCCGTGGAGCCGATCGACGGCATCGAGGAAGTGGCGGACAACAACGGACTGGCCAGGCTGCTCGCCTCGGCCGACGCCGTGGTGAACACCCTCCCGGGCACGCCGTACACCGAGAAGCTTTTCAACCGCGAGGTCTTCGCCGCCATGAAACCCGGCACGGTGTTCGTGAACGTGGGCCGCGGAACCGTGGTGGACGAAGACGCCTTGCTCGGGGCCCTGGACAACGGACAGGTGGCCTATGCCTGTCTGGACGTCTTCGCCGTCGAGCCGCTGCCCCAGGACAGCCCGCTCTGGAGCCACCCGCGCGTCATGGTGTCCCCGCACACCTCGGCCCTGAGCGCGGCCGAGAACCGCCTGATCGCAGAGCGCTTCTGCAGCAATCTCAGGACGTTCCTGGACGGCGGCGAACTCCCCCACCTCGTGGATACGGTCCACTTCTACTAAACCGTCTGCCGCAGGACACCCCTGCATGGGAATCACCGGAGAGCCGGGTGGCCACATGGCTGCCCGGCTCTCCCGTTTGCGCCCCCAACGCCAGGCGCGAACGTACACTTGCGGCCCACCCCGCGTAGGGATGGGCCGCAAGTGTACGTTCGCGCTGTGTGCTTTCCGGCCGAGTGGCGCCTAGCGGGCGTCCTCGATTGAGATCAGGTCGCGGCCCCTGGTTTCCGGCGTGAAGAAGGTGCTCACGAAGGAGATCAGCGCAAGGACCAGGGAGTAGAGCGCCAGGACCAGCCAGGAGTAGCCCGTGGCGGCGAGCAGTGCCGCTCCCACCAGCGGAACCAGCCCGCCAGCCAGCACGGCGGAGAATTCGCGGGACATGGCTACACCCGTGAACCGGTACTGCGAACCGAACAGTTCAGGCAGCAGCGGGCACTGCGGTCCCAGCATGGACTGCACGCCGAGCGCGATGCCCACCACCATGACGACCCATACCAGGGTCACGTTGCCCAGGGTCACGAGGTAGAACGCCGGGAAGGCGATGACAGCCTGGAACAGGGCGCCGTACCGGTAGATAGGCACGCGGCCATAGCGGTCGGACAGCGCGCCGAAGGTGACCACCATGACGGCGGCAAAACCGGCGGCGATCAGGAGGCCCACGGGACCGATGAATTTGTCGCCCGGGAAGACTCCGGCCGGGGCAGCCAGGAACGCCACCAGCAGCGCCGAGTAGATGGAGGAGTTTCCGTTCTCACCCATGCGCAGGCCGATGCCCACGAGAACGTTCTTCTTGGAGTGCTTCCAGAGCTGGCCCACAGGGTTTTTGACGACATTCTTGTGCTTCTCGAGCTCCTGGAACACCGGGGTTTCCTTGAGCCTCAGCCGGATGAATACCGCAATCGCGATGAGGATCACGCTGGCCAGGAACGGCACACGCCAGAGCCAGCCTTCGAGCACGGCCTTGTCGGCGGTGGCGATGAGGGCGAATGTGCCCGCGCCCAGAAGGGTGCCCAGCTGGATCCCCACGAACGGCAGTGAAGCAAAGAAACCACGACGGCGGGGCGGGGCAACTTCGGAGATCAGCGTCGTGGCGCCGGCCTGCTCCGCGCCGGCACCGAGGCCCTGGACGATCCGAAGGACGACCAGGAGAACCGCGCCGAGCATCCCGGCCTGTTCGAATGTCGGCAGCAGGCCGATGGCGAAGCTTGCGGCGCCCATCAGGCCGATGGTCAGGATCAGCACCATTTTGCGGCCGAACCGGTCTCCGATGTAGCCGAAGACGATGCCGCCGAAGGGGCGGGCAGCGAAGCCCACACCGTATGTGGCGAATGATGCGATCAGCGCACCCTCATCGCCGAGCGGTTTGAAGAATAGCGGCCCAAAGATGAGGGCTGACGCCAGGCCGTAGATGTAGAAGTCGTAGTACTCCAGAGCGGAGCCTACTGAGCTGGCAAGTGTTGCCCTGCGCAGCTGTTCCGGTTCGACGACCGCGCCGTCCGCATCAGCCAGCGGTGAATCAGTACGAGTTGTCACTAGCACTCCCTCAAAGACACTCCAGGCCCCCGTTGGCCTGGTGAGTAGTGACACCACTATTGCGTCGGTCACTATGTTGAACAGCGTACAACATGATGAACGAGTAGCCAATAGCGCCGGTATTCCGCCTAGCCCATCGGGTTGCCGAGGGATCTGGCCAGCTCGTTGAGCTCTTTGACCATCTGCGCGCCTTGCTCCTGCGAGTAGGTTGCCTTCAGTGCGGTGACAGACAGGCCGAGGCTGGGGCCGTGCGCTCCGCGGGTGGGCACAGTCACGGCGAGACACACCACACCGGTGGTGGATTCCTCGTCTTCAAATGCGTAGCCCTGCTCGCGGATCTGCTGCAGCTGGGCCTTCAGTTCCGCTCCCGTCCGCAGTGATTTGGGCGTCAGCACGGGAAGCTCCGCATCGTCAGCGAACATCGCATCGATGTCGTGGTCGTGAAGCCTGGCGATCAGGGCCTTGCCCACGGCGCAGAGTGACACCGGCATCTTGTCGCCTATGTTGGAGGTGAGACGGACCGCCGGATGGCCTTCGTAGCGCGCCAGGTAGATGACGTTGGTGCCGTCCAGCATGGCAATGCGCACCGTTTCACCTGACAGCGTGGGCGCCTGCTCACAAAAACGGTAGAACTCCTGGACTTCGTCGAGCCGGCTCAAGTAGGCGGCTCCCAACTCAACGAGCTTCCGTCCCAGTGTGTATTCGGCGCCCTGCCTGCTGATGAGCCGGGCCTCCTCGAGTGCCAGCAGCAGGTTGGACGTTGAGGATTTGGGGATTCCGAGGTCCCGGGCGAGGTCACTGAGGGTAAGCCGGCCAGTGGCGGACGCAGCAAGCGACTCCAGTACAGCGGCAGCTCGCGTGACAGCCGGCGCCGGGGACGCGCTGCCCAGTCCGTCATTGGCTTTGGGGATACGGGAATCGGCCATGATTCTCCTTTTCAATACGCGCTCAGACAGCGGGGTCGGCAGATTGCATCGCGCACGAAACACCGGCGACGATGCCTAAGCGTCCAGTCAACTGAACACCTATCATCATACTGGCTGCATGGCTGCTGCTGAAGGCATGCCCGAATCAGCCGCTCGCGACCGGAGCGTGGAATGCGACCCGAACGGAAAGCCCCCTTCTTAATATTTTCGTGTTTCCAAAAGTTCACGGTATATTCGATTTCAAGCCTTCCACCGCGGCATCCCCCAATAGCCGCGGTGGAAGGCTTATCCAATTCCGCGGCCCCTCTGGAATTTTTTCAGGGCCTTTGGCATTCCGGGCTCTGGCTTCTCCCGCCTGCTCAGGCCGCATCCGCGATGGCGTTGTCCGCGGCGGCGCTGTCCGCCACAGCGCTCCGCAGCCTCCACCCGCCGCCAAGGCGGTCGCGGACAATCTCCATGGTGGTCAGCGCCGATGCGGCATTTCGGCCCAGCCGGGTCTGCAGCCGCCACACCTCGACGTCCACCCGGCTGAGTCCCAGCGGCATCCGGCGCTCCGCCTCCCACCAGCTGACGCGTTCAAACCAACGCAACGGCTCCGCCCCCACCGTCCATTCCTGCCCGCCGCGGATGACAGCCCCCGGCTGCCCGTCGGCCGCAGTCCTTACAAGTACGTGTTCCATGCCCGCAGGCTATGGCCGGGCACAGACATTTTCCGCCGGAACAGCCGGTCGTCAGGAAGGACAACAGAAAACACGAAAAACCCCGCCTGGCCAGGCTCTTGCACTTGGCCAAACGGGGTAATAAGGGTGGGTCCTACCGGGATCGAACCGATGACATCCACGGTGTAAACGTGGCGCTCTACCAGCTGAGCTAAAGACCCAACGAGAGGTTTTCGCACCGAAGCGCTCGAACCAACGAACATAGACTCTACCTGAACAATGCCCTCAAACGCTAATCGAGTCAGGCCGCCGGGAGCGGGGGCAATTCCTCTGCCAGCCAGGCGAGCGACTCGCTTACTCCGGCTTCCAGCTTGATAGTGGCGAGGTCGTCGCCGCGCGTCTGGCCGCGGTTGATGATGACAACCGGTTTGCCGGCCTTGGCGGCGTGGCGGACAAACCGCAGCCCGCTCATGACGCTGAGTGAGGAACCGGCAACAAGCAGGGCTTCGGCTTCATCCACCATGGCGTAAGCGCGCTCCACACGTTCTTTGGGGACATTCTCGCCGAAGTACACGAAGTCCGGCTTCAGGACGCCGCCACACGCGGGGCAGCGGGCAATCACAAAACTGCGGATCAGTCGCAGGTCCTCCACAGTGGCATCGGCATCGGGGGCCATCTCCACAAGACCGGACTTCATGGCATGGTCCAGAAAGTCCGGATTCAGCTCTTCCAAAACCCCCGCAAGCAGCTGCCTCGAGTACGTGCGGCGGCACTCCAGGCAAATGACCTGGTCGAACCGTCCGTGGAGGTCCACGACGTTAACGCTGCCGGCGTCCTCGTGGAGGCGGTCCACGTTCTGGGTGATCAGTCCGGTCAGGAGCCCGCGCTGTTCGAGGACAACGACGGCGGCATGGCCGGCATTGGGATTGGCCCGCCTTAAGTGGGACCAGCCGATGTGGTTACGGGCCCAGTATCGCTGCCGGTTGGCAGCGTCGCGGACAAACTCCTGGTAGGTCATGGGTGAGCGGGGAGGCGAATCCGGCCCGCGGTAGTCCGGGATACCCGAGTCCGTGCTCAGGCCGGCCCCGGTCAGTAGCGCCAGCGGCAGCCCGGCGAGCACGTCCCGGATCCCGCCCAGCACGTCGAGGTCGCTGGCCGCTGACTCGGCGGGCGGGGCGGGAGGCAGACTGGCGAACCCTGTCAGGCCGATGCCGGTCCGCCGGTGATCCATGGGCTGGCCTCTGACCCTAACCCTGGGCCAGTTCTGCCAGGATGCGCCGGTATTCGGCCAGGTCACGGGCCTCGCCGCGCGGATTCACAACCACGTAGCGGACCGTTCCGCCGGCGTCGATGATGAACGTCCCGCGCCGGGCCATTCCGCTGTCCTCGTCGAACACGCCATATTTCCCGGCCACGGCGCCGTGCGGCCAGAAGTCCGCCAGCAGGTTGAAGCTGTAGCCTTCCTGCTCGGCGTACGCCCGGAGGGCAAACTTGCTGTCCACCGAGACCGCCAGCACTTCGGCGTCGGCATGTTCGAAGACAGCGAGGTTGTCCCGGATCTCACACAGCTCGCCGGTGCAGATGCCGGAGAACGCGAAGGGGTAGAAGACCAGCACGACGTTGCGTCCGCGGAAGTCGGCCAACCGGACGGGCTCACCGAACTGATTAACCAGGGTGAAGTCCGGTGCCTGCTGCCCAACCACGGGCACCCCGGCAAGGTCCGCCGTTGCGACGGCGGCCTGTCCGGTCACTTGTTCTTCCTGGTTACCAGGCGCGTGGCGCTCCAGTCCTTGGAAACACCGGCGGACGTGGTGCAGTGCAGCCCCGCAGTGGGTGCTGCGTCCTGGATGTCGGAGGGCGAAACATATCCGGGGCGGCCGGACTTGGGTGTGAGGACCCACACCACCCCGCCCTCGGTGAGCGTCGTGAGCGAGTCGACCAGCGCGTCCACGAGGTCGCCGTCGCCGTCCCGCCACCAGAAGATCACGGCGTCCACGACGTCGTGATCATCCTCATCCAGAAGCTCTGAACCCGTCAGATCCTCTATGTCATCACGCAAGTCGAAATCGACGTCGTCGTCGTAACCGAACTCCTGAATCAGATCCCCGTCCTTGAAACCCAATTTTTCCGCCACATTTACCGATGTGGCGGCGTCGGCCTCGCTCACGTGTTCCTCCTGTGCATAGTGATTTCGATTACTCCAAGCCAACACCCTTTGGGCGTGTGCTTCAAGCTACGTGCGCCGCTCTGCGGCTTATTGTGCGTCACACAACAAGTATGACGGTCAAATAGGGCAGGGGGTTCAAGCGCGGCTACGCATCCGCAGGCCGTCAGAGCTACAGTGACTGTTGACAACTATGCCTAGAGGGGCGACCGCCTCCAACGAATAGGCAGTCATACACACGAGATAGAACCCTGCCCGGCGCACATGACCGGGCTGTTGTAACCGATATGACGCACACGACGCGTTCACGCCGGGCAGCTACCCTGCCGGACCTGAGTGCGCCGGTGAATGCGCGCAAAGAGAGGTTGGACGTGGCTGCAGGAGAAGATACCTCCCATATCCTCAGCGGGTTGACTAACCAGCTGCCTGATCGTGATCCGGAAGAGACCGCCGAGTGGGTTGAGTCC
>NZ_JBNHFL010000063.1:0-5835 GCF_059090205.1 Arthrobacter sp. CMU6
GGCGACGTGGCACGCGTCAATCCAGGACAACTCGGCCGCTACTGGGCACCGGTCTACGCACGCATGGTCACCACCTACGGCCCCAACCCCCACGGCGCCGAATCGCACTCCTTCCGCTACTTCGAACTCTGAGCTTATTTGTCGCGGCATGCGCTCAGGATTAGGGTCTTGCGTTCTTCCTCAGACTTCGTCTTTTAGCGGGGGAAAGAAAGTGCCTTGCTGGCCTCTGCACTCGAAGCGCAGCTGCTGGTGCGAACGCGTGGAAACCCTTCGATTAAACCTGCCGACAGTTCTACCCGAACGGACGGCCCCGACGGTGCCATTGTTTTAAGAAGACGATTCCAACCGCTCGGATCGCTTTGCTCCCGGATGACCACTACATCCGTTTTTCATTAGAGGTGCGGCAACGCTCTCAGCTAAGGCCTCGCTTGGCGGAGGCTTCGCAACGGATCTTGCTCGAGATCTCCGGTTCACGCCGAAATATCTATCTAGGCGCAGTGCGGCATTCATTTCGAGCCGTGAATTCGGCTAATCCTGCTGGTCAGCGGCAATTAGCAGGCAGATGCTGCATTTCTTCGTTTACGACTTCAACGATTCACCAATAGACCAGGCGGCTTTAAGCCGTCTAAGGGAGACTGTTATGAGTAAAAATCTTTCTGATGGCGTTGGTCATCTGGAACGGTCAATCGACTGGAAGCAGGGCCTGGCCATCGCATTGGGTGTGCCCCTGCTGATTCTGCCGTCTCTGGGCTACCTGCCGATGTATCTGTCCGCGGCTGCCATCCTCATCTGGGGGCTATCAGTCATTCAGGGCTTTTTTCAAAACACCGCGTACGCCGAAATGGCCACCACCTTTCCCAAGGCCTCAGGCCTGCCGGGTTTCGCCCAACAAATATTCCGAACCGACAATTACAAGGGCAAGTACGACAAGGGCAAACTGATCGGGGGCTTCAGCGCCTGGAGCTACTGGTTCGCCTGGAATCCCGTACTGGCAATCTTCGCCATCCTCGTCGGCGGCTACCTCCATGGGCTGTTCCCGGCACTGGGGCAAACCTTTACGGAATATCAGCTCTCATTGATTTCTGGTCTGCTAATTTTCGTGGGACTGTTCGTGGTCAACTGGTTCGGGCTCAAGGATGGCGCCATCCTTGGTTACATTCTGGGTGCATTTTCCCTGATACCGCTCGTGATCCTCACGGTCGCACCATTTGCCACCGGACACGTTGACCTGGCTAATATCACCGGCAACTGGATGCCCACGGACTGGGCCTGGGACGCACACCATATCCTGATCCTCTTCGGCATCTTCGCAATCGCACAGTGGAGTGCTTGCGGGTGGGAAACCGCAGCCATCTATGGTCCCGAATACAAAAACCCCGCCAAGGATGTCCCCAAAGCGCTTTTTGCGTGCGGAATCATCTGCCTTTTCTCGTACGTACTGGTACAGGCTGCAGTGATCGGAGTGCTGGGTGTTGACGGAGTGGCGGCGGAAGCGGTGTCACCGCTGATTCCGGTCGCCCAGGCTACCTTTGGCCAGGCCGGGTCGGTTGTCACGATCATCATGCTGATCGCCGCCATGATCCTGATCATCCAAACGGCTTACCTCGGTTCCTCCCGGGCCCTGCATTCCATGTCGGCAGAAGGCAACCTGCCCAGATCCCTCGGCAAAACGAACCGCCACGGAACTCCGTTCGTTGCCCTGCTCGTCACCGCAGCATTCAATATGGTGCTGATATCCATGGGGTCCCTGTCGGCCATCCTTGCTGCCGCCGCGATCGGCTACACCTGTGCCAACGGCATCAGCCTGTTTGCCTACGTCAGGGCCAGGAAGCACCCGGCGTTCGCCCACCTGGAACGGCCTTTCAAGGCACCCAGGGGCTGGAAACACGTGGCCATGCTTTTCGGCCTGTTCAACCTGCCGCTGTGCCTGGTCGGCGTCGTCTACCTGAACAGCTTGGAGATCGGTTGGACCTCAACCTGGCTCGGCTTCATCGTACTGGCTCTTTACATACCAATCTGGTTCTATTCCCAGCACGAATCGAGGCGCTCAAGGCTTAAAGCAGGCACTGCCCGCCCCTCGGAAAGCGGTGCAGATGCTGCTGCAGGGGGTCTGGAGAAAGTTCCAAGCTCCTAGTTGACATCGGCTGCGTGTGGCTTGAGCCGGCCGAAACGCGGTGGGCTCACATCGCAGAAACACCGCTGGACTCAGTGACAGGTTTGTAAGAGCATGTGAGTCTCGCAGGCGCCCGGCTGGGATTGTCTCAGTCGGGCGCTTGCGTGGACACGCGCATGCTGCCATTCAAGGTGGCGACTGAAGCGACAATGCAGAATACTCTGCAAAGCGACTCTTCAGCACTCTGCCTGGTGCCACCCGTCGCATTGGCAACAATCGATGCTCCCCTGCGCCGGAAGAAGGATCTTTCGAGTGGGAGCGGATCCGTGTCTGCAATCCGCGGACCTGTTTTTGGAAACAACCGCCCAGGGGACCTTTCCAGCTCGTATCTGGCACGCCCGCCAGCATGTCCACCCCGGCAGGGGCTCAACGTATAATCTCGCGTGTTATCCCGAACGGAACCTGGTCAGACAAGGCGGCTGTATAGTGTCCCGGCTTGTTCCGGGCGATCAGGATGCCGCGCCTTCCCGTGCGCATTGCCAACTCCTGGAGGTTCTTCACGGCTTCATCAAGACGATCATCCAGAGCGCGACGGTTCGTGACGTGGATGTCAATGGAGTCAAGGATGGCGGTCATGGCCCTTCTTTTCTGTGGGATGGCGGCGATTACTGGCTAAAGCCCGTCTACGAACTACGGACACCCATGGGTGAACATACGAAGAAGTGTGGTTGCTCAACAGGTGCGAACGGCACGATGAGCCACCGCCCGCCGTAGAACTCGACATATGAGTCTGCGGAGCAGTTTGCGTAGGCCTCTTCACGGGTCATGATCTTTCACCTTCTAAATCTGGACGTGAACCGCACATCGGTTCCTGGGGAGAACTCCCGAAGGATCCGCAGTCCCATTCCTTAGGGGAAACCCGCAGAGCTTTGGGGTGTGATTCAGCTCACCTAAGCCCATCCAGTTTGACATGAACGCGTGTATCAGTCAAGTGTTCAAGACAGCGGTTTTTTTGTCGGCACGGCCAGCCGGGCCGGGCATAGGAGGCAGCCGGTCCGGTGTGATTAAGGCAGCAGCGACGGCAGTGAAGGCCGGAGCGCGGATTGCAGCCTTCACCACCAACTTGGATTCACCGCGTGCCGGCCTGGCCGGCGCAGTGGTGATCATTCCCGCCGCCCAGAAAACTGACCACGGCACGAGCGTTTCACGCCAGTACGCCGGGTCGCTCTTCGAGCAGGCGCTCTTCGTGGCCACTGAGGCCATCTTCCATTCGCTCTGGGACAACGACGGCCAACCGGCGGTGGAGCTGTGGCTGGGCCACGCCAACCTCGAATAGCCACCCACCTACTTCTACAAACCACGTTCTCTATAGAAAGAAAACAAGCATCGTGAAGCTTCAAAGTGCCATTCACCTGCTGACCACCGATGCTGCCCTCGAACTGGCCGGCAAGGTTGCCGAGTACGTGGACATCTCGAACTCGGCACCCCGCTGATCAAGGCCGAAGGCCTGTCCGCCATCACGGCCGTCAAGGAAGCACACTTCGGACAAGATCGTTTTCGCCGACCTGAAGACGATGGACGCCGGCGAGAGCTCGAAGCCGACATCGCCTTCAAGGCCGGCGCTGACCTGGTCACCGTGCTCGGTGCCGCCGATGACTCCACCATCGCCGGTGCGGTCAAGGCAGCCCAGGCCCACAACAAGGGCGTGGTCGTGGACCTCATCGGCATCGAGGACAAGGTCACCCGTGCCAAGGAAGTCCGCGCCCTGGGTGCGACGTTCGTCGAGATGCACGCTTGGGGGACGGCCCTTCCATGACTATGGGAGTGATGATATCTTGTCGGGCCAGATACCACCGGGGGAAGGGTTGCGGGACCACGGCGACGAGGATTCCGGGATCCGCTTTGGCTCCTAGGGGGCCGGGTACGCAGGCGGAAGTCGGGGAGGTGGCCATGGACTCAGGCTCTGGCTATTCCTTTCCTTCAACGAGTCCACCCGGAAGCCTGCGAGCAGTTGATCCTGGACGTGCACCTCGCCCAGTCTGGGGCGAAAGGGCCCGGGCCTTACACGCCCGGAAGCTTGGTTCCCCGTCTTGGCTGAGGGGCTGCCAGCCCGGGCCGGACGGCGTGGTGATGGGTATGCCTGCGCAACCGCCAGCAAAATCTATCAGCCACCGACGCATCAGTGGACTCGGTGAACGAGACATACTGCAGGTCGCCTTGAAATACATAGGGCATGCAAAGGCCGAGGACACCGATCTCGCTTAGGCCCACTTGACCTAGTCGCCGCCCTCCTGCAGCAGGTGACACCGGCCCCGGCGGGGAAGGCGCTTGCGATCCGTCCCGCACTATCCTGTCCGTGGTCTGGGGGAACCGTCGCTGCACGCCCTGGTCATCGTCAACCGGCCGGCACTGGCATCCGCAGGGTCAGTGCCCTAGAGGCCGGCTTTCACCAGAAGTGCATCCACCATCATGAAGAAGTGGGCGCGATGGTCCGTACCCTTCGGATCAGTGATGTATTGAATGGCCGCTCCGTCATAGATCATCAGAAATGACCTGACCAGGGCGGGCATCCCAATGCGGCACTGTTCCCCGGTGCTTTCGCACGCGGCAGAGAACATGTTTCCCAGTTCTACCTCATACGCTGGGTAGATTTTTGCAGCCACCGGGCTGGAGGCGGCATTGCGTGTCGCCCACAAAATGAGTTCGAACTCCGCGAGGAGGCTCGCCGGCTCTTCTTCCAAGGAGCGCCAATAACCTTCAGCTACCTGTTCCACAGTCTTGCGAAGCCCCAGGTGAACAGGAAGGTCGCGAGAAAACCGGCCCAGGTTTTTCAACCAGGCTCCCGCGGCCGCCTCCATGAGTTCGTCCTTATCCGCGAAGTTGTAATGTGCGGCGGCCAGGGGTGCTTTGGCCTCCTTGGCGATGGCCCGCATGGTCACGGACTGCACGCCCTCCCGCCTCATCAGTTCTACGGTTGCTGCAATCAGCTGTTCTTTTCGTTCGTAAGAGGGTACCCGCATGGCTCACTTTCCCGTCTCCGGGTTTCCCCCGGTAAGGATTCTTCTTAAGAGTATTGCTTTTAACTCGGCTGAACCATCGACTGGAACAAACGTCCCTGTATTATTTCCGGCCACTCTATAGACCGCCTCTCACCGCCGGCTGATCCCCAACTGCCGGTCACGTTGACAATCCTGTTTAGTGCTCGAACGTGGGTAGCATTGTTCGCAGGAAAGCTGCGCCGTAGATAATCACCGTCTAAGACCCGGGTTCACGCCAGGCGCACTCCCCGGGTCCGACTGCATCCGCGAGCTCGACCGAAACCGGCCAACGTGTGCCGCCACCGGCCTGCACTGGGCAGGCAACTCGGCCACCTCCCGTCGTCCAGCAAGCGGTAGTCATTGCCCCAAGGGCTCAATCATCCAAACACGCCAGGGCATGGCAGCGGGCGCCTGGAAGTCGACCGGGTGGACCCCCGACGCTGCATTGCTTTGGGAGGTCCCCCCGGACTCGGCGCCACGACTCCAGCCCAGAACTGGGATGAGGTTCTTTCAGGACGCACTTATTGGCTGCAGGGGCTAGAACTACTTGACGGCCAGTTCGTCGATGGCGTCGTGGGTGTTGGTGTTGATGTCTTGGGAGGTGCCGTGGAGGTAGCGTTCGAGGGAGTCGTCCATGGCGTTGAGCCAGCGGGTGTGGTGTTTGGTGGCCATGGTGCCGGTGAT
>NZ_JBNHFL010000064.1:0-4900 GCF_059090205.1 Arthrobacter sp. CMU6
GGAGGGTGTGGGAGAGTAGGTCACCGCCGGACAACCATTAAAAAAGGTCGAGAGCCCCAACCAGTTCCTGGTTGGGGCTCTCCCGCATTTAAACCACCCGCTCAGCTGGTCCTGACGCTCGTCGTCGCTGTCCCGCCTACGCTGGATTCGGCCTTGACGGCGGTGACCTGCCTGGTGGGTCCGGGCTTGACCGCCAGTGTCCAGGTCCCCAGAGAGTTTGCCTTCACGGTTCCCAGGCGCGTGGCGGCACGCCCCGGCGTTACGTCGAACAGTACGACGGTGGCCGATGTTGCCGCCGTCGAGCCGGCGAACTTGGAAGTCCCGCTGAACGTCATGTCCTTGTTCAGACGGTGCCGGGCGGTGGTAAAGGCCACGACGTCTTTCTGTCCTACTGGGGCGGCAGCCGGGGCTGGCGACGGTGAGGCCGTGGCCGTTGAGGTGGCCGGAGTCGTCGTTACCGGTGCGGCTGCCTCTGCTGACTGGCTGGTCTGTGGTGCCGGCGTTTCCGTCGTCCCCTGTGCGGGCGCAGGCTGGTTGATCGGGTGGGGCCGGACAGCTTCCACTGGATGATTCGGATCGACGTCGTTCGTGTCGATGCCGACGCTGAACTGGGCCATCATGTCATGGTCCTCGTGGGGCAGGTTGTGGCAGTGGATCATGTACCTGCCGCGGTGATGCTCAAACTTCATGAGCAGCCGGACCGTTTCGCCCTCGCCCACGTAGACCACGTCCTTCGGCCCCCGCTCGTGGACGAAGGGTGCCTGCCCGTTGCGGCTAAGGATCTGGAAGTCCACCAGGTGGATGTGGACCGGATGGAACCATCCTCCCGAGCTGTTTTCTATTTCCCAGATTTCCACGTCGTTGAGGTCGGGATCGGCGAGGACCTTCTTGTAGCCACTCTCGACCACCTCGTCCCACGTCATGCCGCCGATTGTCCAGACGTCCAGGTCCCGCTTTACGCGCATGCGCCTGGTCTTTACAGAGTCCGACGTCTTCAGGCTCATGGCCGTGCTCGGGGCGAGAAGTGTCGGCAGCACCCTGGCGCCGGGACCGGACGTGTCCACCGGCTCGTCCGTCACGTCGAAGGCCATGACTCTGTTGGTGAAGTCGTAGTCCACATTGTTCTTGTTGGACAGGTTGCGCAATTCGACCCGCTTGCCAACGGGATACTTCGAAAAGTCGATGAGGACTTCGTAGCGCTCGGCGCCGCCGTGACGCCAGTTGGTTACCTGCTGGGCGGCTGGCATCAGGCCGCCGTCCGTTGCGACGATAGTCATTGCGTCTCCTGTGCTCAGGGAGAAGCGGTAGGAACGCGCAATGGAGGCATTGAGAATACGGAAGCGGTAGATCCTTCGCTGGACCTTCATCACCGGCCAAGGAGCTCCGTTGACGAGGATGACGTCGCCCCACAGGCCGGAGTGGGTGTTGTCGTTGTAGCCGAGGGAGCCGTTGGCGGCGAACATGGCGTCGGAAACCGTGAGCGGTACGTCGAACTTTCCCTGGGGAAGAATGTTGCCTTCCACTTCGTCGTGCAAGTGGTATTGGGCGGCGAGGCCGGAGTAGACGCTCTGGCCCGTATTGTGGACGGCGTGGTCGTGGTACCAGAGGGTCCGCGCCGGCTGGAAATTGGGGTACTCATAATCCTTGCAGTAGTCCCGGCCGGTGAGGTCGTTGGCGTAGCCGTCGAACTGCGGCAGCGACGCCGACCCGTGCAGGTGGGTCGAGGTGTCAAGCCGATACCCCCACTGCGGGTGGAACAGAGGCAACACATTGTCCATCTCCAGAGTGATGCGTTCGCCCTGGTTCACCTTGATGGTCGGCCCCGGAAATGTCCCGTTGTAACCGAGGATCGGTGTGCTCAGGCCAGGCACGATGTTGGCCAGGGCGGCTTTCTGTTCGATCTTGTACAAGTGCCGCTTGTTGCCGTCGGCGTCCAGAGTGGTACTTGCAGGCTTGAGCACTTCAGGAATGGGTAGCGTCCGCTGATAGGGCTTGGGCATGTTGCGGGACGCCAGCTGACTTGCCGACTTGGCGTTGACCGAAGTCAAGGGGACAGCCAGCCCAAAGGCGCCGATGATCCCTACCCCACCGATTTGCAATGCCTGACGGCGTGTAACTGACACGACTACCTCCGACGTCACTAGAAAGTCCAATTGATTTAGTTGAAGGATGTATTAGCTACCCTGCGGAAACCTTGAGGGAGTCAGGGCTGGCGGCGGCCTTCTTTGGGTGGAAACCACCCACGGGACGCCCGCCCAGGGGGAGCGGGCCCATCAGGGCTCGGAGGACATCACAAGGTCTTGGGCGCGCTCGGCAGCGGAACCGTTCCGTGCGGCCGGGTCACGGCGTCGGCGGGACGTGGACACCACAATCGCTGCCGCTGCTAGAAGCGCGCCGGCCCCGATGGTCCACATGGCCATGCCCGCCGGCTCTACGACCGCCAGGAGCGGCTGGTCCCAGGGCTGGCCTACGCTGATTAGCCATTCCTGCCGCCGTGAATCGGGAAGCTGGTCTGCCTGCTGAGCGAGGGCCCAACCGTGCGCAGCGTAGAGGGCAGCCACGGCAGCAATGGTCACCAGCCTGGCGGCCCGTGACAATCCTGGGCCGCCGTCGCTGGGCCGGGCAAGGGAAACGTTGAACAGGCAGCCGGAGAGCAACGCCAACAGGGCCATGGCCTGGTAGCCGAACTGGGTGCGTGACGAGTACTCCAGTAGGGGCGTGTAGTACAGGACGGCCTGCACGGCGGCCAGGCCAGCGGCCGCCATATAGGGCGCCGACGTAGCACTCAAGCCGGGCCGCAGCATCAACGTGAGAATATCCGCGCCGCCCATAGTCCCGTCCTGCCTTGGCGCAGCGGCGAGCCTGGCCAACGTCAGCGGGGCACCCGGAACCAACAGGAGCGGAACGACAGCCATAAGGAGCATTTGCGTCGTGACATGCGCACTGATCAGGTACTCCTGGTAAACGCGGAGTCCTCCGTTGGTGACCAGGAACAGCAGTCCGACCCCAGCCGCCCACAGACCCGTGCGGTATGCAGGCCAGAACCCGCCCCGACTCCTGATGCGCCACACTCCGGCCGCATACAGGAACAGACCGCCGGCGCAGAGGAAGATCCACAGTGCATCCGGCTTCCAGTTGCTGACCACGTCCATAAATTCCGGAAGACGCAGGAACACCGGGGCGGGTGCTGCCTGCGAGACCGTTGGAGGCGGGGTGCGTGCCAAGGCGGCCGCAAGTCCGGATGCGGCTGCCATGACGGCAAGCTCGGCCACCGCCAGAGCTGAGAAGATGCTCCGTGCACGGCTTGGGACCGATTCCAACTTCTTGAGGATCCACTTTCGGTGGAGGACCCCGAATATGCCCAGAGCCCCCAGAATTGCGGTCTTGGCCAACAGGATCAGGCCGTACTGCGTGGCCAGACCGTCAAGGGCTCCGATGCCTGTCACTCCGGCTGCCACGCCCGAGATCGCCAGGCCAAGGAATGATAGCAGCGCCAACGTGGAGTAACGCCGCACCGCGGCCAGTAGCTCCGTTCCCAGGGTCCGCCGCAGCAGGACGAGCGTCGCCAGGCCACCGATCCAGACGGCTGCGGCGGCCATGTGCATGACCACCGGAACCGTACTGTCGGCGTGGCTGGCACCGCCCGCGGCATGCGAGTTTAGCGCCAGCGGTACCAGCCCCGTGGAAGCCAGCACAGCCGTGACCGCAACAGCCCGCTGGCTCTGGATTCCGAAGCACAGGAGCGCCACGGCTGCCGTAATCACGACCGTCAGAGCGTTTCTCCGCCCGGCATCGACGTCCGTCAGGAAACTGACGAAGATGGCTCCGGATCCTTCCGAAAACAGTGGCAGGTTAGCCAGCGAGTGGAAGGTGAGGACGCTGATCGCCGCGGCGGCGGCTGTCCACAGCACGGCGGAGATCCCGGCCAGGACGAGTGCCTTCGAGAACGATTTTCCCCTCGGGGGGAGGGCAAAGAGCGCAAGGACAAGTGGCCCTACGGTCCCGGCAGCCGCGACATTGAAAACAAGTTTGGCAACAGGAAGCCCCCAGATGACCGCCGCGCCGGTCCGGTCCAGGAGTGCTGCTTCTTTGCCCGCCTCAGGCAAATAGGCAGCGAACAATGCCAGTAGCCCGCAGCCCAGGACCATGGCAGCAGCGGCCACCGGCTTCGTCCGTGATTTCTTCATGGTTCCCCCTCGGCGGATGCTGTAGGGCCAGTCTTGCCACGCCTCCTTGGATTTTTCCTGTGGGCTGTTGCACTCTGCCGGACGCCCCGAAGCACGAATAAGCTCCCCGGACGCCCCGAAGCACGAATAAGCTCCCCGGCCGGCAACAGATGGAGTGGCCCACGGCCCTGTGAGGATGCACACGCCAGCCTGTTGCAGGCCCTCGGCGTTAGTGGCGGGCACCGGCTCTCACCTAGAATTGCTAGAGATATGCGGACACCGGATGCTTCACCACGGGTCGCGCAGGACAACCAAACACGGATAAGAGCGGCTGCACATCGCGCCAGTGGTCGGCTCACTACAGGAGGAATCCACCATGGCTGAGCACAAAGGCGGCGGTTACCGCGGCGGAAACGACCGGGGGGACTCGGGAAGCAACCGGGGACGGCAGGGGGGCCCGTTTAGGGGGACCAACAACTCCGGCGGGGATCCGCGGGGCTTCCGCGCCCGTGGGGGCGACGGCGACCGCCGTGGTTTTGGTGGCGGTGACCGTAAGCCGTTTGGTGGCCGTCCGCGCGGCGAGGGCGACGGCGACCGCCGTGGTTTTGGTGGCGGTGAGCGTAAGCCGTTTGGTGACCGTCCGCGCCGTGAGGGTGAGGGTGACCGCCGTGGTTTTGGTGGCGGTGAGCGTAAGCCGTTCTCGGATCGTCCGCGCCGTGAGGGTGAGGGTGACC
>NZ_JBNHFL010000065.1:0-4254 GCF_059090205.1 Arthrobacter sp. CMU6
CGGACTAACCGGTCCTCTTAACCTTCCAGCACCGGGCAGGAGTCAGTCCGTATACATCGTCTTGCGACTTCGCACGGACCTGTGTTTTTAGTAAACAGTCGCTTCCCCCTGGTCTCTGCGGCCCCGATCCCCTCCGGACAGCAAGTGTCCATCAAGGTTGGGGCCCCCCTTCTCCCGAAGTTACGGGGGCATTTTGCCGAGTTCCTTAACCATAATTCTCTCGATCGCCTTAGTATTCTCTACCTGATCACCTGTGTCGGTTTGGGGTACGGGCGGCTAAAACCTCGCGCCGATGCTTTTCTAGGCAGCATAGGATCACCGAATCCCCCCTTTACGGGAGTCCCGTCAGATCTCAGGCACATGAACAGCGGATTTGCCTACCGTTCGCCCTACATCCTTGGACCGGGACAACCATCGCCCGGCTCGGCTACCTTCCTGCGTCACACCTGTTAATACGCTTGCCTCCCAGGATCAGGTCCCGCGCTCCACCAAAAACCGCACACCACAAGGGTGATTGGTCAGGTCTCGGGCGGTTAGTATCCCCTGTTCAACATGGGCGGTTTTTCGCCGGTACGGGAATATCAACCCGTTGTCCATCGACTACGCCTGTCGGCCTCGCCTTAGGTCCCGACTTACCCAGGGCAGATTAGCTTGACCCTGGAACCCTTGATCATCCGGCGGACGGGTTTCTCACCCGTCTTTCGCTACTCATGCCTGCATTCTCACTCGTGTAGGCTCCACCGCTGGTTTACACCGCGACTTCACCGCCCACACGACGCTCCCCTACCCATCCACACTCCTGAACCACGAAGGCTTGGAAAATATGTGAATGCCACAACTTCGGCGGTGTACTTGAGCCCCGCTACATTGTCGGCGCGGAATCACTTGACCAGTGAGCTATTACGCACTCTTTTAAGGATGGCTGCTTCTAAGCCAACCTCCTGGTTGTCTTCGCAACTCCACATCCTTTCCCACTTAGCACACGCTTAGGGGCCTTAGTTGGTGGTCTGGGCTGTTTCCCTCTCGACTATGAAGCTTATCCCCCACAGTCTCACTGCTGCGCTCTCACTTACCGGCATTCGGAGTTTGGCTGACGTCAGTAACCTTGTAGGGCCCATTAGCCATCCAGTAGCTCTACCTCCGGTAAGAAACACGCAACGCTGCACCTAAATGCATTTCGGGGAGAACCAGCTATCACGAAGTTTGATTGGCCTTTCACCCCTACCCACAGCTCATCCCCTCCATTTTCAACTGAAGTGGGTTCGGTCCTCCACGACGTCTTACCGTCGCTTCAACCTGGCCATGGGTAGATCACTTCGCTTCGGGTCTAGATCACGCCACTGCAACGCCCTGTTCAGACTCGCTTTCGCTACGGCTTCCCCACACGGGTTAACCTCGCGACGTAACACTAACTCGCAGGCTCATTCTTCAAAAGGCACGCCGTCACAGCTACAAGGCTGCTCCGACGGATTGTAAGCACACGGTTTCAGGTACTGTTTCACTCCCCTCCCGGGGTACTTTTCACCTTTCCCTCACGGTACTGGTCCGCTATCGGTCATTAGGGAGTATTTAGGCTTATCAGGTGGTCCTGACAGATTCACACGGGATTTCTCGGGCCCCGTGCTACTTGGGATACTCATCAAAGGCGGTGCACAGCATTACAGTTACGGGGCTCACACCCTCTACGGCCGGCCTTTCAAGACCGTTCACCTATACCAGCACTCACACCTCCCCGGTCCGGCAGAACCAGGACAACAAGTCCCACAACCCCGCCCATGCAACGCCCGCCGGCTATCACACATGAGTCGGTTTAGCCTGATCCGCGTTCGCTCGCCACTACTAACGGAATCACTGTTGTTTTCTCTTCCTGCGGGTACTGAGATGTTTCACTTCCCCGCGTTCCCTCCACGCACCCTATGTGTTCAGATGCGGGTCACCAGATCACTCGCGCGTCTGGCGGGGTTTCCCCATTCGGACACCCTGGGATCACAGTCCGGTTATCGACTCCCCCAGGCTTATCGCAGATTCCTACGTCCTTCTTCGGCTCCTAATGCCAAGGCATCCACCGTGTGCTCTTAAAAACTTGACCACAAAAGATCAAGGAGTAATTTCGAGAGAACCACAGAAACCACCACCACCACCCAAAAGGCAGCAGCGACAGATCCAGGTTCATATTCTTGGAAATTGCTTCTTATAAAAGATGCTCGCGTCCACTATGTAGTTCTCAAACAACAACCCCGTACCACACACCCCACACACCAGCCGCCCCAAAGGAACAGCCACCACGCGCGATCGGTGCAGCCAGGAAACCAGAAACAAACAAAACCCGGAAAAACCCACGGCCAAAAACCGCAGCATCCCCGGCCCTGTTGCCTCAGGACCCAACAGTGTGCCAAACACTAAACCACACAACCCCCGCCCCCGCCGTTCCAGGACAGGCACCCCAAAGGGGCACACCATCCGTACTGAACCAGGACAAAAACCATGCAGCCGCTATTTGCTGATATTCCACCCATGAGCACCCGCCGCAGAACAATCGCCTGCGCAACGGGCTGTACTCCTGACAACCAGCCATCCACGGACATCCGTCCCGGCCACCGGTTGTAGGTGCTCCTTAGAAAGGAGGTGATCCAGCCGCACCTTCCGGTACGGCTACCTTGTTACGACTTAGTCCCAATCGCCAGTCCCACCTTCGACGGCTCCCTCCCACAAGGGGTTAGGCCACCGGCTTCGGGTGTTACCAACTTTCGTGACTTGACGGGCGGTGTGTACAAGGCCCGGGAACGTATTCACCGCAGCGTTGCTGATCTGCGATTACTAGCGACTCCGACTTCATGGGGTCGAGTTGCAGACCCCAATCCGAACTGAGACCGGCTTTTTGGGATTAGCTCCACCTCACAGTATCGCAACCCTTTGTACCGGCCATTGTAGCATGCGTGAAGCCCAAGACATAAGGGGCATGATGATTTGACGTCGTCCCCACCTTCCTCCGAGTTGACCCCGGCAGTCTCCCATGAGTCCCCACCACTACGTGCTGGCAACATGGAACGAGGGTTGCGCTCGTTGCGGGACTTAACCCAACATCTCACGACACGAGCTGACGACAACCATGCACCACCTGTGAACCGGCCCCAAAAGGAGAAACCACATTTCTGCGGCGGTCCGGTCCATGTCAAGCCTTGGTAAGGTTCTTCGCGTTGCATCGAATTAATCCGCATGCTCCGCCGCTTGTGCGGGCCCCCGTCAATTCCTTTGAGTTTTAGCCTTGCGGCCGTACTCCCCAGGCGGGGCACTTAATGCGTTAGCTACGGCGCGGAAAACGTGGAATGTCCCCCACACCTAGTGCCCAACGTTTACGGCATGGACTACCAGGGTATCTAATCCTGTTCGCTCCCCATGCTTTCGCTCCTCAGCGTCAGTTAATGCCCAGAGACCTGCCTTCGCCATCGGTGTTCCTCCTGATATCTGCGCATTTCACCGCTACACCAGGAATTCCAGTCTCCCCTACATCACTCTAGTCTGCCCGTACCCACCGCAGATCCGGAGTTGAGCCCCGGACTTTCACGGCAGACGCGACAAACCGCCTACGAGCTCTTTACGCCCAATAATTCCGGATAACGCTTGCGCCCTACGTATTACCGCGGCTGCTGGCACGTAGTTAGCCGGCGCTTCTTCTGCAGGTACCGTCACTTTCGCTTCTTCCCTACTGAAAGAGGTTTACAACCCGAAGGCCGTCATCCCTCACGCGGCGTCGCTGCATCAGGCTTTCGCCCATTGTGCAATATTCCCCACTGCTGCCTCCCGTAGGAGTCTGGGCCGTGTCTCAGTCCCAGTGTGGCCGGTCACCCTCTCAGGCCGGCTACCCGTCGTCGCCTTGGTGAGCCATTACCTCACCAACAAGCTGATAGGCCGCGAGTCCATCCAAAACCACAAAAGCTTTCCACCCCCCACCATGCGATGAGGAGTCATATCCGGTATTAGACCCAGTTTCCCAGGCTTATCCCAGAGTCAAGGGCAGGTTACTCACGTGTTACTCACCCGTTCGCCACTAATCCCCGGTGCAAGCACCGGATCATCGTTCGACTTGCATGTGTTAAGCACGCCGCCAGCGTTCATCCTGAGCCAGGATCAAACTCTCCGTTGAAGTAAAACAGACACAACCAACACCCCCGGAAATAACAGGAACGAAGGCTGCACAAAATTTGAAACCAGCTAAAAACACCAGGCCGCACCACGGGGGTGGGCAGCCCGGCA
>NZ_JBNHFL010000066.1:0-4042 GCF_059090205.1 Arthrobacter sp. CMU6
ACCAGGCAGCACAATCCCCCACCGCCACAATCCCCGGAACACTGGTGCGCCCCATCGCATCACACAACACACCGCCGTCGAGCTCCACACCCGAACCGGCGAGCCACTCAACGTTCGGCTCCGCACCGATCCCTACCACCACAACGTCAGCGTCCAACTCGCGGCCATCCGCCAAGCGAAGTCCGGTCACGCTGTTTCCGGTGCTGCGGAACTCCTGGATGCCGGTGCCACAGACAAGGTTCACACCGTTGGCCGTATGGAGGTTGGCCACCACCGATCCCATGTCCTGTCCGAGCTGGGCGGTGAACGGGACCGGTGCGTTGTTGATCATGGTCACCTCCATCCCGCGTGAAGCGGCGGCGGAGGCAACCTCGGCGCCAACAAAGCCGGCACCGATCACAATCATCCGGGCGCCGGCCACCAGTCTGGGCGTCAAACCCTGGGCATCAGCGATGGTCCGCAGGTAGAACACGTTGTCGAGGCCTGCGAGGGCCGGTATCTGACGTGCCCGCGCACCGGTGGCAATGACGATGCCGTCTGCCGTGACGGCCTGGCCGTCATGAAGGTGGATGGTGCGCGTAGCCGTGTCCAGGCCGATCGCGCCGCCTCCCAGCAGCCACTCAGCGTTCAACCCGTCGTCATCAGTCTCGAGGAGGAGATCTTCCGCCGTAATGGTGCCGAGCAGGAAATCCTTGGACAGGGGCGGCCTGTCATAGGGACGGTGATGCTCATCGCCGATGATGACCAGCCGTCCTGAGAAGCCTTGAGCACGGGCGGCCCGGGCGGCCGAAAGGCCAGCCAGCGAGGCTCCCACGATCGCAAGCGTCTGCATGATCAACTTCTTCCTTAATTGCTTTATGCGCAACAGTAATCACGATAAGCAACAGAGTGGTACATCTCATGCTCACTGTCAAGAAGTGACGGTAATAACAAAAAACTCTTGACAACGCCTGTGAGCTGGCGCACTCTGTTGCTGAAGGCGAAGTGTGTTGATTACTGCGGAACTTGTGAGCAAAACAAAGGCTCCCGGCAAAACCGCCGGTCCGCATTCACGAAGTCAGGATCGTCGATGGCGACCATCCCGACTGTCGACTCCGTGGACGAGCCGAACCTGCCGCCGGGCCCCCAAACCCCGGCGGCACGGCACAGCCGTCCCGCATATTCAATTAAGGAAACCCCTCATGACAATCAATAGTGACGTCACTATCGATGAAAGCAGTGAAGACGGTCGGGCCTCGGGGGTGGAACCGGCGTTGGAACGAGAACCTGAAGCTCCCCAGGAAGACCTGGAAATCCTCCAGGCCCTGCGGGAAACCGAATCAGAACACGAAGAAGCGCGGCGCAGCAGCCAACTGTTCCGCAAAGGAGGCATCGACAAGGTAGTCTTCGGCGTTGCCGGACTGCTCACGCTGGCCTTTGTGATCTGGGGCTTTGCCGGCAAGGAGAACCTCGCCGCCACTTCCCAGGTGGTCCTTGACTGGGTCATGGAAAACACCGGCTGGCTGTTCGTTGCGCTCTCCTCCCTGTTCGTGGTCTATGTGCTGTGGCTGGCGGTAAGTCGCTTCGGCAACATTCCGCTGGGTAAAGACGCGGAAAAGCCCGAGTACTCCATGGTCTCGTGGGTCTCAATGATGTTCGCCGCCGGCATGGGCATCGGCCTGATGTTCTACGGCGTGGCCGAGCCGCTCTACCACTACATCTCCCCGCCGCCGGGCACCGTTGACGGCCAGACTCCCGCGGCTGTCCAGACGGCGATGGCCACCTCGATCTTCCACTGGACCCTGCACCCGTGGGCCATGTACGCGGTGGTGGGCGTTGCCATGGCTTACGGCACCTACCGCCTCGGCCGCAAGCAGCTCATTTCCACGGTCTTCACGTCGCTGTTCGGCATCCGCCGGGTGGAAGGCCCCATCGGCAAGCTCATCAATATGCTTGCCATCTTCGCCACCCTCTTCGGAACGGCAGCGTCACTCGGACTCGGCGCCCTCCAGATCGGCAGCGGCATGGCGTCGAACGGCTGGATCGGCGGCCAGCTTGCCACTCCCGTGCTGGTGGTCATCGTTGCCGTGCTCACAGCGTGCTTCGTAGCCTCGGCGGTCTCCGGCATCAGCCGCGGCATCCAGTGGCTGTCCAACATCAACATGGTTCTGGCCGCAGTACTGGCCGTCATCGTGTTCGTGGCCGGCCCAACGCTCTTCATCCTGAACCTGATCCCGGCGGCAGTCGGCGACTACGCACGGGACCTGGCCGAGATGGCATCCCGGACCGAGGCCGTCGGCGACGACGCCCTGCGCACCTGGATGTCCGGCTGGACCATTTTCTACTGGGCCTGGTGGGTCTCCTGGACGCCGTTTGTCGGCCTGTTCATCGCCCGCATCAGCCGCGGCCGCACCATCCGCCAGTTCGTCACCGGCGTGCTGTTGGTCCCCAGCATCGTCAGCGTGATCTGGTTCGGCATCTTCGGAGGCGCCGCCATCAACATCCAGGCCAAGGCAGACGCCACCCCCGATACCGGTGACGGCATTGCCAAGATTGTCGACGGATCTCCCTCGATTTCCTTCGACGGCGCCCTGTTCGACCTGCTGCACCACCTGCCCCTGCCGAACGCCATTGCAGGCGCGGTCGCTGTCCTGGCGATGGTCCTGGTGGCCATCTTCTTCGTCACCGGCGCCGACGCGGCCTCCATCGTCATGGGATCGCTCAGCTCCAACGGCGCTGAAGAACCCCGCCGCGGAGTGGTTGTCTTCTGGGGTACCCTGACCGGCGCCGTGGCCGCGGTGATGCTCCTCGCCGGCGGCGACAAGCCTGCCGAGGCACTCGCCGGACTGCAACGGATCACCATCGTCTCAGCCTTGCCCTTCGTCCTCGTGATGTTCCTGATGTGCTTTGCCCTGACAAGGGACCTGCGCAGGGACCCGCTGTCACTTCGCAGCCGGCTGATCACGTCCGTCGTCGAACGCTCCATCCGCAGTGGGGTCGAACAGCACGGCGGCGTCCAGTTCGACCTGGTGACCAAGCACGAATGTGATGAACGGTGCGGCAAGAACGAGCTTGACTCGCACGGGGACAAGCGGCACTAGGAACAGCGCGGCCGGATCCGGGTGGCACAAGCCACCGGGGTCCGGCCGCTCTGACGTTTGGCACTAATAGAAACGCAACCGCGGCTCACACCAGGAAAGGCATCCCCTATGGCATCGGCGCCCACAATCACACAAGTTGAAACAGAATCGAATGAAGAACGCCCTGTTGATGACTGCGATTACCACGGCTGCTTCTTCTGTTCCGGCCCCGAGACCGACTGACTGCCGCTAGGTCGCGCCGGCCGGGCTGCCGCTTCCGCTGTTCTTGCTGTTTGCCCGGTTCTCGCACAGCCGGATCGCTGTGTCCGCGGCCCGGGCGGTCGCATCCCTGGACCCCTCCGAGCCCCCGTTGGCCCGCGCGGCTTTCTGGCCGGCCACGTAGCCCACCATGAAGGCCGTCACCGGCGCCGCAGCATGAATTACTGAATCCGCAGCTTTCCTCGCCACATCCAGCAGCAGCTCTTGATCGACGTCGAGATCCTGGATCTCCAGCGCCTTCGCCAACTGCTCGCACCACTCACCCAGGACCTGCATTTCATCCTCGACGGCCATGATCTCTCCTTGTATAGAACACTTCCGCTTCAAGCTGGTGCCCTGACCCTACAAGGCCTGTCGGCATAAGTCATGGGGCTTTGGGCGTGCGGCCCCGGCGTTGCCACGCGGCTGGCTTAACGAACGCCTGGGCCGCGTTGACGCAACCAAGTTCCGGCACATACGATCACTTATATATCAGTTAGCTAGCTCACAAATATCAAAGGCATATCAGGCATGCTGGTGCCTCTCAAAGACTTCCGGCCATCGCCCCTCCCCCACATTACTGGCGCCACGCGTCTGCTGGGCGGACTGCGTCAGCCGCGGAACACCCGAAAGGAACGCGATTTTATGGTTCATAAAGTGAAGGCTGTTGTTGTCAGGGCGAAGGATGCTCCGGTGTCGGTGGAGACGATTCTGGTGCCGGATCC
>NZ_JBNHFL010000067.1:0-3830 GCF_059090205.1 Arthrobacter sp. CMU6
ACAACGGATCCAACGGATGAGCCACCCCAACAACAGCCGAGGTTTCAATATCGAGAGTCATGCTTATCTCCTAGATAGAACGTGATGAGGATGCCTACGGAACCCATGAACACAGCTCACGGCGCAGGCGCCATGGAGGTGGTTTTCGCGTAGGGATCGATGACACAAAAGGTCCCGTGATTCCCAGTACTGGTCGTCGTTGTCAGAACTGTTCATCTGGCGCAAATGACGTCCTCTATTCCTAGAGGGCCGGCCCGGTTCGGCTTCGAGCCTGGCCGCTGTGATGCGGGTCACCTGCGTTCCTTTCACAAGTAAAACTACGTGAGGGAATTGCCTTAGGCGAGCCATTTATAAACATTTACTTGAGAAATTCGGGACCGGAAATTCCCATGCCAGTTAACGTGCCGGAAACATTCGGAACCACCCCGGGCACGCCGCCGGACACTTACCTGACCCTGGAAAAAGCCCTAGGCGAACGCCTCGGAGGGGGTGCCACAAGTTCCGAACATGGAGCGCTCGGCCCATAACGGTAAAAAGCGGATGCTCTCAGCTGTACAGCTGAGAGCATCCGCTTTCATGACGATGACAGGCCGAAGTGGGCGGTCGTGGAAAGGCGCGGTGGCGTAAGGTCACGCCTTCGTAACCACACCCCCTGGCCGCAGCACGAATTCCACCAGCGGTTCAACATAGCGCGCGGCCAACGGGCCCAGAACGGCCATGACCAGCACATAGGCCGTAGCCATGGCCGCCACTTCCTGGCTTACGACGCCGGCCGCCACCGCCAGGCCGGCTATAACGATCGAGAACTCCCCTCGGGCGATGAGCGCCGTTCCGGCACGGAGCTGGCCGGTGCGGGCAATACCTGCACGCTTCGCAGCCCAGACGCCTGTGGCCATTTTGCTGGCCGCGGTGACAAGGGCGAGCACGAGCGCCAAGCCAAGAACCGGCGGGATGGACGCCGGATCGGTGTTCAACCCGAACGCCACGAAGAAGATGGCGGCAAAAAGGTCCCGCAGTGGCGTCAGGACGAGCTTTGCGTTGTGCGATGTGGCCCCGGAGATGGCAATGCCGAGCAAAAAGGCGCCTACTGCCGCTGACACCTGCATGGCTGATGCCGCGCCAGCCACGAGCAGGGCCGCCCCCAGAACTTTCAGGACGAACACCTCTGAATTCTCGCTGTGAACAGCCTTGGAAACATGGTGTCCGTGACGCAGCGCAACCACGAGAACGACGCTGACCACGGCCAGCGCGACGCCCACTGTTGTGAGCCCGGCGAGGAAACTGACTCCGGAAATTACCGTGGTGAGGACTGGAAGGTACACGGCCATCGTGAGATCTTCAAAAACGAGGATGGAGATCACCACCCGGGTTTCGCGGTTGCCCAGCCGGCCCAAATCGCTGATCACCTTAGCCGCGATGCCCGACGACGAAATGTAGGTTACGCCGCCCATCACCATGGCGCCCACCAGCCCCCAATTGAGCAAAAGGGCAAGTCCTGCCCCAGGCAGAAAGTTCAGGACCAAGTCGACGATTCCGGCCTGCCATGACCTTCGCAGGCCGGCGAAAAGCTCGGACGCCGTATATTCCAGGCCAAGCATAAGCAACAGTAGGATAACCCCGATCTCACCGGCGAGATGCGCAAATTCCTTCATGCCTCCAAGCTCGGCAATCCCGCCCGTGCCAAAGGCGAGTCCGCCGAGGAGGTAGAGGGGGATAGGTGACGTTCCGAATTTTCCGGCCAGTTTGGCGAGGAGGCCGAGGCAGAACACAACCGCGCCCAGTTCAACGAGGCTCACGGCTAGCGCGTCCATGGCCTTTATCCCCGCTGCAGGATTATGGCCACAGGGGAGACACCGCACCGCCTGCCTGCGACCGTGCTGCCAACGGCAAGCGACAAAAAGCTGTAAGTGGTGGACATGATGGCTTCCTCTCTGAAGCATTCATTCCTGTGGTTGTACCTCACGGTCCCACTAACAGAATTGAGTTAAGTGGGTCCGGTCCCCGGCGCGACTGACGAGCGCCGGGGACCGGATTTTTAGGCCTAGGTGGCCTGGGGACCGGTTATGTCACGGAGTAGGATCCAGAACCCTCTCGGGATCTGCGGTTTCGTACTCCGGGATGCGGGTCGCGGCTGCCTTGCTGCTCGCACGGCGCGACTCATGCTGCGTGTAGAACCAGATGGGTAGGTAAAGCGCCAGTACGAGGAAGCCAACCCACGTTGAGGTCCAGCCAATCTCCAGGCTGTTGAGGTAGACCACGCCGACCACGCACAACGGCACGTTGAACAGGCCAAAGATCAGAGCCACATGCTTCCAGCCCTTCGGTGCTTTGAAGGGCCGTTCCAGGCTTGCCAAGGCCGGGTGTTTCTTTGCTTTGACATAGGCAAACAGGCTGATGCCGTTGGCAAGGGTGTAGCCAATCGCGGAGGCGGCAAGAATTGCGGCGGCGTTTCCCATGGAAATCAACACCAGGTTGAAGGCGCCGATGATCAGCATGGCAACGAACGGAGTTCCTTGCCGGTTCGTTTTGCCGATGAATTTGGGAAGGTTACCTTCGGCGGACATGGAGTGCATGGCGCGCGACGAACCAAGGTACGCCGTTTGGATGACCAGAATCATGGCGGCGACCAGCATGATGATCGTGATGATTGAACCGGCCTGGCCAAAGGTAGCCTGGGCTACCGGAATCAGGGGCGAAACCGCTTCGGCCTGTACACCCTCTACACCAAGTACACCGATGACCGCCGTTTGCAGCAGTACATACAGGACCAGGCAGATGAGACCGCAGGCAAGCAGCGCCTTGGGAACGTCCTTCGCGGGGTTCTTGTATTCAGGGCCGTAGATGGCGGCCGTTTCCCAGGCACAGGCGCTCCACTGTGCGATTCCAAAGATGCCAAACAGCATCAGGACATGGTGCAGGTCCCAGGCCCAGTCAGTCGGCCACCAGCTGCCGGTGATGTTGGCCATTTCAACGTGGCCGGTAGCAAAAGGTGCTACGGCGAGGACAACCAGTGGGATCAGCGAAATGGCCGCCAGGATGTAACCCAGCATGGCGCCATCCTTGAGACCGAACCAGTTCACCACGAACAGTCCGGTGAATATCACCAGGCCGGAGATCAGTGCGAGCTGGTATTCGCTAAAGGTCTCGCCCAGTACCGGAAACAGCCCGTGCAGGTAACCGCCGACCAAGATGGCGAAGATCGCCAGTATCGGATTCCAGCCAAACCAGTAGCTCCAGGCGGTGAAGCCCCCGATCAGTTTGCCTTTGTCGTACTTGCCCTTGTAGTTCTCGCTGCGGAATACCAACTGGGCGAAGCCTGGCAGACCGGAGGCTTTGGGAAAGGTGGTGGCCATTTCGGCGTACGCCGCATTCTGCAGGAATCCCTGAAGGACCGATAGTCCCCAGATAAGGATTGCTGCGGCAGACAGGTACATCGGCAGGTAGCCCAGGGACGGCAGAATCAGCAGAGGTACGCCAAGTGCAATGGCCATACCCTGCTTCCAGTCGATCGATCTTTTCAGATGATCGCTGCCGTCCGAACGATTTTCACTCATGACATCTCCTTTGATGAACTGATCGTCTTGCGCCTACGCTGCGTCGATCCCGTTGGCCTGCGGGGAGTACAAAGCGGACCCGCAGATGCAAATATCCGAGCACGTAGGTGGCGAGATCGCGGGAGCGCCGTGGGCTTGTGCACGGTTGTGCTCCCGCGATCTCGACTTTGAATTGCTACTTGCCGGTGGAGCAGTGGCCGCCGTTGGTGGTGCGGTTTTCGGTGGGGAGGTTCAGGGTGGGGTTTTGGTTGAAGAAGCCGTGGGGTTCGAGCATGA
>NZ_JBNHFL010000068.1:0-3759 GCF_059090205.1 Arthrobacter sp. CMU6
TGTTTTCTTTGATCGCTCTGTTCAGGTGGTTTATTACCATTTTTTTCTTCTAAACCCGCCACCACGGTTTGCCCCCCGCCGGTCGGGGGCCCCACTACTTTGTTGCCCACGTATCGCCGCGATTCACCGCTCTGCCCTAGATGCATAGCTGGTCAACTCACGTCAGCAAGACCCACACCCCAATCTGACATCGTCGGTCCTGATGTCTGGACCGGGTGTTCAGGGACGACGTCTTAGCACCGTGAGATGTCTTTTGCTGAGGGAAACAGGAGGCTGGTACCACTTGGTGCCGGCCTCCCCTGCCTTAACATCCGCAGCTCTACCCTGCCCTACGGGTTTCCGTCCCCGGTGGGCCGTTTACGCCAGGGCCGGCCCCTCGCGCCTCTCGATCAGAGGTTGCACAACTGACGCGGCCGCTGCTATCAAGGCCAGGGATCCGTGGATCCAGATGCCGGTGTTCAAAAGGTGACGTGGGGGGACGCAGGTCCCAAGGTTTTCATAAGGTACCTGCAATAACTCTTTGACTCCCGGTAATCCTCCGATCCTCTGGAATCGGAAGACCGACGCGAAAAAACACGCGAGGTGCCGCTATCGAATCAGCGCAAACGCCCTGCGCATCCCCATTTAGTAGTCATCGGCCAGCCAAAAAGTGGCCACCGCACACCGGAGAGTTCCAATGAAAAAATTTGCACCCTTTGCTTTGCTCACCGCTGCTCTATTTGCCGTCTCTTCGGCGGCCGTGGCCGGGCCTCCACCAATTCGTGAAGACTTAGTCCCGCAAGAGGCCACTGCTGCGCAAAGCTGCGAAACCTTTGGGCTGCGGGTCGAAGGTACAGATGCCAAGGCGCGCGTCAAGACGTTCAAAAACGGTAAACAGATTATCTCGGGCAAGGGCTATCTTCTGACGTATACAAACTTGGTATCCGGGGAATCCATTACCTTCGAAACCCAAGGGACGGCTGAGGTAACATCGGCTCCCGTCAACAATGTCGTGACAGTCACCGCCACGGGGAGCAACGGCCTGATCCTGTTCGACACAGATGCGTCCGAAGTTCCAGGCGTGGATACGCCGTCAGCAATCCAATACACGGGCCGCATCGTTTACACCATCAACCTCAAAACCGGGGTCTTTACCCTGATCAGTGCTTCCGGACAGCAGCGGGATCTCTGCGCCGAGTTGGCGTAGGAAACAACGGGTTGGGCCGCGGCGGCTCTTTAGTGAGCACCGCGGCCCTTGCACTTTGGAATCCCTCACCCGTCGTGAGCAGGTCTTCTCTTCAAGGTGCCCCGGACCGTCAAGACCGTAGGACCATCCGCCGACGGAGCTTCTCTGCTGCTGATGACCGCCACAACGGGATCCGGAACCGCCGCCAGGCGATCATGTTGCGGCAACTGCTCAACCTCTCCAAAGCCATCACGACATGCACAAGGCGAACAACGACCTGCGCCGCTCACGGCAGATCTTGTGGTCTGTTGTTCTGTGCGCCAATCTTAGGTTATTCGTTTCGGCGGGCCGGGGGACATGGCTTTGCCGGTCAACGGGCCACGGCGGGGCACGCGTTTGGAAGGCTGCGATGGACGGTGACATTGAGCTGGAGGTCGGTTCAGGACAGGACGGTTACACTGTCCGTGTGATCCGTGCCCCGGCGGGGGGCGAAACGTCCGGTACCTTCCAGCTGGACGTGGAGGCGGTACTTACTAGGCTCACTGAGCTCGAGGCGACGGTCCTAGCGTCGGCCGTGCCGGCAAGGCGGACCATACCGCACGGCGAGAGACCTTTGCACGAGGTCGGAGTATATCTGTTCGAATCGCTGTTCACGGGTGGGGTGCGGGACACGTACCGGGCGAGTCTGGGGGTGGCTCAGCACAGCGGGCGGCAGTTGCGTGTAGTGCTCAGGCTTGCCACCGCCGAAGTAGCGGCCCTGCCATGGGAGATGCTCTTTGACCCGAGGACCGGGTCCTACCTATGCCAGGAAATGCCGCTGCTGCGACGCATCCCAGCAGCCGATTACAACCCCCACCCCCTCGAGGTGAAGCCCCCGCTGCGGATCTTGGGCATTGTGGCCGCTCCACGCAATTTGCCCGGGTTGGATGCGGACGCGGAAAAGCAGTACTTGGCCCAGGCGCTGGCAAAGCCGATCGCCGAGGGGTTGGTCGAGTTAGTCTGGGCACCGCAGGCAACCTGGGACGGCATCCAGACCACGCTGCTTGACGGGCCCTGGCACGTACTGCATTTTATCGGGCACGGAGACTACGACGTGAGCCGGCAGGAGGGCAGGATCGCGCTGGAATCAGAGACCGGCCGCAGCGCCATGGTGGAGTCCTCCCGGCTGATGCACTTGCTCAGGGAAGCGGAACCGACACCGCGGCTGGTGGTCCTGAACTCCTGCTCCTCCGGAGAAGCCGGACGGGAGGATCTGTTCTCCGGGACGGCCGCCGCCCTGGTCCGTGGCGGAATCAGCGCCGTGGCCGCGATGCAATTTACCATCAGCGATAGGGCAGCGATTGCGTTCGCCCGGGGGTTCTATGCCGCGATCGCGCACGGCCGTGACGTCGACAAGGCTGCCAGCAGCGGACGCCGATCCATTCTGGGCCAGGACAGCCTGGAGTGGGTGACACCCGTACTTTATGTGCGCGGGGACTCCACCCGCCTATTTACGCTCACTGGTTCTCCCGTTCCGTCCGAGCCTGAAGTCGCTCCTCCTCAGGTGATGCCCGAGCGGCCGCAGGCGGACCTGCTGAGGGCCCTCTACCTGCAGGCGGGCGCCGAACTTCAGACAAAAAACTACGCGGCGGCGATCGAATTCCTCGATGAGTTGCTCGCCATGGAGCCCGGATACGGCGACGCTGCGGAGTTGCGGAAAACCGCGCAGGGCCATCGGGAACTGGCCGAAACTTACCGTGCCGCCCGGGAAGCGGAGGAAGCCGGGAACTGGAGAGCAGCTGTCCGCGGCTACACACTTCTACAGGACAATCCCGACTTCCCGGACGCCGCGGACCGCAGTCGAGCGTGCTCAGCACGACAGCGCGTCACCGACCTGCAGGACGAACTGCGACTCCACGCCAAAGCCGGTGCGTGGCAGGCGGTTCTCGACACCGCCTCCGAGTTGTCTGTCCTTGACTCTGGCGCCGCTAACCCTAACGGGCTCGCCACTCGCGCCCGCTTGGAAGTCCTCTACACGCGGGCCCGTCGAGCCGAAGAGAACGGTAACTTGGATGCCGCCACCCAGGCCTATGCCCAGATCCTCACGACGGATCAGCACTTCCGCGACGCCGCCGTGCGCCATCGCAGCTGCGGGAGCACCAATGTACAACTCAGCGGACAAGGCCAACCCGGCGACCCGCTTCAATTCAAAACTTCTGATTATCGGCACTCGAATTCGGATAATGGTCTAGCCGCCGACGTCGAAGCTCCAGCTTCCGACACCCTAGTAATGCACGTGGCCTCAAATTATCCAGTCATCGCAGTAGTGTTCAGCCCCAACGGGGACCGTTTGATGACCGGCTGCGACGACACGACTGCCCGCATCTGGGACACGGGTACCAGCCGCGAGTTGCTTGTTGTCAAGCATGAAGGCACCATGAACGCAGTCTTTGCGGTGGCATGCGGCCGCGACGGTACCCGTCTGGCTACCGCCAGCGAGGACAGGACGGCGCGGATGTGGGACACCGCTACCGGTGCGCAACTGATGCAGGTCCACCACGGCAGTTCAGTTTACGGAGTGGCGTTGAGCCCCGACGGAACCCGTCTGGCCACTG
>NZ_JBNHFL010000069.1:0-2712 GCF_059090205.1 Arthrobacter sp. CMU6
CCATGATTTCCCATACGACCGCAAACCCGCCCCAGAGGATGCTGAAAGGCACGAGAAAGGCATCAGCGCCTGTAAAGCGAACTCGGGGGTCGGGTTGACCAACCCACAGGAGCCGTTCGCCCTGGCGAAGGAGTGGCAGAATCCGGCTTCTTGGATCGTCCATGCTGAAGTGTTACACAGTCAGTTCCTGCCTGAACAGGGAAAACACCGGCAGTAAGTGCCGGCGGCGCCTCAGAAAGGTGCAGCTTTTCGAGACACGCCGAAGACGCCGGACACGCAGATACAGTTTGGGGAGATTCCTGTGACTGTCATAAATCAGAATCGCGGTTTTCACAGATCAGCTGACGGCGTCGGTCGCTGCAAAGAGCAGCCCGCTTCGTCGTGATTGGCGGCGTCGTTCTAATGTTTTGCGGCTACTTCATCGGAAAGCGTAAGAGTTGGAATTAACTCCATTGGGGAACGATGAACGGACAGCAATCCTCATTGTCTAGCTGTTCCCATCAAGGAAACTCTAGGATGGCCGCATGACACCTCGATGGATTGGAACCGCCCTACTCTGCGTGGGTGCAGTAAACGCCCTCTTGGGGACAATGTTGGCTTTTCAGTCCACATCGAACAACATCTGGGCATATGTCATCGTGATTAGTGGCGTTGTCGTAATGATTTGCGGCTACTTCATCGGAAAGCGCAAAAGCTGGAATTAACCCCCATGAGGAATCGGCGGCGTTAGCTTCAGTTGGCAGAACTCATCCTCTGACGCCGCCATTGCATTAATCTTCTCCCGGCCACAAAAGTGCACAGCATGGGGAGGAGCGGGATGAACGGGCCCCTTGACTCAGCGGCCAGGAAGGCAACCGCAACCCAGAAAAGAAGTGAGGCCACCACCCAAGCCACGACAGTCCTCCCTTTGACTGGCACTGGAGGAAGTTCCTCACCGCTGGCGCGCCGCTGCTGCAATTCCTTCCAAGCCTGCCAGCCCAGGGGAATCAAGATCACAACGGTCAGCCCAAGAATGACCATGGCCGCCAAGAAGGAAGATGCGCCGGCCATCTCAAGTGGTATGCGACCTAACGGACCGAGAAGAAAGAGCAACAAAAACAGCCAGAAGTAGAAGCGCCTGCGCTTGGGCGGCAACTCATCCCAAGTCCGGTTGCGCTGGGCATAACGGGACGTTGGGTTGTCGTTCGCGGCCGCCATGCTTCACTGTCTCACCTCAACCTCTACCGGTACCATTTTTTCCTGACAAGCTTCTGGATTCTTTGTCTGCCTCCAGAGGGAGAATAAGGTCAAGCTCGGCATCCAAAGCCCTGAACGGTGTTTCGTCTTTTCGACCGCACAGAGATGGATTGGGCTACTTTAGTGCTCAAGCATGTTCTCTAATTGCCGGAGGATCAGATGTCTAAAGCAACGGTGGTTGGTTTAGGCTGGCTCGCTTGCGGATTTGCCATGCTTGTATTGGGGCGCCTCCTACAGGGGTGGGCAGCCCGATCATATCTGCGGAGCCACCCTAATGGGGACGTTCACCGATACATGCGTCGCAAGTTGCTCTATAAAAATTTGTTGGCCGGTTTCACGATAGTCGGAGGAGTAGCCGTGCTGATCTATGACTTCTTCTGGGGAGCAGGGACAGCAACGTGACTCTCGAGACCTTGGTACATGGCGGAGTGGTCGTCGTTTTCGGTGTGTTGATTATCCTGGCTCGAAACCGGTTTGCCCGTTCGATGATGGAGCAGTTGCGTGGTTTCAAAAAGGATATTACTTCTGAGGGTTTGAGGCGCTTCTGCGCAATAGGTTTGGCCATGTTCGGAGCGCTTGTCATCGTCATAGGTGTTTCTATCGCTATAGGCGCGCCGATCATCCGATAAGGAACCAACCTGGCGGCGTCCCGTCAGGGCCCAGTCTCGAAGTCGTCCCGTTAGCCGGTGGCCGGCCCGGGCGCTTCGTCTCTTCGGGGAACCTCAGTGGACGAAACACGCCTAGCCTGGCTACCAGCCCTGTGATTCCGGTTTTGAACTAAGCAGCAAGAGCGTGAGCAAGCTGCTCCACTTTGCGGTCGGGCACGGAAACGCCCCAGTCACGCTGAACGTAGCGCGCTGCCCGTGCTGCTACATCGGTCGGAGACAGTCCATTAGCCAGCCAAGACATGGCAAGGTCCGCCTCAGTGTCATATTCGTATTCAGGGAACGATTCACCCCCGAACCCCAGGCCCGCCAGGTCCGTCTCAAAGAATATTCGCCGTACGGTCTGGCGTCGCTCCTTGTCCCGTTGATTCACCTCGAAAGTCTCCTTAGGCCCATTACCTGAGCTCCACAATAATCTGTTCCAGCGAACCTTCCATTCTCTGAATGAGGAACCCTCTGCGGAACAGATCGCCTGGTTGAGTCGATCAACCCAATACCGCTGCCCCTCCTTGCTCGTAGGTGAGAGACAGACGTGCTGCCGGACGTGAGAAAGTGTGGGTCGTAGCCCGAGGAAAGGCAAAGACACATGCAATGGTTTGGCAAGGAACCTAGAGCAGCGGCGATTTCGTTCGAACTCGAAGCGATCGCCAATTGTGCCATTCACCCTAAGTTCCTTGATGAGGCGGTAGTGTCCACGGCCAACGTCGACGACAGTGTCGGTGACGGTCGAAAAGTGAGCCATTGTGACGGTTGAAAACTGAGCCACCCGTTCCAAACGATTGGGTGGGTGATCACAGTGGAGGATTGGGCG
>NZ_JBNHFL010000070.1:0-2142 GCF_059090205.1 Arthrobacter sp. CMU6
TGTCGGTGACGGTCGAAAAGTGAGCCATTGTGACGGTTGAAAACTGAGCCACCCGTTCCAAACGATTGGGTGGGTGATCACAGTGGAGGATTGGGCGCTTATTCGGCGGTTGCATCTGGCCGAGGGTGAGTCGATGAGGTCGATAGCGGCGCGGTTGGAGATCTCCAGGAACACGGTTGCGAAAGCAGTCAGCGCTGACAGTCCACCAACATACGTTCGTGCGCCGCAGGACTCTGGGATCAAGGCTGTGGAACCGGCAATTCGTGCGCTGCTGCTGGAGAACCCGCGGATGCCGGCGACGGTGTTGGCTGAACGGGTGGGCTGGTCGGGGTCCCCGGCCTGGTTCCGGGAGAACGTTGCCCGGATCCGTCCCGAGTATGTCCCGGCTGATCCTGCTGACCGGATCTCTTACGATCCCGGGGATCAGGCGCAGTGTGATCTGTGGTTCCCGGAGGTCCGGATACCTGTCGGGGCCGGCAAGGCCAGGGTGTTGCCGGTGCTGGTGATGGTGTCTTCGCATTCACGGTTCATCATGGCCAGGATGATCCCGTCCCGGATGACCGGGGACCTGCTGGCCGGAATGTGGGAGCTGCTCGGATCCCTGGGCGCGGTTCCGCGGCGGTTGATCTGGGACAACGAAACCGGCATCGGCCGGCGGAACAGCTACGCCGCCGGGGTCGCGGCATTCGCCGGGGTCTTGGCGACCAGGGTCGTGCAGGTCAAACCCTACGATCCGGAGAGCAAGGGCGTGGTGGAGCGGGCCAACCAGTTCCTGGAGACTTCCTTCCTGCCGGGCCGGGTCTTCGCCTCACCGGAGGACTTCAACACCCAGCTCGGTCAGTGGCTGCCGAAGGCCAACGCCCGGCTGGTCCGGCGGACCGGCGCCCGCCCGACGGACCTGCTCGCTGCCGACAAAGCGGCCATGCTGGCGCTGCCACCGGTTCCACCGGTCACCGGCTTCACCGCAAGGGTCCGGCTCCCGAGGGACTACTACGTCCGGATGGGATCCAACGACTACTCCGTCCACCCGCAGGCCATCGGCCGGTTCGTCGATGTCAGCGCCGACCTCGAAACCGTCACGATCAGCCTGGACGGCAGACCGGTCGGGACCCACCTCCGGTCCTGGGGCACTGGTCTGACCATCACCGACCCCGACCATGTTGAAGCAGCAAGGGCGCTGCGGAAGGCCTTCCAAACCCCTCACCCGGTTGGCGAAACAACCGGGCTGCGGGACCTGGCGGACTACGACCGCGCGTTCGGGGTTGTCCTAGATGACGGGCAGGTCGCCTGATGCCGGCCGCTAAGGAAACCGCAGGCCAGATCGAGTACTACACCCGGGCGATGAAAGCACCCCGGATCCGCGAAGCAGCAACACGCCTCGCGGACCAGGCCCGTGAAGGAGGCTGGACCCACGAGGAGTACCTCGCCGCTGTCCTGTCCCGGGAAGTCGCAGCCAGGGAAACCTCCGGCGCCGAGATCAGGGCCCGGGCCGCCGGGTTCCCGGCCCGGAAATCACTCGAGGACTTCAACTTCGATCACCAGCCCGGCCTCAAACGCGACACCATCGCGCACCTGGCCACCGGCGCGTTCCTCACCGAAGCGTCCAACATCGTCCTGCTCGGCCCGCCCGGCACCGGCAAAACCCACCTCGCCACCGGCCTGGGCTTGCGCGCCACCCAGCTCGGTCACCGAGTCCTGTTCGCGACCGCCATCGACTGGGTCGCCCGGCTCCAAGCCGCCCACCAGAACGGCAGGCTGCCCCAGGAACTGGTCAGACTGCGCCGCTACGGACTGATCATCGTGGACGAAGTCGGCTACATCCCGTTCGAGCAGGACGCCGCGAACCTGTTCTTCCAGCTGGTCTCATCACGCTACGAGCACGCCTCGCTGATTCTGACCTCGAACCTGCCCTTCGCCCGCTGGGGAGACGTCTTCGGCGATCAGGTCGTCGCCTCGGCCATGATCGACCGCATCGTCCACCACGCCGAAGTCATCACCCTCAAAGGCTCCAGCTACCGCCTCAAACACACCCAGGTCGACTCGCTGCCCTCGACAAGACCGGAAAATACGGCAGAATAACCAGCGTCATGGTGGCTCACTTTTCAGCCCGCGAAATGGCTCACTTTTCGACCATCGCTGACA
>NZ_JBNHFL010000071.1:0-1904 GCF_059090205.1 Arthrobacter sp. CMU6
GTTGTTGGGGTGGCTCATCCGTTGGATCCGTTGTCGCGGGCGGAGATTTCGCGTGCGGTTGCGGTTTTGAAGGAGGGGCCTGCTGCGGCGGAGTCGTTCCGTTTTATCAGTGTTGAGTTGCGGGAGCCCTCGAAGGGGGATCTGCGCAGTGGTGTGCCGGTGGTCCGTGAGGCGGACGCGGTCCTGGTGGACCGTGCTGTGGCGCGGTCGTATGAGGCGGTCGTGAACCTGGAGAGCGGCACTGTCGAGGCGTGGGTCCAGCTGGCTGAGAATGTTCAGCCGCCGTTCATGCTTGATGAGTTCGCCGAGTGTGAGGAGGCGTGCCGGAAGGACCCGCAGGTTATTGCGGCTTTGGCCAGGCGGGGCCTGACCAACCTGGACCTGGTGTGCTTCGAGCCGTGGTCGGTGGGGTATTTCGGTGAGGATAACGAGGGCCGGCGTCTGATGCGTGCCCTGGTCTTCGTCCGTGACGAGGCTGATGACAGCCCGTATGCGCACCCGATCGAGAACTTCATCGTGTTCTATGACCTGAACGCCGGTGAGGTCGTCAAGCTCGAAGATGACCAGAAGATCCCGGTCCCGTCCGCCCGCGGCAACTACCTGCCCAAGTACGTTGGCCCGGCCCGCACGGATTTGAAGCCGATCGAGATCACCCAGCCCGAGGGCGCCTCGTTCGAGGTGACCGGTAACCATGTGCGCTGGGCTGACTGGTCCTTCCGGGTTGGTTTCACCCCGCGTGAGGGCCTGGTCCTGCACCAGCTGAAGTTCCGTGACCAGGACGTGGACCGTCCGGTGATCAACCGTGCCTCGCTCTCGGAAATGGTGGTCCCGTACGGTGACACCGCCCCGGTGCAGGCGAAGAAGAACGCGTTCGATTCCGGTGAGTACAACATCGGGAACATGGCCAACTCCCTGACCCTGGGCTGTGACTGCCTGGGCGAGATCAAGTACTTCGACGGGCACAGCGTCGATTCCCTCGGCAACCCGTGGACGATCGAGAACGCGATCTGCATGCACGAGGAAGACGACAGCATCCTGTGGAAGCACTTCGACTTCCGCGAAGGCACCGCCGAGACCCGCCGCAGCCGCAAGCTCGTGATCTCCTTCATCGCCACGGTCGCGAACTACGAGTACGCCTTCTACTGGCACCTGTTCCTGGACGGGTCCATCGAGTTCCTGGTCAAGGCCACCGGTATCCTCTCCACCGCCGGCCAGCAGCCCGGTCAGAAGAGCCCGTACGGGCAGTCCCTGAACAACGACGGGCTCTACGCCCCCATCCACCAGCACATGTTCAACGTCCGGATGGACTTCGAACTCGACGGCCCGAACAACGCCGTCTACGAAGTGGACATGGAATACCCCGAGCACAACCCCACGCACACCGCGTTCATGGCCGTGGACCGGCTCCTGGAAACCGAGAAGGCCGCGATCCGCAAGACCGACTCGGCCAAGCACCGGTTCTGGAAGATCGTCAACCACGACTCGAAGAACATCGTGGACGAACCGGTCGCCTACCGGCTGATCCCCACCAACGGGATCCAGCTCGCCGCCGGCGACGAGTCCTACGTCTCCAAACGCGCCCAGTTCGCCCGGAACAACCTCTGGGTCACCGCCTACGACCGGACCGAACGCTTCGCCGCCGGCGAGTACCCCAACCAGTCCACCGGCGCCGAGGACGGCCTGCACATCTGGACCCAGAAAGACCGGAACATCGTCGATCAGGACCTCGTGGTCTGGTACACCTTCGGCATGCACCACGTCGTCCGCCTCGAAGACTGGCCCGTCATGCCCCGCCAGAACATCGGCTTCATGCTCGAACCCCACGGCTTCTTCAACCAAAACCCCACCCTGAACCTCCCCACCGAAAACCGCACCACCAACGGCGGCCACTGCTCCACCGGCAA
>NZ_JBNHFL010000072.1:0-1758 GCF_059090205.1 Arthrobacter sp. CMU6
GAAAGGAACGCGATTTTATGGTTCATAAAGTGAAGGCTGTTGTTGTCAGGGCGAAGGATGCTCCGGTGTCGGTGGAGACGATTCTGGTGCCGGATCCGGGGCCGGGTGAGGCTTTGGTTGATGTTCTGACGTGCGGTGTGTGCCATACGGATTTGCATTACAAGCTGGGCGGGATTGGGGATGAGTTCCCGTATCTGTTGGGTCATGAGGCGACCGGTGTGGTCTCTGCTGTGGGTGAGGGGGTCACCGAGGTTGCTGTTGGGGACCGGGTGATTTTGAACTGGCGTGCGGTGTGCGGGCAGTGCCGGGCGTGCGCGAAGGGCCAGCCGCAGTACTGTTTCAACACGGCGAACGCGACCCAGAAGATGACCCTGGAGGACGGCACGGTGTTGTCTCCGGCGTTGGGGATCGGGGCGTTCGCGGAGAAGACCCTGGTCGCTGCGGGGCAGTGCACGAAGGTTGATGAGGACGCGGACCCGGCCGCCGTGGGGTTGCTCGGGTGCGGGGTGATGGCCGGGATCGGCGCGGCGATTAACACCGGTGAGGTCAAGCGTGGTGAGTCGGTGGCCGTGATCGGCTGCGGCGGGGTGGGGATCGCCGCGGTCGCGGGCGCGAAACTGGCCGGCGCGACCACGATCATCGCGGTGGACATTGACGATAACAAGATTGCGATGGCGAAGTCCCTGGGCGCGACGCACGGGGTGAACTCCCGCAGCACGGACCCGGTCGAGGCGATCCGGGAACTGACTGGCGGGAACGGCGCGGATGTGGTGATCGAGGCGGTCGGCCGCCCGGAAACCTATAAGCAGGCGTTCTACGCCCGTGACCTGGCCGGGCGTGTGGTCCTGGTCGGGGTCCCGACCCCGGAGATGACACTGGAGTTGCCGTTGCTGGATGTCTTTGGCCGGGGCGGGTCGCTGAAGTCCTCCTGGTACGGGGACTGCCTGCCCTCCCGGGACTTCCCGATGCTCGTCGCCCATTACAAACAGGGGAACCTGGATTTGGACGCGTTCGTGTCCGAACGGATCACCATCGACCAGGTCGAGGAAGCGTTCGAGAAAATGCACGAGGGCAAGGTCCTGCGCTCCGTCGTCGAAATCCAGCCCGCCGCTGCCACCCGGGCGGCCGCCGCAACCCAGGGAGTTTCCGCATGAGTGTCACGATCGAAAACCTTGTCACCTCGGGCACGTTCTCCCTGGACGGCGGGACCTGGGACGTGGACAACAACGTCTGGATCGTGGGCAACGAGGAGGAATGCATCATCATTGATTCCCCGCACGACGCCGCCGCGATCATCAGCGCTGTGCGGGGCCGGAAGGTCCTGGGCATCCTGCTCACGCACGCGCACAACGACCACATCGGCGCCGCCCGGCAGGTCGCGGACGCCGTGGGTGCCCCCATCTGGCTGAACCCGGAAGACCAGGTCCTCTGGGAACAGGTCTACCCCGGCACCACCGCCGATAAGGAGATCAGGGACGGGGACGAGTTCCGGGTCGCCGGGGCCGTGCTCAAAGCGATCCACACCCCCGGCCACTCACCCGGGTCCACCTGCTTCCACCTCGAGCAGGAAGGCACCGTGTTCACCGGGGACACCCTGTTCAACGGCGGCCCCGGCGCGACCGGCCGCTCCTACAGCGACTACCCCACCATCCTGGCCTCCATCCGCGAACGCCTCCTCACCCTCCCGCCGGAAACCACCGTCAGGACCGGACACGGAGAAAACACCACCATCGCCGCCGAACGCGAAACCCTCGCCAA
>NZ_JBNHFL010000073.1:0-1611 GCF_059090205.1 Arthrobacter sp. CMU6
AAGGCGGAACCACCGGCACCGGCAACGGCGTGCTGCTCTGCAGCCATCACCACCACCTCATCCACAAAGAAAACTGGACCATCGAAGTCACCAACGAGGTCCCCTGGTTCAAACCACCACCAGAACTCGACCCCCACCGAAAACCACGCCGCAACAACTACTTCAGATCACGGCCCCACCGGGAATGAACGCACCGCTGGTTTCTGTGCCCAGTTGGGAAAAGGCGCCGACCCTCCACGCATCATCTACCAACCGGGTTGGTACGGCTAACGCCCGCTCGAGAAGTCCGACGAAATCCGCTCCGCGGTGGCGACGATTTCCTTCCGCACGGATTCGAGGTAGGCCTCGGGATCCGGCTTGGCGGCCACAGACTGTGCCTGCAGCGAAACATTGACTGCTGCCACCACCTTCGGGCCGTGGTAGACCGGGGCGGCCACTGACATCAGCCCCAGCTCCAGCTCCTGGTCCAGCAGGCACCAGCCCTGAGCCCGGACCTTATCCAGGACGGCCAGAAGGTCCTTCACGGTGCCGATCGCGCGCGGGGTGAGGGGCTTGATCTCCGCCGCGGCAAGGTATTCCTTCAGCTGCTCGGGCGGAAGCCCGGCGAGCAGCACCCTGCCCATCGACGTCGCATAGGCCGGGAATCTGGTCCCCACGGTGATGCCGATGGTCATGATCCTGCGGGTGGTAACCCTGGCAATGTAGGCGATATCGGTCCCGTCCAATACCGCCGCCGACGTCGACTCCCCCAGCTTCAGGGACAGCTCCTCAAGATGCGGCTGGGCCAGCTGCGGCAGGGAGAGCCCGGAAAGGTAGGCATAACCGAGCTGCAAGACCTGGGCCGTGAGCGCGAAGGTCTTGCCGTCGGTGCGGACATAGCCGAGCTCCACGAGCGTGTGCAGGAAGCGCCGGGCCGTAGCGCGCGTGAGATTCGTGCGGGCAGCCACCTCGGTGAGCGTCATGTCGGCATGCTCGGTGTCGAACGCGCGGATGACCGCCAGCCCGCGCGCGAGCGACTGCACGTACTGATCACTGGCCGCGGGCGCCGCGCCGTCCTTCGGCGGGCGGCCCGCCCGGGGCGCGGTCCCTGCTGCTGCGTCGGTCATGGTTACCAATCCTATTAGCCCTCCCGGCGCGAACGGACACTTCCGGCCCCCGTTCCAAGCGCGAACGGACACTTTCGGCCCCCCGGGCGGGGGCCAGGGCGCCAAGTGTCCGTTCGCCGGGAGTCGGAGGGAACGGCGGGTTAGTGCTCGACGGTGGGGGCTGCCGTGAGCGGGACGGGCACCAGTGCCTGGAGTTCTTCGAGGGTGCAGCCGAAGGTTTCCCGGACGCGGACGCCGTCGGGGCCGGTGAGGAAGACGGCTTTGTCGGTGTAGACGCGGGTCACGCAGCCGACGCCGGTGAGCGGGTAGGTGCAGGATTCCACGATCTTCGAGGCGCCTTCCCGGGTCAGGAGGGTCATCATCACGAACACGTCCTTGGCGCCGGTGGCGAGGTCCATCGCGCCGCCCACGGCGGGGATGGCGTCCGGTGCTCCGGTGTGCCAGTTGGCGAGGTCGCCGGTCGCGGAGACCTGGAACGCGCCCAGGACGCAGATGTCCAGGTGGC
>NZ_JBNHFL010000074.1:0-1391 GCF_059090205.1 Arthrobacter sp. CMU6
AGACATACAGGATTCGGAGAAGGTGGCCCATGTTCAGTGCGCCAGAATGCGGCAGGCGGTCAGCCGCCCAGATTCTCCAGAACGTGAACAGCGGCAGTTGTGCCGTCCTCTTTACGCATACGCTCTCCTACCCGCGCGGCATGGTGGCGGCTGTTCCCGGCCTTGCCGATGGCGTCCCGGAGCCGCTCCGCGCTTAGTTTCCGGTATGGGATCGGCGGGGGTCCAAGGCCGTGCCGGTAAATCAAATTTCCCCAGAATGGCTGGTCTCCGATGAAAGGCACCACGATAGATGGGACGCCTGCCCTGGCGGCTGCATGGACAGTGCCTGCCCCACCATGGTGGATCGCCGCCGTTGCCCGGGGCAGGACCTGATCGTGAGCCACCGATCCCCTCACCAGAACGCCTTCACTGGCTGTCCCGAGGATGTCCAAGCCTCCCCACCCAGTAGTGGCAAGAACGCGAAGTCCGCATTGGCGGGCTGCCTCGAGGACGACTTCGCCACGTTTCCTAGCATCACCGGCCTTCATTGAGCCGAACCCCGCGTAGACGAACTCCCCGCCGTCCATGAAGTCCTCCAGCTCCGCATCGGCACCGTCCGGTGCGGGTTTCCCGGCCCAGTAACCGGTGAGATGCACAGTGCGCGGCCAGTCGTGGGGACGGGGCAGCAGCTGGGGACTCGCTGGGACCATCGACGCTTGCGGTGCCGCCTGGTGCCCCCGCCCGTGCGGCAGTATCTTAAGGGCTGTGTCCAGCTCGCCCCGGAACATGAGCGCAGCGAGGGGCGCGGCCAGATAGGTGGCACGGTTCAAAGGCCCCAGATTCAGGGTGGTGACGTATGGCGCCGCAAACTCCCGAGTCCGGGTCACTGAGGGGACCGTCTCCACAATGACCGACGGGATGCCCACACTGTTTGCGGCAACCGGCGCACTCAGAACCTTTGGGTGATAGACCACCACATCGGGCGTGAAGGCGAGGAGGTGTTCGACGGCGGCGGACAGCAGCCGGCCCATGGCTGGCCGGATTACCGTCCTGAACGTTTTGGCCGCGGCTCTGGGGGAAACGCCCTGGTCGCTGACGAGCTGCGCGAAGTCCATCTGCAGACTCACCGTGTCGAGGCCTTCCGCGTCCACGCCGCAGTGGTCCGGGACGCCCAGCCGAACGCGATGCCCGCTGGCTTCGGCAGCGCGTGCCAGCGCGATGAAAGGCTCCACGTCACCGCGGGACCCCGCGGCAAGCAGCAAGATCTTTATTGTGCCTGCACTCCTTTCCGCTTCGTTCCATTGACGCAGTGCGGGGCACCCAAAGCAACAGCTGACTGCCCCGACCGTACAAACAGATTCCCAGTTTCCGCCCTTTCCCTCCAGATCGAAGTGCGGCTCGAGGTCCTGACC
>NZ_JBNHFL010000075.1:0-1355 GCF_059090205.1 Arthrobacter sp. CMU6
TGTCCGGCGGTGACCTACTCTCCCACACCCTCCCGGGTGCAGTACCATCGGCGCTGTGGGTCTTAGCTTCCGGGTTCGGAATGGGACCGGGCGTTTCCCCCACGCTATGACCGCCGTAACCCTTGCTCCTCCGCCGGTGGCCGGGGGCCGTGGCGGGGAAATCTTGTGGTGTTACAACTGTGGTGTTGTTATTCAGTTGTGGTTCGCAGCCAACGGGTTTGTTGGTTGGGAACCACATAGTGGACGCAAGCAGTCTTGTTCTCTTTTTACCATTGCGGGTGTGAACGTCTTTTGAATCCGTTCACGCAAGTGGTGTGTGGTGTAAGTTATCGGCCTATTAGTACCGGTCAGCTTCACGAGTCGTTAGTCCTCGCTTCCACATCCGGCCTATCAACCCAGTGGTCTGGCTGGGGGCCTCCCACACCCGAGGGTGTATGGAAATCTCATCTCGAAGCGAGCTTCCCGCTTAGATGCTTTCAGCGGTTATCCCATCCGAACGTAGCTAATCAGCGGTGCACTTGGCAGTACAACTGACACACCAGAGGTTCGTCCGTCCCGGTCCTCTCGTACTAAGGACAGCCCTTCTCAAATTTCCTGCGCGCGCAGCGGATAGGGACCGAACTGTCTCACGACGTTCTAAACCCAGCTCGCGTACCGCTTTAATGGGCGAACAGCCCAACCCTTGGGACCTACTCCAGCCCCAGGATGCGACGAGCCGACATCGAGGTGCCAAACCATGCCGTCGATATGGACTCTTGGGCAAGATCAGCCTGTTATCCCCGAGGTACCTTTTATCCGTTGAGCGACGGCCATTCCACAATGTACCGCCGGATCACTAGTCCCGACTTTCGTCCCTGCTCGAGATGTCTCTCTCACAGTCAAGCTCCCTTGTGCACTTACACTCGACACCTGATTGCCAACCAGGCTGAGGGAACCTTTGGGCGCCTCCGTTACTTTTTAGGAGGCAACCGCCCCAGTTAAACTACCCATCAGGCACTGTCCCTGACCCGGATTACGGGCCGAAGTTAGATGTCCAAAGTGACCAGAGTGGTATTTCAACGATGACTCCACCCGAACTGGCGTCCGGGCTTCAACGTCTCCCACCTATCCTACACAAGCCACTCCGAACACCAATACCAAACTATAGTAAAGGTCTCGGGGTCTTTCCGTCCTGCTGCGCGTAACGAGCATCTTTACTCGTACTGCAATTTCGCCGAGTTTATGGTTGAGACAGCGGGGAAGTCGTTACTCCATTCGTGCAGGTCGGAACTTACCCGACAAGGAATTTCGCTACCTTAGGATGGTTATAGTTACCACCGCCGTTTACTGGGGCTTAAATTCTCAGCTTCGCCCTT
>NZ_JBNHFL010000076.1:0-1340 GCF_059090205.1 Arthrobacter sp. CMU6
TCACCCACGACTACCCCGTCACCGACGCCCTCACCGCCTTCGAAGTCGCCCGCGACTCCGCCCAATCCGGCAAAGTCCTCCTCAACTTCGGAACAACGTCATGATCACGAACCTGCCGCCCCTCGTGGTCATGGGCGTCTCCGGCTGCGGAAAGTCGACCGTCGGCGCGCTGCTGGGCGAGCGCCTGGGCGTGCCCTTCTTTGACGGCGATGACTTTCACCCGCCGGCCAACAAAGCGAAGATGGCAAGCGGCACACCGCTGAATGACGACGACAGGGCGCCCTGGCTCGCCGAAATCGGCGCCGCACTGGCAACGCCGGCGGAGGGAGCGGGTACGCGCATCATCGCCTGCTCGGCGCTCAAGCGGAGCTACCGTGACCTGCTGCGCAGCTTTGCACCTGACCTGGTATTCATCCACCTCTCCGGCGAGGCCGGAACGATTGCGGGCCGGATCAGCGGCAGGGCGCACGAATACATGCCCAGCAGTCTCCTGGCTTCGCAGCTTGCGACGCTGGAGCCGCTGGGAGCCGATGAGGCGCATATTCCCGTGGACATCCTCGGCGATCCGGCAACGCTGGTGGACGGCATCGTCCGCGAACTGGAACTTTCGTAGCGCTACTTTTGGGGCTGGATTCCGCTGCCCCCGCCCCTGGCGAGTTTCAGTTCGGTGTTGATGATTTCCGCGGAACACTGGAATTGCGCGTTGCAACTTTGCAGCACGATGGTGGCTGCGGCCGTGCCCTCGTTGAAGGCCATCACGTTGGGAACCACCCGGATGGTGACGGTCTGCGACTGCCGGGTGCAGCTGAGCTGTTCGTTTCCGAAGCCGCCGGCGATCCGGCCGTCGCTGACCCTTTGGGTGAGCTGGACGACGGGCACAGCGATGAGCAGGGTGGGGTCGGTGTCGCAGACGAAGGTGACCGGAATATCGACGGCAGCGCCGTCGGCGACGAGGATCCCGGGTCCCGCACTGACAAGCGTCGCAGGGGCTGCATGGGCGGGGGCGGCGATGCCCATGAGGCCGGCGGCGAGGGCGACGGCGGTAAGGCGGCTTCTGGTGCCTATCATCAGGTTTTCCTTGGATAAAGGGTGGCGGGAAGGAAGCGTGGCTGCCCGCGGTCACCGCGCCCGTTGCCGGCGTGGTGACCGGGCGCCTGTACGGGGCCATGTTTATATGGCCATGTGCCCCTGACGGCGGCGCCGTTTCGGTGCCGCGCTGTACTGCCAAACATCGGATGCGCCCGAAAGTCCGGATGGCCGAACCATACTCATGTACCGGTTGCGCTGACAAGAACCAAATGAAAGGGAAGCGGACGACGGCGGGAGGTCCCGCCGTCGTC
>NZ_JBNHFL010000077.1:0-1318 GCF_059090205.1 Arthrobacter sp. CMU6
GCAGTTTTATGCGTGCGTCTAGTTCGTTGTCAGAGGTCCAGCGCAAGGCCGCTGTAGCGTGGTTCGAGAAAGGCATCGCAGCTAGGGCGACGGCCGGACTGCTGGGTGTGCCCTTGCCGCCGGTTCGGGGTCTCTACCTCCGATGGAGGATTCATGGTCGAGGAGTTTTGATGGCCCAGCCGCCAATGTCGTACTCATTCGAGTTCAAACTCGCCTTGGTCGAACGGTTCCTCGCGGGCGAGACCGCCCCGGACCTGGCAGTAGAGGCCGGCCTGTCCTCACCTCGCGTCCTGCAAAAGTGGGTACGGGCCTACCGCGAGGAGGGCGCTGATGCGTTGCGCCCCAAGCCCAAAGGCAGGCCCCGTAAGTCCGACGCTCCGCCGCCGCCGGATACACCGGAGATGGAACGGCTACGGCGGGAGAACGAGCGGTTGCGGGCAGAGGTGGCCTACTTGGGAAAACTGCGGGCCTTGAGGGAACAGGGACGTCGGTGAAGGTCCAGGCCGTCATCTCCCTCAAGGCTGATTATCCGCTGGGCGTCCTGCTGGATGTCGCCGGGCTTGCCCGGTCCACGTTCTTCTATCACCAGGCCCGCCTCCAGGCTCCCGATCCGCAAGCGTCGCTGAAGACCACGATCACCGAGATTTTCAACGACAGCCAGGCCAGGTACGGGCACCGGCGCATTCATACCGAGCTGCTCAAGAAGGGGTGGGCGGTCGCGAAGAAGACCGTCCTGAAGCTGATGCGTGTCCTGGGGCTGGTCTGCAAGGTCCGGCGGAGGAAGCGCTATGACTCCTACCAGGGCGAGCAGGGCAGGATGGCCCCGAACCTGCTGAACCGGGAGTTCGGCGCTACAGCCCCGAACGAGAAGTGGGTCACCGACGTCACCGAGTTCAGCGTCGGAGGCCGGAAGCTTTATCTCTCCCCGGTCATGGATCTTTTCGACCGGCAGATCATCTCCTACGCCATCGGTTCGTCCCCGAACCTGGAACTGACCAACGCGTCGCTGCGCGACGCCCTGGGACTGCTTGAGGACGGGCAGAAACCCCTGGTGCATTCGGACCAGGGCGTCCAGTACCAGCACATCTCCTGGCGCACTCTCCTTAAGGGGGCCGGCGCGGTCCAATCAATGTCCCGCAAGGGCAACTGCTATGACAACGCCGTGATGGAGAACTTCTTCGGCCACCTCAAGGAAGAACTCTTCCACCACGTCCGGTTCCTCAGCACCGAGGCGCTGGCAACAGCACTGCACGAGTACATCCGCTGGTACAACACCGAAAGAATCTCCACGAAGCTCAACGGCTTGAGCCCGATACAA
>NZ_JBNHFL010000078.1:0-1245 GCF_059090205.1 Arthrobacter sp. CMU6
GCAACGCTCTGATGGATGGAGCGTGCGATGCCGAAGTTGTTTCCGCTCGGTGCCCGTGGTGATTTTCTCGATCTGGTGTGCTCCAGCATGTCGGTCAGTGCTGCTGCCCGGCGTGTCGGAGCGTCCCGCGGCACCGGGAAGAAGTGGTGGGCCCAGTCTGGTCAGATGACGTTGAGTATGGGGGTCATCGGTGGTCTGGCGGATCCTGCCCCGTCCGCGGCCGGTCCGGGTGGGCGTGCGTTGAGCGCGACGGAGCGGGGCATGATTCAGATGGGGAGGCGGGCCGGCATGACTTACGCCAAGATCGGTGAAGCCATCGGCCGGGACAAGTCCGTGGTCTGGCGGGAGGTGAAGCGCAACTCCGGCGCCGAAGGTGAGTATCGGGCCTCGGTCGCGCACGCCAAGGCCCATCAGGCCAGGCGCCGGCCCAAGCCCCTGAAGCTGGTCGAGGACGAGGATCTCTGCCGTCTGATCGCTTTCTGGATGGACGATGGCTGGAGCCCGAAACTGATTTCGGCGATGTTGGCGTTTTACTTCCCCGATGACCAGACTATGCAGGTGAGCCACGAGACGATCTACCAGGCGCTGTACGTCCAGACCCGCGGGAAACTGCGGGCAGACCTGGCCGAAAAGCTCAGTCTCAAACGGAAACAGCGCGTTCCGCACACCGCCGACCGGACCAAAAGCAGCCCCTACAAAGAAGCCTTCACGATCAGTGAACGCCCGGCCGAGGTCCAGGACCGGGCCGTGCCCGGACACTGGGAAGGCGACCTCATCATCGGCTGTGACGGGACCGCGATCGGCACCCTCGTGGAACGCTCGACCCGGTTCACCATCCTGCTGCACCTGCCCGGGGACCACACCGCGGACACCGTCGCCGGGGCCATGATCCGCGAAATGGGTAATCTCCCGGACCACCTGCGCCGCTCGATCACCTGGGACCGCGGCACCGAACTGGCCGACTACGCCCGGATCCAAACCGCCCTCGAGACCACACTGTATTTCTGCGACCCGCACTCACCCTGGCAACGCGGCACCAACGAAAACACCAACCGGCTCCTGCGATTCTGGTTCGAGAAAGGCTCCGACCTCTCCGTCCACACACCCGATGACCTCAACCGCATCGCAGCCAAGCTCAACCGCCGGCCCCGGCCAACCCTCAACCTCGAGACCCCAGCCAACCGGCTCAACCAGCTGCTACAAGCGGCATAACCCCCCGCGTTGCACCGACCAGTTGATTTTGCC
>NZ_JBNHFL010000079.1:0-1227 GCF_059090205.1 Arthrobacter sp. CMU6
TTTTGATTGGAGAGCAAATTGTCTGTTGAGGTAAGCACGCCGAGCCTGATCCCTACGCTGGGTGGTTCTTTGTATACGGATCCGGCTGTTTTCCGGGCTGAGCAGGAGCGGATTTTTGAGCAGATGTGGTTCTGCGCGATCCGGTCGGCTGATCTGGATAAGCCCGGGGCGTGGCAGACGGTGCAGGTGGGCCGGGAGAGCGTGTTGATCTCGCGGACCCGGAAGGGTCAGATCCGGGCGTTTTACAATGTGTGCCGGCACCGGGGTGTGAAGTTGTGCATGGAGGAAAAGGGCGAAGCGGCCCGTAACTTCCAGTGCCCGTACCACGCCTGGACGTATGACTTCGAGGGCAAGCTGATCGCGGCCCCGAACCTGACCAAGATGCCGGACATCGACCGGGACGAGTACGGCCTGTCCAAGGTCCACATCCGCGAGTACCTGGGGTATGTGTGGGTGTGCCTGGCCGAGGAACCGCCCTCCTTCGAGGAAGACGTGATGGGCGCGATCGAGGAGCGCCTGGGCGACGTGCACGCCATTGACGGGTATGACGTGGCGAACCTGTCCCTGGGCCGGCGGATCCGGTATGACGTGAAGGCGAACTGGAAGCTCATCATTGAGAACTTCATGGAGTGCTACCACTGCGCGACGATCCACCCGGAGCTGACCGAGGTCCTGCCCGAGTTCGCCGACGGCCTGGCGGCGCAGTACTTCGTGGGCCACGGCGCGGAGTTCGGTGAGGACATCAAGGGCTTCACCGTGGACGGGTCCGAGGGCCTGGACGTGATCCCGGGCGTGGGTGAGGACCAGGACCGGCGTTATTACGCGATCACGATCAAGCCGACCGTGTTCGTGAACCTGGTCCCGGACCATGTGATCATCCACCGGATGTTCCCGCTGTCCGCGGACCACACGATCGTTGAGTGTGACTGGCTGTACCTGCCCTCGGTCGTGGAGTCCGGCAAGGACGTCACGGCGTCGGTGGAGCTGTTCCACCGGGTGAACATGCAGGACTTCGACGCGTGCGAGCGCTGCCAGCCGGGCATGGCTTCCAAGTCCTACGCCAAGGGCGGCGTCCTCGTCCCGAGCGAGCACCACATCGGGGCGTTCCACGACTGGATCCAGGAAAAGGTCGGCGACATCAAGCCCTCCGGCGAAGCCCTGCTCGGCCTCACCGCGGACACCCCGCCCCTGATCGAACGCGCCGAAACCCTGCAGCGCAAAGAAACC
>NZ_JBNHFL010000080.1:0-902 GCF_059090205.1 Arthrobacter sp. CMU6
GCGTTCGGGTTGAGCGCGGTGGAGATGTCGTCGAAGTAGCCGGTGCCGACTTCGCGCTGGTGCTTGGTTGCGGTGTAGCCGCGGGACTCGGAGGCGAATTCCTTTTCCTGAAGTTCGACGTAGGCGCTCATGCCTTCGCGGGCGTAGCCGTGGGCGAGGTCGAACATCGAGTAGTTCAGGGCGTGGAAGCCGGCCAGGGTGATGAACTGGAACGTGAAGCCCATGGCGCCGAGTTCGCGCTGGAACTTCGCGATGGTGTTGTCGTCCAGGTGCTTGCGCCAGTTGAACGAGGGCGAGCAGTTGTAGGAGAGCATCTGATCCGGGAACTCGGCCTTGACGGCCTCGGCGAACTTGCGGGCCAGCTCGAGGTCCGGGGTGCCGGTTTCCATCCAGATGAGGTCCGAGTACGGGGCGTAGGCCTTGGCGCGGGCGATGCAGGGTTCGATGCCGTTGCGGACCTTGTAGAAGCCTTCCGCGGTGCGGACCGGCTGTCCCCCTTCGCGGAGGATGAATTCCTGGTCGCGCTCGTCGACGTCGGAGGTGATCAGGGTTGCTGCCTCCGCGTCGGTGCGGGCGATGACCACGGAGGGGGTGCCGGCGACGTCGGCGGCCAGGCGGGCCGCGTTCAGGGTCCGGACGTGCTGCTGGGTGGGGATCAGGACCTTGCCGCCGAGGTGGCCGCACTTCTTCTCCGAAGCGAGCTGGTCTTCCCAGTGCACGCCCGACGCGCCGGCCTGGATCATGGACTTCATCAGTTCGTAGGCGTTCAGCGGGCCGCCGAAGCCGGCCTCGGCGTCGGCGACGATCGGGACCAGCCAGTCCTCGACGGTCTGGATGCCTTCGGAGAATTCGATCTGGTCGGCGCGGAGCAGGGCGTTGTTGATGCGGCGGACCACGGTGGG
>NZ_JBNHFL010000081.1:0-815 GCF_059090205.1 Arthrobacter sp. CMU6
GGTGCGGGGGTTGGTGGCAGTGTTCATGACGGTGGTGAGGGTTTCGAACTGCTCGGCGGTGGCAAAGATTTCGAGGTGCTGGAGGCCGTGCTTGGGGCGGCGGATGAAGGCGCCCTGGATCTGGCGGAGGGCCGGTTCGGAGGGTTCGGTGCCGTCCTGGTCGATCGCCTCGGCCCAGTGCCGGGCGACCTGGGTGAGGAAGTCGGCGTCGTTGTCGATGGCGGTTTGGGTCAGATTGTGTTCCATCTCGGCGGTGCGGCCGGGGGTGGTGAAGTGCCGGGCACGGTCCAGGGCCAGGGTGATGGTGGTTGCGGCGCGGGAGCTGACCAGCCCGGTGCTGACCGCGGCGGCGAGCTTTTCGTAGCGGGGTGGGAGTTGCTGCCCGCCGAACCCGGCCCTGGGCAGGAGGGAGTCGGCCAGGGTGAGGCGGCGGCGGGCTTCGCAGGCGCTGATTCCCAGCCTGCCGCGGAGGAATTCGACCGTGTTCCGGGAACCATCGGCGCCCGGGTCCGCGTCCGTATCCGGGCTGGAAGCTGCGGTGGGGGCCAGGGGTGAGGCCGCGGCGGTGACGGCTTCGGTGCGGGAGCGGTCCACAGCCCCGGCGGCGATTATCTGCAGATGCTCCACTCTTCGGGAGAGCTGCTCGACGCGGTCCGCGAAGTCAGCGGACCGGCGGAAACCCCACAGCGCGGTGTCTTCGGCCGTGATCGGGTCCGACGTCAACAGAGCAAGGCTGCGGTCAACCGCATCCAATCCGGAAGGAAGACTCTGAAGCGCGTTGGCACCCACAGACACCAGCCCGCCGGCACCGGGCC
>NZ_JBNHFL010000082.1:0-764 GCF_059090205.1 Arthrobacter sp. CMU6
AGGTCCGAACGCCCCAGCAGGGTCTGCGCGACGGCGTCGGGCTGGTCATGGATTTCCTTCTCCATGAATGAGGAGAAGCCGCCCTTCTCAGCAGAGGCCGGGTCCCAGTCCACGTGGTACTCCTTGCCCTGCGCCGGGGCCCCGAAGAAGTCAGTGATCTCCACCGTCTCAGCGGTGATCGTCACGATCTGGTCCTGGCCCAGCTCCACCGCACGGCGGGTGTAGTCAATGAACCCGGACACATCCGAGCCCAGGAAGTTCTCGCCCTCGCCCAGGCCCACCACCAGCGGGGAGTTCCGGCGCGCGGCCACCACCACGTCCGGCTGGTCAGCGTGCACCGCAAGCAGCGTGAACGCGCCCTCCAGCCGCTGGCAGGCCAGCTCCATCGCCCGGGTCAGGCCGCCGTCCGAGACGTCCCCGCCCAGCTTGTTCCGGAAAATATCGCCCAGCAGCGCCGCGGCCACCTCGGTGTCCGTCTCCGATGCGAAGACCACACCCTTGGCCAGCAGCTCCTGCTTCAGCTCAGCAAAGTTTTCAATGATGCCGTTGTGGATCACCGCAAGCTTCCCGCCATCAGACAGATGCGGGTGCGCGTTCTGATCCGTCGGGCCACCATGCGTGGCCCACCGCGTGTGCCCGATACCGGTCAGCGACTCCGGCAACGGCCGCTCCTCCAGCTCGGCCAGCAGGTTGCTCAGCTTCCCGGACTTCTTCCGCGAGGAAATCTCCCCGTCAGCCACCACCGCAACACCGGCCGAGTCATA
>NZ_JBNHFL010000083.1:0-698 GCF_059090205.1 Arthrobacter sp. CMU6
ATCGACTTCCGCCACGAAGCGATCGTCGGGTCCCGGGTCTGGGGCGACGGCAACCCCGAAGGCGTCCGCACCCGCGCCGCCGAGGAAATGAAACACACCGCCCGGCTCGCCAAAGCCCTCGGCGTGGACACCGTCGTCGGCTTCACCGGCTCCTCCATCTGGCAATACGTCGCCATGTTCCCGCCCGTCCCCGAAAAAGTCATCGACGCCGGCTACCAGGACTTCGCCGACCGCTGGAACCCCATCCTGGACGTCTTCGACGAATGCGGCGTCCGTTTCGCCCACGAAGTCCACCCGAGCGAGATCGCCTACGACTACTGGACCACCGTCCGCGCCCTCGAAGCGATCGGCCACCGCGAAGCGTTCGGCCTGAACTGGGACCCCTCCCACTTCATGTGGCAGGGCATCGACCCGGTCTCCTTCATCTGGGATTTCAAGGACCGGATCTACCACGTGGACTGCAAGGACACCAAGCTCCGGTTTACGGGCCGGAACACCGTCCTGGGCTCCCACCTGCCCTGGGGCGACCCCCGCCGCGGCTGGGACTTCGTCTCCGCCGGCCGCGGCGACGTCCCCTGGGAATCATCCTTCCGCGCCCTGACCGCGATCGGCTACACCGGCCCCATCAGCATCGAATGGGAAGACGCCGGCATGGACCGCCTCCACGGCGCCCCCGAAGCCCTCGCCGCCCTGAAGAA
>NZ_JBNHFL010000084.1:0-686 GCF_059090205.1 Arthrobacter sp. CMU6
GCCGGCGCTGGCGCTGGCGGTGGGAACGGGGTTCCGCTGCCCTATGGTGTGGCGGACATGGTGCTGCGGCCGCTGACGGTTCTGCCGCGGCACACCAACGGCATGACGTTCACGGTGTTTGATGCCGCCGGGGAGGTCCTGCACGCGGCGACGTTCTTCTCGGTGGGCGGCGGGTTCATTGTCCGCGAGGGCGAGGAGGACGCGGCCCAGCAGGAGCTCGAGGAGTCCAAGAAGGAGCTGCCGCTGCCGTTCCGCACCGCCGCGGAACTGCTGGGGCACTGCCGCGCCCAGGGCCTGTCCATCGCGGACATCATGCTGGTCAACGAGCGCGCGTCCCGGTCTGAGGAGGAGATCCGGGAAGGCCTGCTGCACATTTACTCGGTGATGGAGGCCTGTGTGCAGACCAGCCTGAAGCGGGAGGGGTTGCTGCCCGGCGGACTGAAGGTCCGCCGGCGCGCCCCCGACTGGCACGAACGGCTCCTGAAGGAGGACAAGGACCGGGACCCGAAGTACTGGCAGGAGTGGGTGAACCTGATTGCCCTGGCCGTGAACGAGGAGAACGCCTCCGGCGGGCGGGTGGTCACCGCCCCGACCAACGGGGCGGCGGGCATCATCCCGGCGGTCCTCTACTACGCGCTGCATTTCGCCCCCGGGATGGAGAACGCCAGCCAGGAGGACCGGGACGA
>NZ_JBNHFL010000085.1:0-672 GCF_059090205.1 Arthrobacter sp. CMU6
TTTGGCCACCCGCGGTTACCAGCTCTTCGCTGTCTCCCGCGCGGCGACTTGGAAAACATTACACCCACCCCACCCCCAAAGCAACCCAGCCAAAACCGCGTGAAACGCGCACCAAAACCCTTGGAACGCCGCGGTTTTTGGGCCCTCCGGGGCGGTCAACGGCGCCAACCAGGATCCGGATCAGTTTTATGGACCGCGTCACAGTCCGGCATGTTGCCTCGGCCCGGCGGCTGCCGGCACTGCGCACCGGCTGTCCTCCCACCGCCCGACCGCACGCCCAGGCTGCGGGCCCCCCGCCAGCAGACACCCTGCCACCACAACACTGCCGCCGCAAACCATAGCCTCCACAACCCACAGCCTCCACAAACCACGGCCCGCAAAACGCCCGGGAGATTGCCGCGGTGAAGTTCCTCACCCATGCACCCGCCACGGCACCGGTGGCCCGGCCCTGGCTCGGGCGGGTGTGCGGGGAGGTGAAGGACGAAGGACGGCCGCGGTCGCAGCTGCTGGCGCCGGGGACACCATCCGCGGGCGGAGCAGGCACGCCCGCCGGACGCGGGCCACCGGCCCGAAGACGGCCGGCCCGGGGGCCCGGGGGCGGGTGTGAAGGAGTGGTTTAAATGCGGGAGAGCCCCAACCAGGAACTGGTTGGGGCTCTCGACCTTTTTTAAT
>NZ_JBNHFL010000086.1:0-671 GCF_059090205.1 Arthrobacter sp. CMU6
CGCCGGCTTCGTTGATGCCGGGGTGGATCAGCTGGCCCTGGGCGGACTCCTTGTAGGCCAGGACCAGGTCCCGGTCCACGGACAGGTAGTTCTGGCCCTTGGGGTTGTAGATCTTCGCCGTCGGGAAGAACGCGTCCATGCCGAACGTGCGGGCCTCATCCGGGATGATCGGCGCGATGTGCTTGCCGAAGTTCTTATCCCGCATCAGGTCCTTGAGCAGGCGGACGAACGCCATGGTGGTTGCGGCCTGCTGCTTGCCCGAACCACGCTTGGCGACCTCGTAGGACTTCGCCTCGGGCAGCTCGATGTCCGAGTGCTTCGAACGCCGCTCCGGAACCGAACCGCCCAGGGCCGCGCGGCGCTCCAGCAGGTACTTGATTTCCGGCGCGTCCGTGCCCGGGTGGAAGTACGGCGGCCGGTACGGATCCTTCTCCAGCTCCTCATCCGTGACCGGGATCCGCAGGTGGTCGCGGAACTTCTTGAGGTCGTCGAGGGTGAGTTTTTTCATCTGGTGGGTGGCGTTGCGGCCTTCGAAGTGCGGGCCCAGGCCGTAGCCCTTGACCGTTTTGGCCAAGATCACGGTGGGTTTGCCCTTGAATTCGGTCGCGGCCTTGTACGCGGCGTAGACCTTGCGGTAGTCGTGCCCGCCGCGCTTGAGGTTCCAGATCTCG
>NZ_JBNHFL010000087.1:0-666 GCF_059090205.1 Arthrobacter sp. CMU6
CGCGAGCAGGGTGCTGGCTTCCTGGCGGGTGGAGCCGGAGGATTCGATGTGGGCGAGTTCGGCGGGGATTTCCCAGCCTTTTTTGCGCATGGCGGTGGCCCAGAGCCGGCCGGCGCGGTAGGAGGAGCGGACCAGGGGGCCGGACATGACGCCGAGGAAGCCGATCTCTTCGGCTTCGTGCTGCAGGTCCACGAATTCCTGCGGCTTGACCCAGCGGTCCACGGGGAGGTGGCGTTCGGAGGGGCGCAGGTACTGGGTGATGGTGATCAGGTCGCAGCCGGCCTGGTGGAGGTCGCGGAGGGCTTCGGAGATTTCCTCGCGGGTTTCGCCCATGCCCAGGATGAGGTTGGACTTGGTGACCATGCCCAGGTTCCGGCCCTGGGTGATGACGTCCAGGGAGCGTTCGTAGCGGAACGCGGGCCGGATCCGCTTGAAGATCCGTGGCACGGTTTCGACGTTGTGGGCGAACACTTCGGGTTTGGAGTCGCAGATCGCGGCGATGTGTTCGGGTTTGCCGGAGAAGTCCGGGATAAGGAGTTCGACGCCGGTGCCGGGGTTCAGTTCGTGGATCTTGCGGACCGTTTCGGCGTAGAGCCAGACGCCTTCGTCCTCGAGGTCGTCACGGGCGACGCCGGTGACGGTGGCGTAGCGCAGGGCCATGGCCTG
>NZ_JBNHFL010000088.1:0-615 GCF_059090205.1 Arthrobacter sp. CMU6
GATCGGCGACTCCCTGCACAACCCTGAAGGATCGGTCATGAGTGCCGGGTTCTTCGAGCTGAAGGCGTCCGAGCCTCTGGTGTACACGTACACGTACGACGAGATGAAGGTCGTCATCCAGGGCGAGTTCATCCTCACCGACCAGAGCACCGGTGAGGTCACTCACGCCAAGGAGCGCGACGTGCTGTTCTTCCCGAAGGGGACCACAGTGAAGTTTGAGACCCCCGAATACGGCCTGGGTTTCTTCACCGGCGAACGCTCCTTCGCCCCGTAAGGACCGCCATGCCGTCCGCGGTGTCATCTGTGGGGCTTAGCACCACAGATGACACCGCGACCAGGTCGCCGGTGGCTGACGCCGGGCCTGACCGTCGTTCCGAATTTTCCCGCCCCGCCTAAGGCCCTTACCCCGCCAGGCGCGCCAGCCCCGGCCGGGTTACCGCCGCCCGCCCGAGCCCCAGCCTTCACTGGCCCACTCCCCCGGCGCATGGCGCCTCCCCCCGGGGCCCGCTCCCTTTGCTGCCCGTCGGCCGACCTCCCCCGGCCACGCGCCGAACCCTGGAACCACCACCCGCTACGCAACGCGGCTTCTCTCTCTTTGCCGGCTTGGCACGTAGC
>NZ_JBNHFL010000089.1:0-593 GCF_059090205.1 Arthrobacter sp. CMU6
TGGCCGGAACGGTACGGGCAACGGACCCGGTCTCGGATCTTGCCTTGGTGGAGGCAAAGCGGACGGGCCTCCCGGCCGCCAAATTCCAGTCTGCCCTGCCCCGGATCGGTGAACTGGCCGTGGTGATCGGTTCGCCGCTCGGTTTTGAGAACACTGCGACGGCGGGCATCATCTCGGGCCTGCACCGGCAGATACCGGGGTCGGCGTCCAGCAGCCAGTCCCTCGTCGACCTCATCCAAACGGATGCCGCGATCAGCCCCGGCAACTCCGGCGGCGCCGTCGTGAACAGCAGGGGCGAAGTGGTCGGAATCAGTGAGGCCTACATACCCCCGCAGTCCGGGGCTGTGGCACTCGGCTTCGCCATCCCGGCCGCCACCGCGGTGAAGGTGGCAGACCAACTCCGCGCGGACGGAACTGCCGAGCACTCCTTCATAGGCTTGGGACTGGGCGAGATCAGCCAGCAGATAGCCGAAGAACTGGGGCTGCCGGACACCCGCGGGGCGCTGGCACTCACGGTCCAGGAAGGCGGACCCGCAGACAAGGCCGGTATCAGGCCCGGTGACGTCCTCACCAGGCTCGACGGCGCCGAGCTC
>NZ_JBNHFL010000090.1:0-587 GCF_059090205.1 Arthrobacter sp. CMU6
AAGGTCGCCGCGCTCGTCGCGTTCCTGCTCATCGGCACCTACTTCGTCATCTTCGGCACCCCCGTCCCCGGCCAGGAAACCGGCTTCAGCCTCATCACCGACAACGGCGGGATCTTCCCCAACGGCCTGCTGCCCATGATCATCCTCATGCAAGGCGTCCTGTTCGCCTACGCCTCCATCGAACTCGTCGGCACCGCCGCCGGCGAAACCGAAAACCCCGAAAAAATCATGCCCAAGGCCATCAACTCCGTGGTCTTCCGGATCGCCGTGTTCTACGTCGGCTCCGTCATCCTCCTGGCCCTGCTCCTGCCCTACACCTCCTACCAAAAAGGCGTCAGCCCCTTCGTGACGTTCTTCGGCTCCATCGGCATCCAGGGCGTGGACGTCATCATGAACCTCGTGGTCCTCACCGCAGCCCTGTCCTCCCTCAACGCCGGCCTCTACTCCACCGGCCGGATCCTGCGCTCCATGTCCGTCGCCGGCTCCGCCCCCAAATTCGCCCAGCGCATGAACAAAGCCGGCGTCCCCTACGGCGGCATCGCCATCACCGCCGGGGTCTCCCTGCTCGGCGTCCCGCTGAACTACCT
>NZ_JBNHFL010000091.1:0-587 GCF_059090205.1 Arthrobacter sp. CMU6
TGTTGATCCAGACGGTGCCGGCCTGGATGCGGTTGGCCACCTCGCGGGCGGCGGGGAGGTTGGGGGACCAGACGGAGGCGCCGAGTCCGACGTCGAGGGCGTTGGCCATCTCCACTGCTTCATCGATGGTGGTGTAGCGGATGATGGGCAGGGCGGGGCCGAATTGTTCTTCGGTGACGAGGGGGTTGTTGTTGTCGATGTCGGCGATGAGGGTGGCGGGGTAGAAGTAGCCGGGCTGGGCGGGGTCGGGGTTGCCGCCGGTCAGGACGCGGGCGCCGGAGTCTTTGGCGGCCTGGACGAGGGTGGCGACGATGTCGTACTGGGCTTGGTTTTGCAGTGGGCCCAGGACGTTGTTTTCGTCGAGGCCGTTGCCCATGGGCGTGGCCTTGGCGACGTTGGTGAGTTCGTCGCAGACGGCGTCGTAGATGGTGTCGTGGACGTAGAGGCGTTTGAGCGCGGCGCAGGTTTGGCCGGTGTTGATGAAGGCGCCCCAGAAGAGGTCCTGGGCGATGGTTTTGGGGTCGGCGTCGGGCAGGACGATGCCGGCGTCGTTGCCGCCGAGTTCGAGGGTGAGGCGTTTGATGGTG
>NZ_JBNHFL010000092.1:0-549 GCF_059090205.1 Arthrobacter sp. CMU6
ACGGCGGGGATGGCGTCCGGTGCTCCGGTGTGCCAGTTGGCGAGGTCGCCGGTCGCGGAGACCTGGAACGCGCCCAGGACGCAGATGTCCAGGTGGCCGCCGCGCATGATCGCGAACGAGTCGGCATGGTGGAAGTAGGAGGCGCCCGGGAGTTCGGTGACGGGAATCTTGCCGGCGTTGATGAGGTCCTCATCGATCTGGTCCCCGGTGGCCACCGGGCCCATGCCCAGCATGCCGTTCTCGGTGTGGAGCGTGATGTTCTGCTCCGGCCTGAGGTAGTTCGAGACCAGGGTGGGCTGGCCGATCCCCAGGTTCACGAACGAGCCCGGTGCGATGTCGCGGGCCACGAGCCGGGCGAGGTCGTCGCGACCCAGCGGGGTTTCGGACGTCTGGATGGACGTTTCTACGAGGCTCATCTCAGGCCACCTGTTCTGCGGTGCCGGCGGCAGCTCCGCGGGAATCAATACGGACGATGCTGTTGACGTAAATGCCGGGGGTCACGATGTTCTCCGGGTCCAGCGCGCCGGTGGGCACGATCTCGGACACCTG
>NZ_JBNHFL010000093.1:0-536 GCF_059090205.1 Arthrobacter sp. CMU6
CGTGGCTGCAGGAGAAGATACCTCCCATATCCTCAGCGGGTTGACTAACCAGCTGCCTGATCGTGATCCGGAAGAGACCGCCGAGTGGGTTGAGTCCCTGGATGCGTTGATCAGGGAACAGGGCACGGAGCGTGCCCAATACATCATGCGCAGTCTCCTGCAGCGTGCCGGCGCGCAGAGCGTCGGGGTTCCGATGGTGACCACCACGGATTATGTGAACACGATCCCGGTGGACCAGGAAGCGGAATTCCCGGGGAACGAGGAGTTCGAGCGCCGGTACCGGGCGTACATGCGCTGGAACGCCGCGGTGATGGTGCACCGGGCGCAGCGGCCCGAGATCGGGGTGGGCGGGCACATCTCCACCTACGCCGGCGCGGCGACGCTGTACGAGGTCGGGTTCAACCACTTCTTCCGCGGCAAGGACCACCCCGGCGGCGGGGACCAGGTGTTCTTCCAGGGCCACGCGTCCCCGGGCATGTACGCCCGGGCGTTCATGGAAGGCCGGCTCTCGGAGGAGGACCTGGACGGGTTCCGGC
>NZ_JBNHFL010000094.1:0-497 GCF_059090205.1 Arthrobacter sp. CMU6
CTTGGCCGGTGCGGCCGGTGTTGATCGGACCGGTGTAGGCCGGCTGGGGTCCCTGGGCGTCCTGGCCCCACTGTGCGCCTTGGGCCCGTTGTGCGTCTTGCCGTTGCTCGACTTTGGTCAGGAGGTCGCGGTAGTCAATGGTGGCCAGGATTTGGGGCCGGTGTCCGCCGTTGGCGGGCAGGGCGTCGGTGGTGAGGGCGGTTTGGCAGGCGCCGACGAGCCCGTCAAGCCGTTTCTGCCCCTGCGAGCGGCGGTCCAGAGGGAGCTCCGGGACGCCCGGGGCGTCCCAGCCGGCAAGACCGCCCTCAATGTTCCCGTCTGCGCTGGCGTTTCCGCCCCCGCCGCTGTTTCCGTCGCCGGTGGCCTCGCGTCCGGTTCCGGTTCTGTCGCCGGGGGCCGGGGTGCGGGGGTTGGTGGCAGTGTTCATGACGGTGGTGAGGGTTTCGAACTGCTCGGCGGTGGCAAAGATTTCGAGGTGCTGGAGGCCGTGCTTGGGG
>NZ_JBNHFL010000095.1:0-482 GCF_059090205.1 Arthrobacter sp. CMU6
ACATACGGCGCGATCGTGGGCCGGGCCAGATCCGTCTGCACCGAACAGATGTTAATGATCTTCCCCCGGCCCCGCGGGATCATGTGCCGCGCCGCTTCCCGGCCCACCAGGAACGCACTGGTCAGGTCCGTGGAAATCACCCGCTCCCAATCCTTCACATCCAGCTCCAGCATCGGCACCCGGTGCTGGATCCCGGCATTATTCACCAGGACCTCCAACGGGCCCACATGCTCCTCAACCCACGCCACCCCCGCCGCGGCCGCCGCATCATCGGTGACATCAAACGCCACACTATGCACCCGCCCCGGCGCATAATCAGCCGCCATCACCGCCTCCGCAGCCTTCAACCGCCCGGCATTCACACCATTCAGCACCACCGTCGCACCCGCATCAGCCAACGCCCGCGCCAACGCATTACCAATCCCCCGGCTCGAACCAGTCACCAACGCAACCCGCCCGGTCAAATCAAAAAGTGAAGTCAT
>NZ_JBNHFL010000096.1:0-473 GCF_059090205.1 Arthrobacter sp. CMU6
GGCCCTGCTGGACAGTGAGTCCCCGGCGCAGCCGTTGAAGCCGCCGTATTTCTGGTCGGACCAGCACGGGGTGAAGATCCAGTTCGCCGGCCACTCAACCGGCCACGACCGCGTGGAGATAGAGACGGGCGATCCTCGGGAACACAATTTCCTTGCCGTTTATTACCGGGGCGAGGACGCCGTGGCGGTCCTGGGCATGAACCAGCCGCGGCTGTTCACCCGGTGGCGCCGGAATCTCGCCACTCCGGCGCTCCGACCCGAAGCGCCGAACGGTCTGGCTCCGGCGACCGCGCCATAGGCGGCAACCAGGACGCCAACAAACGGCGGCCACGAAGAAGTTCATTTCACACAAGATTTCCAGCACCCATGAGTGCCGTTTTGATTGGAGAGCAAATTGTCTGTTGAGGTAAGCACGCCGAGCCTGATCCCTACGCTGGGTGGTTCTTTGTATACGGATCCGGCTGTTTTCCGGG
>NZ_JBNHFL010000097.1:0-471 GCF_059090205.1 Arthrobacter sp. CMU6
TCAGGGCCGATGCAACGGATCAACCGCGAGCCATTTGTGATGCTCATCACTTGTGATTCGTTCCCCAAACTGTCACATGAACATCCGTATAAGTCAACTGTCCACTTCGGATTTTCTCGATGCGAATGCGCTATGTCCGCGAAGCGGGACCATTGACCTAGACGATCGTCCGTGTAAAGGTGTACAAAAGCACCGTGACTTAGATCACATGGTGCGATCTGCTGCGACTGCCCCCCATATCGGGCTCAAAGCAGGTTCCACATCCGAGAAATGGGTAGAAGACAATGACGACAACCACCCCTCATCAAACGCCTTTTACGGTCATGGAAGCGGTCGAGTCCTGGCCGGCGTCCTCCATGAAGGTTATGAAGGATGAATGGCCGCGATTGCGGTGCAGGTTCATCAACTCCAAGCCCGTCGGTTCCTGGAACGAGTTCATCCTGTCCGAGTGGGAACTGGAAGCCTGCGGCT
>NZ_JBNHFL010000098.1:0-463 GCF_059090205.1 Arthrobacter sp. CMU6
TGGACTTCGCGGATGGCGCCGAGCGTCTGGGCCGCGGTGGTGGCCAGGCTTCCTTCACCCTTCCGGGAGTTTCCCGCGGCGGCGGTGATCCGGCCTGTGCTCGAGCGCGAGAGGAGCACGAACACCCCGCCGGCCAGGAACACCACCAGGGCCAGCAGCGGGTCGAGCCAGAGGAGGATGCCGGTCATCAGGACAAGCGTGATCATGTTGCCCAGCAACGGCAGGCCCGCCGTCACCGCGACTTCCTGCAGCCGGGACACGTCGCCCACCAGCCGCTGGACGGTGTCCCCGGTGGAGGCGCGGGTGTGGTGGCGCATGGACAGGCTTTGGACGTGGCGGAAGGCGCGGGCGCGTAGGTCTGTCGCGACCCGGGATCCGATGAGCGCGAAGCAGATCGCGGACCAGTAGTTGGCTACCGCCCGGCCCAGCGCGATCGCCACCACGGCGGCCCCGCACAACAGCA
>NZ_JBNHFL010000099.1:0-455 GCF_059090205.1 Arthrobacter sp. CMU6
ATGATGGCGAACCAGAATTCCATTTCGCCGAAGACCTTGACCGAGACGAGGTTCAGGCCCAGGACCACGATCAGGGCGGTCAGAGCCCAGACCCATTGGGGGACGTCGGCCATCCAGGGGATGTAGTTGCCGAAGAAGTTCATGTAGAGCGCGGCGGCGGTGATGTCCACGATGGTGGTGGTGGCCCAGTTGATCCAGTAGAACCAGCCGGAGACGAAGGCTGCTTTTTCGCCGAAGAATTCGCGGGCGTAGGAGACGAAGGAGCCGGAGGAGGGCCGGTGCAGGACCAGTTCGCCGAGGGCGCGCAGGATCAGGAAGGCGAAGAAGCCGCAGACGGCGTAGGCGATGACCAGGGACGGGCCGGCGGCGTTGAGCCGGCCGCCGGCGCCCAGGAACAGGCCGGTGCCGATCGCGCCGCCGATGGCGATCATCTGGATCTGCCGCGGCTTCAGGCT
>NZ_JBNHFL010000100.1:0-450 GCF_059090205.1 Arthrobacter sp. CMU6
GAGTCCCGCGGCCTGCTCCAGCTCGCCGCGAACGAGAACCTGGACAACCTGAACTTCGTGATCAACTGCAACCTCCAGCGCCTGGACGGGCCGGTGCGCGGCAACGGCAAGATCATGCAGGAACTCGAGGCGTTCTTCCGCGGCGCGGGCTGGAACGTGATCAAGGTCGTCTGGGGCCGGGAATGGGATGACCTGCTCACCCGCGACGCCGACGGGTCGCTGGTGAAGATCATGAACGAAACCCCGGACGGGGACTACCAGACCTACAAGGCCGAATCCGGCGGGTTCGTCCGCGAACACTTCTTCGGGAAAACCCCGCAGACCAAGGACCTCGTCGCTGACCTCTCCGATGACGAGATCTGGAACCTCAAGCGCGGCGGGCACGACTACCGCAAGGTCTACGCCGCGTACAAGGCCGCGACCGAATTCAAGGGCAAACCCACCGTGATC
>NZ_JBNHFL010000101.1:0-448 GCF_059090205.1 Arthrobacter sp. CMU6
GGGAAGGAGGAGATGGGGCGGCCGAAGTGCTCGTCAAAGGAGTAGTCGGCGAACTCGAGGCATTCCTTGGGCCCGTTGGACCACAGGTGGCGGTACATGCTGGAGTGCACGGGCTCGCCGTGGCCGTCCAGGCCGATCCGCCAGCTGTTGTTCCACTGACCGCCCCAGTCGTCCTGCTTCTCAAAACAAAGGATCTCGGGGATCGCGGCGCCTTTTTGGCGTGCTGATTCAAAGGCCCGCAGTTGTGCCAGGCCGCTGGGTCCGGCACCAATGATTCCGACTCGTAGTGTCATCTTGCTCTCCAATTCCAATAGATTTCCGGGTCGCGGATGCGCGACGCTATGGGGTTGCGCTACGTGCCAAGCCGGCAAAGAGAGAGAAGCCGCGTTGCGTAGCGGGTGGTGGTTCCAGGGTTCGGCGCGTGGCCGGGGGAGGTCGGCCGACGGGC
>NZ_JBNHFL010000102.1:0-446 GCF_059090205.1 Arthrobacter sp. CMU6
TACGCCCACGTGGAGAAGGCCATGACGCCACCGGCCGCGTCCCCGCAGGACCGTACGGTCAGGGAGATGGCCGTGACATCGGAGATCGCCGGTGTCCTGACCATCAGCGAACGCGCCGCCGGTGCCCTCCGGTTCGAGGCCGGCATCCTGACCACGGGGCTGCCGTTGACGTTGTCCGCGCTGCAGGCAGGGTCCGTTTCGTGGCAGCACGCACGGATCATGGTGGACGAGACCGCGGACCTCGACCCGGCCGGGGCGGCAGCGTTGGAGACGCATTTCCTGGACCCGGCCGCGCCGGACCCGGCCCGGGGCTTCCCGGCCGGTGAGCTTGTCCCGTGCCGGTTCCGGGCGAAGGTCCGTTCCTGGCGGGAGCGGCACCACCGGGTCAGCATCGAAACACGCCACACCCGCTCGGCGGCGGACCGGCGGGTGGAGTACGCCCCGGA
>NZ_JBNHFL010000103.1:0-440 GCF_059090205.1 Arthrobacter sp. CMU6
GACGCACAACGGGCCCAAGGCGCACAGTGGGGCCAGGACGCCCAGGGACCCCAGCCGGCCTACACCGGTCCGATCAACACCGGCCGCACCGGCCAAGGCACGGCCCTGTTCGCGTTCAGCGGGCCAGTGAACCCGGCCACGATCCGCAAAATCGCCTGCGACGCCGACATCATCCCCGTCGTCCTAGGCACCGAAGGCCGCATCCTGGATATCGGCCGCGCCTCACGGGTCTTCCCGCCCCACATCCGTAAAGCCATCACCGCAAGAGACCAGGGCTGCGCCTTCCCGGGCTGCACCATCCCAGCACCGTGGTGCGAAGCCCACCACATCACCTACTGGTCCCAAGGCGGAACCACCGGCACCGGCAACGGCGTGCTGCTCTGCAGCCATCACCACCACCTCATCCACAAAGAAAACTGGACCATCGAAGTCACCAACGA
>NZ_JBNHFL010000104.1:0-423 GCF_059090205.1 Arthrobacter sp. CMU6
CGAAGGTCCGTTCCTGGCGGGAGCGGCACCACCGGGTCAGCATCGAAACACGCCACACCCGCTCGGCGGCGGACCGGCGGGTGGAGTACGCCCCGGACCGGGACGGGATGGCCTGGTTCTCGGCCTACCTGCCCGCGGCGCAGGCGGCCGGGATCTGGGACCGCACCACCGCCGCCGCCCGGGCCATGCAGGGACCGGCCGCCAGGACCCTCACCCAGCTCCGCGCCGACATCGCCGCAACCTGGCTTCTCACCGCCGGCCTGGAACCCACGCCGGCCGGCACCGCGAATCGAACCAGCAATGACGCGGGTGAGGAGAGCTTCGCCGGCCTGGTGCCGGCCGGGGGCGTGCCCTCCCCGGTGGCCCAGGTCCTGGTCACGGTTCCGGCGTTCTCCCTGCTCGGCTTGACCGAGGAACCGGCCC
>NZ_JBNHFL010000105.1:0-415 GCF_059090205.1 Arthrobacter sp. CMU6
GTACGTGTACGTGTACACCAGAGGCTCGGACGCCTTCAGCTCGAAGAACCCGGCACTCATGACCGATCCTTCAGGGTTGTGCAGGGAGTCGCCGATCGCAGCGACCGTCCCGGGCTCATTCATCGGCGGCAAACCGAGATAGCCGCCCTCGACCTTGTGGATGGATCCGGCCTTGCTCAAAGTTCCTACAACGGTTTCCATGCTTACTCCTATGTGGATAGTGCTGTAAATGGTTCGTCAGAACTGCATCTTCGACAGAACTGTCATTGCCTTTGGTGAGGTTGGTGGGCTGCCCGGAAAGGCACCTGCGCAGCCCGGTCAGGGCCGATGCAACGGATCAACCGCGAGCCATTTGTGATGCTCATCACTTGTGATTCGTTCCCCAAACTGTCACATGAACATCCGTATAAGTCAA
>NZ_JBNHFL010000106.1:0-409 GCF_059090205.1 Arthrobacter sp. CMU6
GCACCGGCCCGTCCAGGCGCTGGAGGTTGCAGTTGATCACGAAGTTCAGGTTGTCCAGGTTCTCGTTCGCGGCGAGCTGGAGCAGGCCGCGGGACTCCGGCTCGTCCATTTCCCCGTCACCCAAAAACGCCCAGACCTGCTGGTCCGAGGTGTCCTTCAGGCCGCGGTTGTGCAGATACCGGTTGGACTGGGCCTGGTAGATCGCGTTCATCGGGCCGATGCCCATCGACACGGTCGGGAATTCCCAGAAGTGCGGCATCAGCCGCGGGTGCGGGTAGGAGGAGAGGGCATGGCCTTCCTTGGACTTTTCCCGCCGGAACCCGTCCAGGTCCTCCTCCGAGAGCCGGCCTTCCATGAACGCCCGGGCGTACATGCCCGGGGACGCGTGGCCCTGGAAGAACACCTGGTC
>NZ_JBNHFL010000107.1:0-403 GCF_059090205.1 Arthrobacter sp. CMU6
CGTTCAGCCGGTACGTGAACCTGCCGGCCAGGATGCTCCGGCCCCTGCCGGACAGCCTGGATTTGCGCACGGCGGCGTTGATCGAGCCGGCCAGTGTTGCCTGGCATGCGGTGTCCCGGGCCGGGGACGTGGCCGGCAAAACCGCGCTGGTGATCGGGTCCGGCCCGATCGGGGCGCTGGCGGTCGCGGTCCTCAAACGCGCCGGCGCGGCCCGGATCGTCGCGGTCGACATGCACGCCAAACCGCTGGAGATCGCCGCGGCGGTGGGCGCGGACGAGGTCCTGCACGCCACCGACACGGACGCGATCGCCGCGGTCCAGGCCGATATCGTGATCGAGTCCTCCGGGAACCACCACGGCCTGGCCTCCGCGGTTCAGGGCGCGGCCCGGGGCGGGACCGTGGT
>NZ_JBNHFL010000108.1:0-392 GCF_059090205.1 Arthrobacter sp. CMU6
TGTTCTTTGGGGCGTTTCTTGCCGAGGTCCTCGGCCGCCAGGGTGCTGCCTGTGGCCTGCCCTAGATCGGCCTGCCCTGGATCGGCCTGCGCAGAATCGGCCTGAGCCGCATTGTTGGCCGGTTCCCGACGGTGGCGGAGCTCGAAGGCGACGGCGAGCCGGGCCTGTTGCCCGGCGGCCCAGCTCTTGAGTTTCTCCAGCGCCTTGGTCTGGTCGATCAGGCCGGGACCGTCGGCGGTGAGGTCCGCCCGCACCAAAATAGCAGCGGCCTCGACCCGGTCCGCCAGATCCACCTGCGTCGTTCCGGACCCGCGCCCGGCAGTCCCGGTGGCGGCGCCACCGGCCAACAGGACATCTGCAAACTGGACGTCCCTAAAGAGAAGCTCGGGGAA
>NZ_JBNHFL010000109.1:0-355 GCF_059090205.1 Arthrobacter sp. CMU6
ACCGAGGAACCGGCCCTGCTCGACGGGTACGGGCCGATCCCGCCCTCCATGGCCCGTGCACTCGTCGCCGAGGCACCGTCATTCCGCAGGGTGCTCAGCGACCCCCGCGACGGCGCACCCCTGGAGATCGGGCGGACCAGCTACCGCATCCCCAAACCCCTGCGGCAATGGCTCCGGCTCAGGGACGCTAAATGCACGTTCCCGGCCTGCAACAACCATTCCCTGGACAACGACGCCGACCACCTCCTGGCCTGGGCCCGCGGCGGACCCACCGGCATCAGCAACCTCGGCCAACCCTGCCCCAAACACCACCGCCTCAAACACGGCTCCGCCTGGGCACCCACCGCCGCCACCG
>NZ_JBNHFL010000110.1:0-344 GCF_059090205.1 Arthrobacter sp. CMU6
CTGGTCGCGGTGTCATCTGTGGTGCTAAGCCCCACAGATGACACCGCGGACGGCATGGCGGTCCTTACGGGGCGAAGGAGCGTTCGCCGGTGAAGAAGCCCAGGCCGTATTCGGGGGTCTCAAACTTCACTGTGGTCCCCTTCGGGAAGAACAGCACGTCGCGCTCCTTGGCGTGGGTGACCTCACCGGTGCTCTGGTCGGTGAGGATGAACTCGCCCTGGATGACGACCTTCATCTCGTCGTACGTGTACGTGTACGTGTACACCAGAGGCTCGGACGCCTTCAGCTCGAAGAACCCGGCACTCATGACCGATCCTTCAGGGTTGTGCAGGGAGTCGCCGATC
>NZ_JBNHFL010000111.1:0-343 GCF_059090205.1 Arthrobacter sp. CMU6
ACAAAGGCGTGGTCTGGCAACAGAACACCAACCTTTTCTACCTCGGCGCCCAGGACCAGTACTACACCTTCAACATGTTCGACGCCCAGGCCTGGTTTGCCCGCGACGTCATGACCGGAGCAATCAACCTCCCCTCCCTCGCCGAGCGCGAAGCAGACATTCAGCTCTGGCTCGAACGCCAGGACACCCTCCCCGACCACGACGCCGAAGCCGACTTCCAGACGGACTACCTGCGCGAACTCATCGACGCCACCGACTACCCGCCCTTCGACCTGGACGCCGTATCCCAACTCTTCAAAGACTGGATGCGCCACAAACACGATGACATCCTGGGATACCGCGA
>NZ_JBNHFL010000112.1:0-324 GCF_059090205.1 Arthrobacter sp. CMU6
TGTACCGCCACCTGTGGTCCAACGGGCCCAAGGAATGCCTCGAGTTCGCCGACTACTCCTTTGACGAGCACTTCGGCCGCCCCATCTCCTCCTTCCCACCCCGCGAGGTGCTCTTCGACTACATCAAGGGCCGCGTGGAAAAGTCCGACGTCCGCAAATACGTCAAGTTCAACACCGTCGCCCGCCACACCACCTACAACGAGACCACCCAGGAATTCACGGTGACAGTCCAGGACCTCAAAACCAACCTCACCGAAACCCACGTATTCGACAAGCTCGTCGTTGCCACCGGCCACTTCCACGTCCCTGCCGTCCCCGAATTCA
>NZ_JBNHFL010000113.1:0-310 GCF_059090205.1 Arthrobacter sp. CMU6
GCTACGTGCCAAGCCGGCAAAGAGAGAGAAGCCGCGTTGCGTAGCGGGTGGTGGTTCCAGGGTTCGGCGCGTGGCCGGGGGAGGTCGGCCGACGGGCGGCAAAGGGAGTGGGCCCCGGGGGGAGGCGCCGTGCGCCGGGGGAGTGGGCCAGTGAAGGCTGGGGCTCGGGCGGGCGGCGGTGACCCGGCCGGGGCTGGCGCGCCTGGCGGGGTGAGGGCCTTAGGCGGGGCGGGAAAATTCGGAACGACGGTCAGGCCCGGCGTCAGCCACCGGCGACCTGGTCGCGGTGTCATCTGTGGTGCTAAGCCCC
>NZ_JBNHFL010000114.1:0-301 GCF_059090205.1 Arthrobacter sp. CMU6
ATGCGGCCGTGGTCGAGCCAGATGATGCGGTCGCTGGTGCGGGCGGAGTGGGCGTCGTGGGTGATGGTGATGGAGGTCCGGTTCCGGGTGAGGGCGGTGAGGGCGTGCAGGACGGAGTTGCGGGCGACGGGGTCCAGCCCGGTGGTGGCTTCGTCGAGGATGACGATGGGTGCCCTGCGGAGGATGGCGCGGGCGATGGCGATCCGTTGCCGCTGGCCGCCGGAGAGGTCTTTGGCGGCTTCGCCGAGGACGGTGTCGTAGCCGTTGGGCAGGGCGCGGATGAATCCGTCGGCCTGGGCGA
>NZ_JBNHFL010000115.1:0-298 GCF_059090205.1 Arthrobacter sp. CMU6
CATGCCGGTGAATCCTTCGCGGGCTTCGGCGATCTCGTGGATTCGTTTGCGGCAGGCGTACCAGCCGGCGGTCATGAGGGCGATGGCGATGAGGGTGACGACCAGGGTCAGGGGTGAGTCGATGAAGACCATGACGAGGACGCCGACGAGGAAGAGCAGCGAGAGGTAGCCGGTGTAGGGTGCACCGAACATGCGGAACGAGGGGCGTTTGAGCCATCCTTTGTCGGCCCAGCGTTTGAGCTGCATCTGGCACAGGACGATGGTGGCCCAGGTGACGATGATGCCTACGGAGGCGATG
>NZ_JBNHFL010000116.1:0-298 GCF_059090205.1 Arthrobacter sp. CMU6
GTGGGTGTATCGCCGTATTCGATCAGCTTGCCCGGCTTGCCGGTGCCGGCGATGTTGAAGAACGCGGTCTTGTCGGACACGCGGGCCGCCTGCTGCATGTTGTGGGTCACGATCACCACTGTGTACTGCGTCTTGAGTTCCTCGATCAGGTCCTCAATGGCGAGCGTGGAGATGGGGTCGAGTGCCGAACACGGCTCGTCCATCAGGATCACCTGCGGGGAAACCGCGATGGCTCGGGCAATGCACAGGCGCTGCTGCTGGCCGCCGGAGAGGCCTGATCCGGGCTTGTTCAGCCGGT
>NZ_JBNHFL010000117.1:0-296 GCF_059090205.1 Arthrobacter sp. CMU6
TGTTCTGTTGCCAGACCACGCCTTTGTAGAGGTTGCCCGGGTAGAGGACGTTGGGGGATTTCAGGGACAGTTCGCTGGGCAGGAACGGGTATTTGTGTTGGTATCCGGTGCAGAGTACGACGGCGTCGAAATCGTCGTGGGTGCCGTCGCTGAAGTATGCGGTGCTGCCTTGGAAGTGGGTGACGAGCGGCCGTTCGATGGTGGTCTCGGGCCAGTGGTAGCCCATGGGGTTGGTGCGGTAGCTCATGGTGATGGATGCGGCGCCCATCTTGTGGGCCTGCATGCCGATGTCCTCG
>NZ_JBNHFL010000118.1:0-283 GCF_059090205.1 Arthrobacter sp. CMU6
CCGGGGCGGGGCGCAGGCTGACGGACCGCTCCGACGCGGCGTGGCTGGCGCGCTGGGTGACGGAGCGTGCGTCCCGCCGGATAGCGGCGGCCTTGACGGTGGCGATGACGGCCCGGGTCCCGGCGCCGTTGAAGGTCCCTGTATCCGCGGCCAGTTCCTCATCGACCGCGACCCGGTCTTCCACGCTCAGGCAGGCTGTTTCTTTCACTACGTGCATGGTGCGTTCTTCGTTGAGTTGGCCGGTGTCCAGGGCGGTCAGGGTGTGGGGCATTTCGGTGACCAG
>NZ_JBNHFL010000119.1:0-282 GCF_059090205.1 Arthrobacter sp. CMU6
CCGTGGACCGGGACCTGGTCCTGGCCTACAAGGAGTCCGCCCAGGGCCAGCTGATCCACCCCGGCATCAACGAAGCCGGCGCCGTGGCAGCCTTCACGGCCGCCGGCACCGCCTACGCCACCCACGGCGTGCCCCTGGTCCCGGTCTACGTGTTCTACTCCATGTTCGGCTTCCAGCGCACCGGCGACGCCTTCTGGGCCGCCGCCGACCAGATGACCCGCGGCTTCATCATCGGCGCCACCGCAGGACGGACCACCCTCACCGGCGAAGGCCTCCAGCACG
>NZ_JBNHFL010000120.1:0-281 GCF_059090205.1 Arthrobacter sp. CMU6
GCGGATTGATGTTCCCTATCGCTGACCCGGTGATGTTGATTCCAGCTATGGCGCAGGCCACAGAGCATCTGGGATTCATCTACACCAGCGCGACTATCCAGCACCCGCCGTATACGTTCGCGCGATCTACTGCGACGCTGGACCACCTGACGAATGGACGCGTGGGTTGGAATGTCGTCACTAGCGCGTCAGCCAATGCGCACCGAAATGTTGGCCTCGGCGACTTGATCGATCACGGCCAGCGCTATGCAATCGCCGAAGAATACTTGGAAGTCGTCTAC
>NZ_JBNHFL010000121.1:0-279 GCF_059090205.1 Arthrobacter sp. CMU6
ATTCTGCGCAGGCCGATCCAGGGCAGGCCGATCTAGGGCAGGCCACAGGCAGCACCCTGGCGGCCGAGGACCTCGGCAAGAAACGCCCCAAAGAACACAGCATGGGCGCGGCTGAGCAGATCGCCCTGGCCCGGGGCGAGTCCCCGCACCGCGGCGGCCGGCTCCTCGGCATGGCCAAGGCCCTGGTCACCGAAATGCCCCACACCCTGACCGCCCTGGACACCGGCCAACTCAACGAAGAACGCACCATGCACGTAGTGAAAGAAACAGCCTGCCTGA
>NZ_JBNHFL010000122.1:0-279 GCF_059090205.1 Arthrobacter sp. CMU6
CCCGGCCAGCCCGGCTTTCCGCAACAGACGGCACCATCACAGAAGACGCAGGCGAGCCCTTCTACGACCAGAACAGCCTCCGCGAACCTGCCTTTGGCGAGCCGAGCATCTCGGGCACCGGCCCCGCTTCCACGCAGTCGCTTCCCACCGGTTCGTCAGCAGGAGCACTGCGGAACATTGCTGACCCGTATACCGAGGGTGGGGGTCGTCCCCTGTGAGCAGCCAGATCCCCGATACCCCGCCGACGGCCGCGCACGCCAAGGCCGACACCACCTCCCT
>NZ_JBNHFL010000123.1:0-279 GCF_059090205.1 Arthrobacter sp. CMU6
GGCAATCTGGCCGGGGTGCGGCCGGAGCGCGTGCAGGTCTTCGGCCAGCACCGCGTCGGTACCCAGCAGGCCTTCAATGCTCATGGCGGCGGCGAGGTCGGCCGTCTTCAGCAGCCGGTGCAGGTCCGCCGAGGCCATGATCAGCATGCCCAGCATCCCGTCGGTGCCGTTGATCAGCGCCAGGCCTTCCTTCTCGCGGAGTTCCACCGGTTCCAGCCCGGCGGCTGCCAGCGCCTCGGCGGCAGGCACCAGTTCACCCTGGTTGTTGCGGACCTGCCC
>NZ_JBNHFL010000124.1:0-265 GCF_059090205.1 Arthrobacter sp. CMU6
GTGAGCTCCCCGACCTGCGTTTCCTACTCGTCTCAGGTGAGGCCTGCCCGCGCGATCTGGCCGAACGCTGGCATCGGCCGGGACGGCGATTCCTCAATGTCTACGGACCTACCGAAGCGACCGTGACCGCGACATGGGACGTGATGCACCCCGACAAGCCGATCACCCTGGGGCAGCCCTTGCCGACCTACACGATCATGATCCTGGATCCCGACGAGTCACGGGCGCTGCCGCCGGGCGAGATGGGGGAGATCGGCATCGCTGG
>NZ_JBNHFL010000125.1:0-259 GCF_059090205.1 Arthrobacter sp. CMU6
CTGCGTTCCCTGCCGGCGCGGCTATGGCTGCGCACACCCGGGCGTTTCAAACTGCTGCGCGCCATCATCGGTGCGGCGTTTGGCCTGACCATGATCGTGATCGCGATGACCGCGATGGCGGCACGCACGGCAGATCCGATATCACTTGCCCTGCCGAAGTTGGCCTACGAGGACGGCGGCGGCAGGAACATCGTCAACGTCATTTTGGTGGACATCCGGGCATGGGACACGTTCGGCGAAATTTCCGTGCTGGCTCTGG
>NZ_JBNHFL010000126.1:0-258 GCF_059090205.1 Arthrobacter sp. CMU6
CGTTCGGGACGAACTGCCGGATCTGGTCCGGGACGGCCTTCATGTAGTCCGAGACGGCGACGACGGGTCCCTGCGCACCGGCGAGCTGCTTGGTGACAAAGGGTTCGCGGGCGGTCTGGCCGGGGTTGAGGAAGGCTTCTTCCTCGGCGGCGAGGCCGTCGCGGCGCAGTTCGTTCCAGGAGGTGACGGACCAGACGTCGGCGGAGACGCCCCAGTCTTCGGCGAGGATCCGCTGGGCTTCGAGGGCCCAGGGGACGG
>NZ_JBNHFL010000127.1:0-255 GCF_059090205.1 Arthrobacter sp. CMU6
GGCCCAGGATCCAGGCATTGAACTGCCCGTCATCGACCAGGTTCTGCGTCATCTCGGTATGGATATACCCCGGCGCGATCCCGTTAATCTGCAACCCAGAGCCCGCCCACTCCGCCGTCATCGCCCGGGTCAGGTTCCGCAACCCGCCCTTCGCCGCCACATACGGCGCGATCGTGGGCCGGGCCAGATCCGTCTGCACCGAACAGATGTTAATGATCTTCCCCCGGCCCCGCGGGATCATGTGCCGCGCCGCTT
>NZ_JBNHFL010000128.1:0-254 GCF_059090205.1 Arthrobacter sp. CMU6
CTCCACCTCGGTGGGGATCCGGCACCAGTTCTCAATCGCGTACTTGGCCACCAGGCCCGCATAGGCTGCGGTGCCGCAGGCCAGCACGATGATCTTGCTGACCTTCTTCAGCAGCTCCGGGTCAATCCGCAGCTCATCCAGGGTCAGCCGGCCATTAAGGTCCGAACGCCCCAGCAGGGTCTGCGCGACGGCGTCGGGCTGGTCATGGATTTCCTTCTCCATGAATGAGGAGAAGCCGCCCTTCTCAGCAGAGG
>NZ_JBNHFL010000129.1:0-253 GCF_059090205.1 Arthrobacter sp. CMU6
GATGAACATGTGGCTGGTCTTATCCACCATCACCACAAAGTCCGTCAGCGCGGGGGAGTAGGCGGCGCCGCCCGCGCACGGGCCCATGATCAGCGAGATCTGGGGCACAACGCCGGACGCGGCAACATTGTTGCGGAAGATGTCCGCGAACATGGCCAGCGAGGCCACGCCTTCCTGGATGCGGGCCCCGCCGCCGTCGTTGATGCCGATCACCGGGCAGCCGTTACGCAGGGCGAATTCCTGCACCTTGACG
>NZ_JBNHFL010000130.1:0-253 GCF_059090205.1 Arthrobacter sp. CMU6
TTAGCTACATCTTCGCGTAACGTGCCCGGGCCCCCAGATAGAGCCCGTAGCAAATCAGCCCGACGGCCACCACGGCCAGCGCCGCCGGCCCGAACGGTTGCTCGCGCAGCGCCTTGAGCGCGCCGTCGAGGCCTTTCACGTCCTGCGGGTCGTTCTGCACCGCGGCGACCGCCAGCAGCAGCCCGAGCACAAACAAGGCCAGCCCCTTGCCGACAAAGCCGACGATGCCCACCCACGTTACGGCGGTGCGGAC
>NZ_JBNHFL010000131.1:0-246 GCF_059090205.1 Arthrobacter sp. CMU6
TCTGGACCTTGGCCTTGATCCAGTCCGGTTTGCGTTCCACCGGGGTGGCCGCATTGCGCTGCTCGATCCGCAGCATTTTCCGGCCTTCTGGTGCCAGCGTCATTGTTCTCTTTCCTAGTAATTAAGCAGGAGCGCTAACTCAGCAGGCCACGACGTTGACGGCGAGGCCGCCCATGGCTGTTTCCTTGTATTTGGAGCTCATGTCCTTGCCGGTCTCGCGCATGGTCACGATGACCTCGTCGAGTG
>NZ_JBNHFL010000132.1:0-246 GCF_059090205.1 Arthrobacter sp. CMU6
AGGATCTTGCCCTGGCGGTGCCGGGGCCGGATGAGGCGGTGGTCGAGGTGCTGTTCGGGGGGATTTGCGGGTCGGACCTGCATTACTGGCTGCACGGTGCGGCGGGCGAGTCGGTCCTGAAGGCGCCGCTGGTGCTGGGGCATGAGATATCCGGGCGGGTGGTCCGGGCCGCGGGGGACGGGACCGGCCCGGCGGCCGGGACGCCGGTGGCGGTGCATCCGGCCACCCCGGGTCCCGGTGAGGGTC
>NZ_JBNHFL010000133.1:0-245 GCF_059090205.1 Arthrobacter sp. CMU6
GCTGGCCTCCACCAACCCCGCCGTGGTCACCTACGACCCCGCCTACGGCTACGAAATGGGCCACATCGTCCGGGACGGCCTCGAACGCATGTACGGGCACGATTCCGCCGACCGTAACCTGATGTACTACCTCACGGTCTACAACGAGCCCATCACCCAGCCCGCCGAACCGGAGAACCTCGACGTCGAAGGCGTCCTGAAGGGCATCTACAAGCTCGCGGCCTCCAGCACCGAAGGCCCCAAGA
>NZ_JBNHFL010000134.1:0-243 GCF_059090205.1 Arthrobacter sp. CMU6
CGAAGAACAGCGCCCGTGACCTGCTCCACCAGGCGAAGTCGGACCTGGCCAGCCAGGCCGGCACCCAGCAGACCAAGGCCGCCGAAGGCATCCGCACGATCTCCTCGCAGCTGCGCACCATGGCCGACGCTCCGGACCGGCAGGGCGTGGCCTCGGACCTGATCCGGCAGGCCGCCGACCGCTCCGAATCGGTCGCGTCCTGGCTGGACAACCGGGACCCGGGCTCGCTCCTGAACGAGGTCA
>NZ_JBNHFL010000135.1:0-235 GCF_059090205.1 Arthrobacter sp. CMU6
CACCGCCTCATCCGGCCCCGGCACCGCCAGGGCAAGATCCTCGATCCGCAGGTCACCCTTGCCGTGCGCCACGACCGCCGGACCCGACACCGGCAAACCAGCCCCTGCCGCCGCCGACGTTTCTGCTGTTGTTGTGTGTGTCATCAGACCACCACCGTCATTCCGCCGTCGATAAAGATGGTCTGCCCGTTCACGAAATCCGAGCCGGACGAGGCCAGCCACACCGCCGGGCCGG
>NZ_JBNHFL010000136.1:0-234 GCF_059090205.1 Arthrobacter sp. CMU6
CTTGGCCGGTGCGGCCGGTGTTGATCGGACCGGTGTAGGCCGGCTGGGGTCCCTGGGCGTCCTGGCCCCACTGTGCGCCTTGGGCCCGTTGTGCGTCCTGTCGTTGTTGGAGTTCGGCGAGGAGGTCACGGTAGTCGATGGTGGCCAGGATTTGGGGCCGGTGTCCGCCGTTGGCGGGCAGGGCGTCGGTGGTGAGGGCGGTTTGGCAGGCGCCGACGAGCCCGTCAAGCCGTT
>NZ_JBNHFL010000137.1:0-223 GCF_059090205.1 Arthrobacter sp. CMU6
TTGGGGCCGTAGGTGGTGACCATGCGTGCGTAGACCGGTGCCCAGTAGCGGCCGAGTTGTCCTGGATTGACGCGTGCCACGTCGCCCGGCTTCAGGATGACGGTCTTGCCTTCGCTCTGGACGTGAAGTTCGCCTTCCAGTACGAAGTTCGTTTCACTGTGGGGGTGGAAGTCTTCCCAGCCGCAGGCTTCCAGTTCCCACTCGGACAGGATGAACTCGTTCC
>NZ_JBNHFL010000138.1:0-207 GCF_059090205.1 Arthrobacter sp. CMU6
CGATGACGGCGATCCTGCTGGGCCTGGAGGGCTTCCACCCGGAGCTGATCCTGCCCGATGAGGTCGAAGCGCGGCTGGCGTCGATCGCGGAGACCGGGACACTGCAGCTCGCCGGCGCTGGCGCTGGCGGTGGGAACGGGGTTCCGCTGCCCTATGGTGTGGCGGACATGGTGCTGCGGCCGCTGACGGTTCTGCCGCGGCACACCA
>NZ_JBNHFL010000139.1:0-203 GCF_059090205.1 Arthrobacter sp. CMU6
CCCCAAGCACGGCCTCCAGCACCTCGAAATCTTTGCCACCGCCGAGCAGTTCGAAACCCTCACCACCGTCATGAACACTGCCACCAACCCCCGCACCACCACCCCTGGCGACAGAACCGGAACCGGACGCGAGGCCACCGGCGACGGAAACAGCGGCGGGGGCGGAAACGCCAGCGCAGACGGGAACATTGAGGGCGGTCTTG